>CAYUAO010000073.1:0-3365 GCA_964442775.1 uncultured Halothiobacillus sp. | reverse complement strand
TCGCCGGTAATGACGAAGTCGATCTCGTCGCTGCAGGGGGCCGTGGGGATGGGCGGGCGGACGTCGGTGGCGACGGTGGCGCGCAACTCGGGCAGGTGGCGGTGTAGCAGGTCGACCGCGGCCAGGGTTTCCTCAGTGGGCACGTCGCCGGCGCAGGCCATCACCACGTCGGGTTCGACGCCGTCGTCGCTGCTGGCCCATTCCCAGATCGACACGCCCGCGGTGCAGTGCTTGATCGCCGCGTCCATGTCGAGGTACTGGGCCTCGGGGTGCTTGCCGGCGACGATCACGTTGACGTAGTCGCGGCTTCTCAGGCAGTGGTCGGTCACCGACAGCAGGCAGTTGCCGTCCGGCGGCAGGTAGACGCGGATCACGCTGGCCTTCTTGTTGACCACGTGGTCGATGAAGCCGGGGTCCTGGTGCGAGAAGCCGTTGTGGTCCTGGCGCCAGACATGGCTGGTCAGCAGGTAGTTGAGCGAGGGGATCGGCGCGCGCCAGGGGATCTCGCTGCTGGTCTTGAGCCACTTGGCGTGCTGGTTGAACATCGAGTCGATGATGTGGATGAAGGCCTCGTAGCAGGCGAACAGGCCGTGGCGACCGGTGAGCAGGTAGCCCTCCAGCCAGCCCTGGCAGGTGTGCTCCGAGAGGATCTCCATCACGCGTCCGCCCCGGGCGAGATGCTCGTCGGTGGGCAGAGTCTCGGCGTTCCAGGCCCGGTCGGTGACGGAAAACACGTCGCCGAGCCGGTTGGAACTGGTCTCGTCCGGGCCGAACAGGCGGAAGTTGGCCGCCTCGCGGTTGTTCTCCATCACGTCGCGCAGGAAGCGGCCCGCCGCGCGGGTCGACTCGAACCGGGTCTGTCCCGGCGCCTCCACCGGGATGGCGTAGTCGCGGAAGTCGGGCAGGTCGAGCGGGCGGCACAGCAGCCCGCCGTTGGCGTGCGGGTTGGCCGACATCCGCCGGTTGCCGGTCGGCGTGCGTGCGGTTAGCCAGTCGAGCGGCCGGCCCTGCTCGTCGAACAGCTCCTCGGGGCGGTAGCTCTTCATCCAGTCCTCGAGGAGCTGGCGGTGGGCGTCGTTGTCGCGCACGTCGCTGACCGGCACTTGGTGGGAGCGCCAGGTCCCCTCGACCGGCTTGCCGTCGACCTCCGCCGGGCCGGTCCATCCCTTGGGCGTGCGCAGCACGATCATCGGCCAGCGCGGGCGGGTCGTCTCGCCTTCCGTCCGTGCCCGGCGCTGGATGGCGTCGATCTCGTCGAGCACCTCGCCGAGGGTCTTGAGCATCTCGGCGTGCAGGCGCTCTGGGTCGTCGCCGGACACGAAACGGGGGGCGTAGCCGTAGCCGCGCAGCAGCGCCTCGAGTTCTTCTTCCGGAATGCGCGCGAGCACCGTGGGGTTGGCGATCTTGTAGCCGTTGAGGTGCAGGATCGGCAGCACGGCGCCGTCCCGCGCCGGGTCGAGGAACTTGTTGGAATGCCAGGAGGTGGCCAGCGGGCCGGTCTCCGCCTCGCCGTCACCGACCACCGCGCAGACGACCAGGTCCGGGTTGTCGAAGGCCGCGCCGAAGGCGTGCGAGAGCACGTAACCCAGTTCGCCGCCTTCGTGGATCGACCCGGGTGTCTCGGGGGCGACGTGCGAGGGTATGCCGCCGGGGAAGGAGAACTGCCGGAACAGTCGGCGCATGCCGTCCCCGTCGCGGCTGATCCGCGGGTAGACCTCGGAGTAGGTGCCGTCGAGCCAGGCGCTGGCCACGAGACCCGGACCGCCGTGGCCCGGGCCGGTCAGGTAGATCGCGTCGAGATCGCGCGCCGCGATCTGGTGGTTCATGTGCGCGTAGATGAAGTTCAGCCCCGGGGTGGTGCCCCAGTGGCCGAGCAGGCGCGGCTTGATGTGCTCGCGGGCGAGCGGCTCGCGCAACAACGGGTTGTCGAGCAGGTAGATCTGGCCCACGGACAGGTAATTGGCGGCACGCCAGAAACCGTCGATCGATTCGATGTCGCTTCGCTGCATGACCTTGCTTCTCCAGGAGTCGGACTGACGGGATGTGTCACCCCCTCTCGATATCAGAACAACGGAATGTATCCGGCGTGTGTCAGCCGAGATCCTGTATCTGCCGGACCATCTCGCGCTCCTCGTCGGCGGGGACCACCCAGATGCCGGCCGGACTGTGCGGCTGGTGCAGGGCGCGCACGCCGGTCTCGTCGCGCCGGTTGGCGGAAACGTCCAGCGCCAGGCCCATCACGCCGAGGCCCTCGCAGACCGATTCGCGCACGACGACGTCGTGTTCGCCGACCCCGCCGGTGAACACCAGGGCGTCCAGCCGGCCCAGGTTGACCAGGTAGCCGCCGAGGTAATGGCGGATGCGATGGACGTACATGGCCAGCGCGGTGCTCGCCTCGCGGCTCCCCCGGTCGATGGCGTCGTGGATCTCGCGCATGTCGCGCGTGCCGCACAGGCCGAACAGGCCGGACTCGTGGTTGAGCAGGTGGTCGACCTCGTCGCTCGTCAGCCCGCCGCGTCGTTCGAGCACGCCGGGGATGGCCGGGTCGATGTCGCCGGCCCGCGTGCCCATGACCAGGCCCTCGAGCGGGGTCATGCCCATCGAGGTCGCCACGCTGTGACCGCCGCGGATAGCCGTGACGCTCGCGCCATTGCCGAGATGGAGCACGATCAGGTTCAGTCGCGTCGGCGGGTGGCCGGTGGTCTCGGCCAGCCGGCGCAGGGCGTGCGCGGCCGACAGGCCGTGGAACCCGTAGCGGCGGATGCCCAGCTGATTCCGGCACCAGGCGGGCAGGGCGTAGTCGCGTGCCTCCGGCGGCAGGTCGCGATGAAAGGCGGTGTCGAACAGGGCGTACTGGGGCGTGTCCGGGAAGCGCTGTCGCGTCAGTTCGATGCAGGCCGCGGCGATGGGATTGTGCAACGGGGCGAGCGGTTCGATCTCGTGAAGCGCGTCGACGACGTCCTGGTCGATCCGTGTCGGGGCGTCGAAGCGATCGCCGCCGTGCACGACCCGGTGGGCGATACCTCGAAACGGGCCGTTCATCCCCGGTGGCAGGGCAGTGATCAGTTCGTCGAGCGCGTGGGCGTGCGACTCGCCGGGCGAATGACCGGCATGATGCAGTTCCTCCGCCGTGCAGGCGTGTCGGCGATTGCCGTCCGAGTCGAAGATCGCCAGCTTGAGCGAGGACGAGCCGGCATTGATTGCCAGCCAGTGACCTTTGTCCGGATCGTCTTTCGCCATCGGTGCGGCCCTCTGTGTTGATGTACGATCCGCGACCCCGAGTGCCGAGGCTCCAGCCTCAATCCTAGTCGGAAAAGGTGCGGTGTGTCAGTGGCTTGCCGTTCCTTTTCGGGCAGCGGTCACGA
>CAYUAO010000072.1:8745-10715 GCA_964442775.1 uncultured Halothiobacillus sp. | reverse complement strand
CGGTGGTGCCGCTGTTCCGCCGCCAGATCGCCGATGGTGGCCCGGTGACGGTCACCCACCCGGACATTACGCGGTACTTCATGACCATCCCCGAGGCGGTCGAACTGGTCATCCAGGCCGGCAGCATGGGCGAGGGCGGCGACGTGTTCGTGCTGGACATGGGCGAGCCGGTAAAGATCGATCACCTGGCGCGGCGGATGGTGCACCTGAGTGGGCTTGAAGTGCGGGACGCGGAGTACCCGGATGGCGATATAGAGATCACCTACACCGGCCTGCGCCCCGGTGAAAAGCTCTACGAGGAGCTACTGATCGGCGAGGCGGTCAGGGGTACCGATCACCCCCGCATTCTGCGCGCCAATGAGGATTGCCTGACATGGCGGTCGTTCGACAAGGCGATCTATCGGTTGCAACGGGACATGCAGCGTTCCGATATCCCCGCGTTGCGAAGCCAGCTTGCCGATCTGGTCGTCGGTTACCAGCCACATGGGCGCATCGAGGATCATTGCTGGCGGGAACCCGTTTCGGGTGGTTGAGCGGGATGTGGGCCCGGGCCCATGTTGCCCGGGGTCGACTGGCGGACAGCGTTCCGTGACTGCACCCAGAAGCGTACACCCGTGAACACGGCGTGGTCGGCTCGTCGCCCCGGGGCCATGAGTTTCGATCGGCTGGCTGGCAAGGGACTCCACTCAACCTATCGATCCGCAATTCTGGGGGCGCCCGGCCCGGATTGCCTGTTCGTCATTCGACATGCCGGGTCATTTTGGGGCCAAGTTACGAATATCCGAGTGTTTCGCTAGAAATTTTTTCGGGAATGTTTCTTCTTAACCTGCTGAAATAAAAGTGAAAAAAATGTTCCCGAAAGTTCCTTGAGTGTGCAAGCCCGCTGGGTAGGCTGCTTTCTCTGAAAAACGTCGATCACGTTCAGAGGAGGGGCGAGTGGCCATGGTCTCGATGCACAAGGATTTCACCGAAACGGACCGTTCGAACACTCGCCGCAGGATCTTCCGTTACTCCCCCTTGCGCCGGGCCATCCTGGCCGCTCTGGCGATGCCGTCCCTGGTATCCGCCAACGACATCACACTCGAAGGCTCCACCGACACCTCCGTCGACGTCGACGGTACTTCCACCGACATTCGCACCGATACCGTCAAGGGCAACTCCGGGTTCAACTCCTTCGGCCGGTTCGAGGTCGAGTCGGGTAACACGGTCAACCTCCATGTGCCCGGCGGCGCCGACAACCTGGTCAACCTGGTCCACGACGCCAAGGCCCGCATCAACGGCACCCTCAATGGCCTGAAGGATGGCTCGATCGGCGGAAACATTATCTTCGCCGACCCGCATGGCCTGGTGGTGGGGGCCTCGGGGGTGGTCAATGTCGGCAGTCTGGTCGTCACCACGCCGACGGACGGTGAAATGAGCACGATGCTGGATGCCATCGCCGACGGCTCGGTCGATGGCGACGCGATGGACCGAGATGTCGCGCGGCTGATGCGTGGAGACTTCCAGTCCACGGACGCCGAGATCCGTATCGAGGGCGAGGTAAACGCGCGTGGCGGCGTCAATCTGTTCGCTGCCCATGCGGTGATCGTCGATGGGGCCGAGCTTTCCGTCGAGGTGCAGGACGATGCCTGGGAGGTATTCCGCTCGGCGGTGAACGTCGATGCGTTGGGCGATCCGGATGGCTCGATCACGATTGGCGGCGAGTCGGCCCAGGTCGATGGCCGGCTGGCGACGCTGATGGATGAGGCCGGCGCGGTCTCCGCCACGAACCAGGGCGATGTCCAGATCGACGCCGCGGAGATTACCGTCGGATCGAGCGGCCGAATCCTGACCGGGGCGGTCGACGCCGATCCGTCCGGTGATATTCGGCTGCATGCCCGGGCGATCGATCGCTGTCTTGTCTGCGATCCGGAGGCAGACGGCTTGGATGCCGCTGACGTGCAAACGCCGGATGCCCTCAACGCTCCCGC
>CAYUAO010000072.1:0-8735 GCA_964442775.1 uncultured Halothiobacillus sp. | reverse complement strand
AAGCGGACATCTACCTTGACAGAGAAAGCTTGTCTGCGATCCGGAGGCAGATGGGCTGGATGCCGCGGACGTGGAAACGCCGGAGGCGCTGAACGCCCCCGCGGAACGGGCGCGCGTGACAATTGACGACGGGGCGGTCGTCGATGCCCGGAATCGGGACGATACGGCCAGGTCCGGCGACGTGGAGATCCTTGCCGAGGCCGAGGATGTCCAGGTGGCCGGGAAGGCCGCGGCGGACGCCGAGATCACGGTCGACGGGGACGTCAGCGGCCGCGACGTGTCGATCGAGTCCCGGTCGCTCGCGATGGCGAGTGCGGGCTTTCTCGAGACGCTCGATCTGGGGGACGAGGCGACATTCGTCGACCTGTACGAGACCTTCATCAACGTCGACCGGGAGGGTTTCAGCGGGGTCGCGGATGCATTCGACGTCGATTCCGACACCCTCGACCAGGTGCTCGGCATCCAGGACGTCGCGTCGGTGGCCATCGCGGATGCCGACGCACAGGTCGATATCGCCGGCACCGTGACGGCGGAAAACGATCTTGAGGTCAGCGCCCACGCCACCCGTCATGTCGACTCGATCGCCGACGGCACGAAGGACAATCACAAGGCGGCCGTGCCGTTCAATTTCGGGATTGCCTACGGGGAACTTGCCGGCGAGTCGCGCGTGACGATCGACTCCGGCGCGGCGGTCAACGTCGCGGGTGACCTGTCGGTCGATGCCGGTAGTCAGAACACGCTGATGCTCACCGCGGCCGGGCTTGCCTCCAACAATTCGGAGGGCAAGCCCCTGGTCGACACCGACTTTGCGCTCGGTATCGCGGTGGCGGACACGAACACCCTCGCCGACGTGGAACACGGCGCCTCGGTGAACACCGCGTCGGAGTCCGACGTGCGAGTGCGCGCCCGCAACGAACAGATGTTCTCCAACTCGGTGACTTTCGGCTCGGTCGGCAAGGGTGCCTCGGCCGGGCCGGCGATCGCGGTTTCCCGGTTCGACAGTACGACCGAGGCCGCCTTTGCCGCCGATCACCCATCGGGCAACGATCTGTCCGTGCTCGCGATCAACCGCGTGCTCGAGCAACGCAATACGGCCGAGACCACCCCGGGGAGTGGCTTGGCTGATCACATCGAGGCCACCTATCGCGAGCGTTTCGGCGTGACGAACCCTTACGTCGACTTCCTTGGCAAGAAGATCGACAAAGCGGTCAATCAGGGTGGGGACGACAGCGGTTCGAGCAGTACCGGGCTGCGACTGGCCTCGGCGTTTTCCTGGGCCGAATCGGGTCACGTGACCGAGGCGAGTCTCGGTGAGGACGGCGGTCCGGCAGTCGACGTCGACGGCAACGTCGAGGTGGTCGCGCTTGGGCATCAGGCCGAACTGCGCAACCGTGCCTTGAGCAAGGTGGCCTCGAAGGCCAAGAAGAAGGACGGCACCGATGTCGGGCTCAGCGTCGCTCTGGCGTTCAGTGACACCCGACAGGAGACCCGGGCCTGGATCGGGGATGACAGCGAGATCACGGCGGCAAACATTGCCGTCGGGGCGCGCACCGAGGTGCCCTTGTCGACGGACCTCGACGACGCGCTGCGGGACTTCGACAAGTGGGATTCGTTCCAGTCGGTGATCGATCGAGCGAAGGACGCCGTCGATGCCGGCAAGGCCATCCAGGACCTGCCCAGCCAATACGCGAATGCGACCGGCTCGGCCGAGGAACTGGCGCTGGCCGGCGCGCTCTCGGTGATGAAGACGGATACCACCACCGAGGCGTGGGTGGGCGATGGTGTCTCGCTCAAGGCAACGGCAGCAGACCCCACCGCCTGGAGCAGCGTGCTTCACCGGGAGATCGACTCTGACGATGAACAACAGGCCGTGTGGACCGCCCAGGGGCGGAGCCTGACCGACCCGGCAGACTGGGAGGCCGAGGAACACGACTGGCAGGGTGGGATCGAGGTCGTCGCGACGAGCGACATCGAGCGCCTGACGGTGGCAGGCAACCTGGGCACGGTCTTCGGTACCCAGTCGGACAGCGGTGCGGTCGGTGCGGCGCTGAACATCGCCGACCACGCCTCGCGCACGATTGCCGGTGCGGGCGTGAACGGGCGGATCGACTCGGCGAGCCAGGTCGATGTGCTCGCCCATGAGCACAACCTGCGCGTCAACCTGGCCCCGTCGGCCGGCAAGGGCAAGAGTGTTGCCGGCAATGGCACGGCCGTCGTCAACCTGGTCGACAGCGACGTGATCGCCGGGGTGGACTCCTCGACGGCGGTGCGTTCACCGATCGCCCGCCTGCGTGCGCTTCACGATCTGGGTCAATGGAGCGTGTCGGGGGCCCTGGCATCGTCCGAGAACGTCGGCGTGGGGGCCGGTCTGGCGCTCAACGATATCGACACGGACGTGCGCTCGTTCGTTGGCGACGTGACCGATTGGCGCCCCTCCCACCTGCCCAACCGCGCCCCCGGTGAGAGTGCCACCTGGGTCACCGATGCCCTGTTGGTGCGGTCGGAAAGCCGTGGACAGAGCGGGGCCTTCGGTATTGCCGCGGCCATGGCGCGATCGAAAGAGGACAAGAACGAGGACGAGACGGCCAAGTCCAGCAAGGAGGCGGAAAGCAAGAGTGAAGGACGGTTTGCCGCGTTGAAGTCCGTGATCGGTTCGGCAACCGGCAAGTTCAACGAGTGGAAGGGCAAGATGGCCGGTCACCAGGAATCGGGTGACACGCAGCCGGCCTCTGGCACCGACGTCCAGACGGAAGATCAGTCCCTGCCGGTCGAGCTTTCCGCCGCCGGCTCGGCAACGCTCAACATTTCCGACCAGCGAACCCACGCGGGCGTCGGCGACATCTCGCTCGAGGGCCTGGAGTCCGATACGGACATCGACGTGCGGGCGCTTACCCAGATGCAGCAGTACAGCGGCTCGGGGGCCGGTGCCCTGACCATGGGGGGCAAGGACAGCAGCAAGTTCAGCAGCGCCCTGTCGGGCGCGGTGGCGCTGAACTGGGTCGAAGGCGGCTCGACCGCGACGGTCGAGAACGTCGAGGCGCTTGCTCTCGACCGGCTGGACGTGACGGCCATTACCGGCGGCGATCACGTCGCCTTCGGCGCGGGCCTGTCGGTCAATACCAGTTCCACGGATGGCATTGCCGTGGCGATGTCGGGTTCCGTGGCGGCCAACCAGACACGCACGCTCGCGGCGGTGCGTGACAGCCAACTCGGGTTTTCCGCCGAGGATGATGCCGAACGCGCGCTCAACGTGCGCGGCTACGACCGCACGCGCAGTCTGATCGGCGGCGGTGCGCTGGCCGGGGCGTCGGGCAAGGGCGGCAGCGCCGGCGGGGCGGTGGCGATCGGTTACCTCGCCAACGAGCTGACGAGCGTGCTCGCGGACACCGAGGTCCGTGGGGCGGGGGATGTGACGGTCGAAGCGGCCTCACAGACTCGCGTGCTGGCAGGGGCGCTTGGCGCGGCGGTGAGCGGCGCCAAGGGCGCGGCACTGGCGGGCTCCGGTTTCGTCGTTTACCTGGACAACGCCGTCGAGGCACTGGTCGACGGGGGTGGAACGACGTCCGTCGAGAGTGATTCGCTGTCGGTGACGGCTCGCAGTGTCGAGGGGCTGTCCAGCCTGGATGCGTTGTTCGACGGTGATGCCGGGGCGAGTCTGAGCGACGCCGGACTGGATTTCGATGGCGATGTGCTTGCCGACCTGGATACGGACGTGGAGGTCGAGGACGAGAACGTCGCGGGCGACGACGAGGACCCGGAGGTCGAGACCCAGTCGTTGTTCGATTCGGATCTGGCCGGCGAGTTCGTCATCGGGATCGCCGGTACGCTAGCGGCCAGCGGCAAGGGGTCCGGCGGTGGCGCGGCCGGTGTGATCTACACCGGATCGGACTACGCGGCCACCGTCCGCGATGTTCAGCGCCTGGACGTGACCGACAGCCTCGACGTCCACGCCGAGAATGGCGTTGAGACCCTGGGTGTCGCCGTCGGTGCCGCCGGGTCGAAGAACGTCGCCATGCTCGGTTCGGCCACCGCACTGGTCGACCGTGGCCGGGTCGCCGCCGACCTGGTGGGTGAGACGACACGCTCGGAAATCGATGCCGGGTCGGTCAACGTCAATTCGATGCACTCGGGCGGGTACTACTCTTTCGCCGGGGCGTTGGCCGCCTCCAAGTCCGCCGCGGGCGGCGCGGCGGTGGGCATCACCGACATCGAGAACACGGTCGAGACCGATTTGCACAACGTCGATATCGCCAGTGACGGCCACCTGGGCGTTACGGCATCCGGGGCGAACGTCATCCGGTCGGCGGCGGTCAGCGGGGCCGTCTCGAAGAGCACGGCGATCGGGGGGGCATTCAGCTACAACCGGATCGATGGCCGCACCACAGCGGGCGTCAACGATGCCTCGCTCGCGGGGGAATCGATCACGGTCAGCTCCGCCCAGGAAGCGACCGGCGCCAGTATCTGGTCGGCGGCGGGCAGTATCGCGGCGTCGGGGTCGGCGAGTGTCGGCGGATCGATCGCGATCAACCTGACCGAGGGCGAGCGCGAGAGCCGGGTCGAGGACAGCCGGCTCGAATCCACCGGCGACCTGGTGATCGACTCGGGTACCGCGAACGAGATCTACTCCCTGGCGGTCGGGGCCCAGGCGAGCCAATCGGTTGCCGCGGGTGGTTCGGCGGCCTTCAATTACATCGAGGATCGCTCGGCCGTCGCGGTGTCGGGGGCGGAGCTCGTGGCCGGCCACTTAGACGTCGATGTGTCGGATGGGGCGGCCCGCATCGCCACGCTCGCCGGCAACCTCAATGGCGGCGGCAGCGCCGCGGTTGGCGGGTCGGTGGCGACCGCCTCGATTGCCCAGGAACGCCTGATCGGGCTGACCGACTCGGTACTCGAGGTCAATGGCTCGGCCGATTTCGACTCGCGGGCGACGGGCGAGATCTACAGCCTGTCGGTCGCCGGCGCCGCTTCGCAAAGTGCTGGAGTGACCGGGGCGGCGACGGTCGGCACGATCGAATCCACTAACGGGATTGTCTTCGACCGGGTACAAGGCCGGGCGGGCACCCTGGGCCTGTCGGCCGACGACCGCTCGAGCATTCATTCCTTCGGCTTGTCTGCCGGGTTGGGTGGCACCTTCGGTGGGGGTGCGGCCTCGGCGGTCAATTACATCGGCAACACCACGAGTGTCGGTATCGAGGGCAAGGCGGCCGACGCGGATGGCGACGCGGCCTTCCTCGACGCGGGTCACATCGGTTTGAGTGCCGCCGCCGAGCAGACGATTCGGACGGTCGCCGCGGGCGCCGGCGGGGGTGGGACGGTCGGTGTGTCCGGCTCGCTTGCGGTCAACGTGATCGAGTCCGAGGTGTCGGCCGGCATCCGGGACGGTGCCCGGGTGGCGGCTGCCGGGAATCTCGGCCTCGATGCGGTCAACGACAGTCGGATCCAGGCCGTGAGCGGCGCGTTGGCCATTGGCGGTTCGCGTTTCGGCGCTGCCGGGGGCGTGGGTGTCAACGTGATGGAGTCGGTGACCGAGGCCGTCATCACCGGCGCCGACACGGTCGTGGAGGCGCGCGGCGAGTCGGACGATGACTGGCTGGAGGTCGGTACCACCGATATCGCGAACGCCCCGGACCCGACGGACTGGTCGGACGCGAGCGATTTCAATCCGGTGCTCGATCTCGAGCGCGAGACCGAGGAGCGGCGAGGCTTGTCGCTCAACGCGCAGAGCAGTCAGCAGGTGGGTTCGTTGTCGGTGGCGGTTTCGGGGACGATTCCCGATCCGACCGGCTCGGCGGCCATGTCCGGTGTCAGCACGACCTCGGTGATCGGCGGTCGTACCGAGTCACGGATCGAGGAGGCGCGGATCAATCGTCAGCAGGGCGGCGCGGGACAGGACGTGCACGTCTCGGCCGGCTCGAATGCCTACAGTGTCGGCTACCTGTTCGCCGGCGCACTGTCGGGGTCGGCCGCGCTGACCGGGACGCTCGACGTGACGTTGATCGACCACGAGACGCGTGCCGATGTCGATGGTGCCGAGACCCGCGCGGCCGGCGACATGAACGTCCGAGCCGACAGCGTCCGGTCGGCGGCCAATTTCGTCACCGGGGCGAGTGGCGCCGTGGCCAACGGCACCGGGACATTGGGCGTGATTCGCCTGGCTGGCCTGACCGAGGCCCGGGTGGTTGGCGGAACGACCACGGTGGGCTCGCTCGATATCGGGGCGCGCGGTGAGTCGCGGATGAGCGCCTCTTCGGGGGCGATCGTCGCCGGTGGGGTTTCGCTTGGGGGCGCGTTCTCTCTCGGGTTGAACGAGGCCGAGGTCGCCGCGCGGTTGGGCGACACCGACGAGTCGGGCGAGGATCGAGACACCACCGTTCATACCGACGGGGCAGTGAGCGTGGACGCGGATGCCGAGACGGATCTGTTGATCAACTCGATTGCGGGTTCGTTCACGGCCGGTGGCAGCATCGCTGGCAGCGCGAACGTGCTGTTCCTCGAGAACGTCACCGAGGCGCGCATGACCGGCGTGACGCTGCGTGGCGAGAACGGTGGCGATACCCGCAGCGGCAACGTGCAGGTCGACGCCTTCGATCGCAGCGAGATTGCCAGCAATTCCGGTACGGCCGGCGTGTCCAGCAGCGGTACCACCTTCGGGGCGAGTGCGAACGTGGTCGTGACCAACAACGCGACGCGGGCCCTGATCGAGGGCAGCGATCTGCGTACCTCCGGTGACGTCGGGGTCACTGCGCTGCACGAACTCGACGCCGCGATTGGCGGCGCGTTCGGCTTGCTGATGGTCGGACCCGGCGCGCCGGTTCAGCAATACGATGACGACACCGGGAACGATGGCGACGTCAACGTCGATGCCCGTGACGAACTCGACAACGGTGGTGCCGGGACGTTGAGTGTGCTCGACAGCATCGGCTCCGGCGACGCCACGGCAATGACACAACGCGAGGACGTGGCCGACGGGGCGAGTACGCAGGGCGACGCCCTGGACGGCGACACCGAGGATCGTGTCGATCGCGGCGCGAATTTCACCGTGAGTGACCGACTCGAGCAGGACAGCGCTCAGGAAACCCGTGCGGCTGTGACCTCAAGCGACGTCAACACCGCCGGCGATCTTGACGTCGATGCCGAAGAGAGACTGGCGACGAACAATATCGCGGGCTCCGCCCAGGGCGGATCGGTCGGCCTGGGTGCGGCCGGTGGCATGACCTTCCTGCGTTCGTCGGTAATCGCGGGCATCGAGGGCGGCGAGGTTCGTGCCGATCGGGTGACGGCCCGGGCGCTGGCGCGCGATCTCGAGTCCGACAAACGCGCCGTGGATGTGCACGCCCTGAGCGGGTCGGCCGGCTTTGGCGCCGGACTGGGCGCGGCCGTTGCCGTCGGCAGTCTGCAAAACTCGGTCAACACGAATCTGGGTGGCGACATCACGGCGGATGGCGATGTGGACGTCGATGCCGAAGACTCGCTTTCGCTTCGCAGCCGTGCCGATGGGGCGGCCGTGGGCGCTGCCGCGGCGGGCGTTTCGATTGCGGTGGCCGACCGGGCATCGGTGGTCCAGAGCCGGCTGACTGCCGGGAGCGACGTCGACGGCGCGATGATCGATGTCGACAGTACGAGCAAGGGCGAAACCACCGCCTGGGCGCGCAGTGCCACCGGCGGGATTGGCCTTGCGCTCAATGGGGCGGTATCGATCGCCGGGGACGAGGCCTCGGTGGGCAGCGTGGTCGGCGACGGCGTGAACCTGTCCGGCGATACGTCGATCCACTCGTTTGGCGGTGGGACGGTCGAATCGATCGCCGAGGGTGCGTCGGTGAGCCTGCAGGTCTCGGTGGGTGCCTCTCTCGCCTTTGCTGACGGCAAGCGCACCGTCGAGACCACGGTGGGTGACGATGTTACGGTTGCCGATGCTGACGACCTGGTCGTCGAGGCGGAGCAGGGTCGCGACGACGATGACGCCGACGTTCGTGCCGAGAGCTTCAGCGCCACCGGTGGGGCGCTTGTCGGTGCCGATGCGAGCCTCGCCTTTGCGCGTGGTACCGATACGACGCGTGTCGATATCGGTAACCGTCTGACGATGAATGACGGGGTGTTCGGCGTGGATGTGACCAGTGATGCACGCCGCGAATCGCTGGCGCGGGGCTTCGCGGTTGGCGGGGCGCTCGCGGTCGGTGCCGCCTGGGCAGAAACCGGGGGTGGCAGCGTCACGGAAGCCGTGCTCGGTGATGGTCTCGCACTGGGGCAGGACGCGGCAATGGATCGTGTCGACCTGCATGTCGATGCCAACCAGGCCTACCTGGCCGAGTCGCTTGCCGGTAGTGGGGGCGTGATTTCCGGGAATGCCTCCGTGGCGCGTCAGAATGGTAACGACACGGTCGGACTGCACGTCGGCGATGGGGGCGAGATCGTCACGCACGAAGCGCGCCTGCGCAGCGATTACCGTGGAGATTTCGGCACGTTCTCCGATAGTGTCAACGCCGCCGCGGTTGGCGCAAGCGGGGCCTTTTCGCGTTCGGGGCTGACGGCAGCGAACGCCTTGTCGTTCGGTTCGAGCGCCTTGCACGTCGCCAGTGGCGCCACGCTCGCGGCGGAGAATGACGTCCGCTCGGCACACCCGGACGACCGTACCGCCTGGGCTGCCGGCGGCGGCGTTGTCTCGGGTCAGGCGGTCGACCACGAGACCCGTCTCGATGTCGACGCCAGCGTGGACGTCGAAGACGACGCGCGGATCT
>CAYUAO010000071.1:0-10940 GCA_964442775.1 uncultured Halothiobacillus sp. | reverse complement strand
CGGAAGAGTCATTCTCTTTCCAAGGACGACAACGCAGCAGATGCCCGGCTCAAGGCGCGCCCTGCGGGGCTTGGCGAGTCGCCCGTGCTCCGCGTTGCGATGTCTTGACGTGGCCACCGGCACGCCGGCGTTCAAGCGCCTTGATCACGAACGACTCGCCAAGCCAGAGTGGCATGGCATTCGTGCAGACCTTCCCCAGGGCTTCGACCTCGGGCGTCACCGCCGGGTCGGGCTGCTTCAATGCTTGATGTCGCGCCAGTACTCCTTCTTGAGCAGGTACATCACCAGGGTAAAGATGAACAGGAAGGCGAGCACGTACGGGCCGTAATGCGCTCGCTGCAGCGCCGCGGGCTCGGACATGTACACCATGAAGGCGGTCAGGTCCTGCATCTGCCGCTCGAACTCCTCCTCGTCGAGGATCCCCGGGTTCTCCGGCGGCTCAAGCCCGACCAGGCGGCGCTTGTCACCCTCGCCCTCGTAGACCGGCTGCTTGACCCCCTGCTCGGCGGCGAACACGTGCGGCATGCTCACGTCGGGGAAGACCGCGTTGTTCACGCCCCACGGGGCATCCGGATCCTCGTAGAACGTGGTCAGGTAGGTGTACATCCAGTCCGCCCCGTGCACCCGTGCCGAGAGCGTCAGGTCCGGCGGCGCGATGCCGAAGGTGTCCTCGGCGTAGCCGGCCGGCATGTTCGACTCGATCACGTCACCCGGCTTGGAGAACTCGTCGGGCATCAGTACGGCGAGCTGTTCGTCGGAAAGCCCCAGGTCATCGCCAATGCGGCCGAAGCGCATCATCTCGGCGCTGTGACAGGAGGCGCAATTCTTCACGAATGTCTGCGCCCCGCGATACAGCGACGCCTTGTCGTCCAGGTCGACATCGGCGTCCGCCAGGGGATAGTCACTGCTGGCCGCCTTCACCGACGGGGTCGCGATCAGGCCGATCAGGAACATGAAAAAGGCGATACGAATCATTGCAGACGCTCCGGCACGGGCTTGGTGCGTTCATGACGGCTGATGAAGAACAGCGCGATGAAGAAGCCGAAGTACACGGCCGACAGCACTTGGGAGGCCAGCGTGCTGAGCGCGGTCGACGGCTGGGTCCCGAGGTAGCCAAGCCCGATGAAGGCGAGCACGAAGGCGAACAGGTTGACCTTGAACGCCGTCGAGCGGTATCGGATCGACCGGGTGCGATTGCGGTCGATCCACGGCAGCACGAACAGGATCAGGATGGCCACGGTCATCGCCAGCACGCCCAGGAACTTGTCCGGAACGGCGCGCAGGATCGCGTAGTGCGGCGCGAAGTACCAGACCGGGGCGATGTGCTCGGGTGTCATGAGCGGATCGGCCGGGATGAAGTTCGGGTGCTCGAGCATCAGGCCTCCGCCGTCCGGCCAGTAGAACAGCACCAGGGCGAAGATGATCATGAACACGCCCAGGCCGAACAGGTCCTTGACCGTGTAGTAGGGGTGGAACGGAATGCCGTCGACCGGCTTGCCCGTCTCGTCCTTGTTTTCCTTGATGTCCACGCCGTCCGGGTTGTTCGAGCCGACCTCGTGCAGGGCCATGATGTGCCCGCCGATCAGGAACAGCAGCACCAGCGGCAGGGCGATGACGTGCAGGGCGAAGAAGCGGTTCAGCGTGGCATCGGAGACGACGTAGTCACCCCGGATCCAGAGGGCGAGATCCGGCCCGATCACCGGTACCGAGGAGAACAGCGAGATGATCACCTGCGCGCCCCAGAAGGACATCTGTCCCCAGGGAAGCAGGTAGCCCATGAACGCCTCGGCCATCAGCACCAGCAATATCAGGACGCCGAAGATCCAGACCAGTTCGCGTGGCTTCTTGTAGCTGCCGTACATCATCCCGCGGAAGATGTGCAGGTAGACGGCGATGAAGAAGAACGACGCGCCGGTAGAGTGCAAGTAGCGGATCAGCCACCCCCACTCGACGTCGCGCATGATGTATTCGACCGAGGTGAAGGCATCCTCGGCCGACGGCTTGTAGCTCATCGTCAGCCAGATGCCGGTGACGATCTGCAGGACGAACACGACCAGCAGCAGCGAGCCGAAGTAATACCAGAAGTTGAAGTTGTGGGGGACGTAGTACCTTGCCAGGTGGGCATTCCAGAAATGCGACACCGGCAGGCGGTCGTCCACCCACTTTCCCAGGGCCTTGATCATGCTGCGTCCTCCTCGGTGCCGCCCACGCGGATGATGCCCTCGCTGGCGAAGACGTAAGGCGGAACTTCCAGGTTGGTCGGCGCGGGCACGCCCTTGTAGACCCGTCCGGAGATGTCGAACTTCGAGCCGTGGCAGGGGCAGAAGAAACCGCCCTTCCAGTCGTCACCCAGATCGTCCGGCGCGACTTCCGGCCGGTAGGTGGGCGCGCAACCGAGATGGGTGCAGATGCCGACGATCACGAGAAAGCGCTTGTGATCCTCGCGGGCCCGATAGAGGTTGGCGGCGTAGTCCGGCTGCTGCTCGACGATCCTCGAGTCGGGGTCACTCACCTCGTCGTTGAGCTCGGGCAGGAACTCGAGCATGCGCTCGGTGCGATGGACCACATAGACGGGCTTGCCACGCCAGGACACGGTGGTCATCTGCCCGGGGGAGAGCTTGGCCGCGTTGACGTCCACCGGCGCACCCGCGGCCTCGGCCTTGGCGCTCGGCTGGAAGGAATTCAGGAACGGCACGGCGGCAAAGCCGACGCCCACCGCGCCAACCGCCGTCGCCGCGCCGGTCAGGAACCGGCGCCTTGCCGGGTTGGAGGGAGAATCAGCCATCGTTACGTCGTACTCCTCAAAATTGTCCATCAGTCGATCACGATCGGAGGACCTCTCCGCGTCGCTTCGTCTTGGTGGCGAGCCTGTTCGGCCTCCCTGCTCCCGGCGAAAAAACACCCGGACGGGTCCGGGTCGCCTTGGCATCACCGATGCGCAGCATCTGCCATTTTCAGGGCCCGGCTAGTTTAAGCATCTCGACCCGACCGTCAAACAAGCGAGGCTAATGCCCCGAGATAGTCTTTTATTAGCTTTGGAATCCAATTCCATCAGGCTGGGAACCCGTCTGCCCCCGTCCCTGCGACGGTTCAGACGGGGTTGGGAACGTCGACAAACCGGTGCTCGATGCCGAACTCCGCGGCGAGGCGCTCCCCGAGCAGACGCACGCCGCCCGTCTCCGTCGCGTGATGCCCCGCAGCAATATAGGTCACGCCGGACTCCCGCGCCATGTGAGTGGTGCGCTCGGAGATCTCGCCGGAAATGAAGGCGTCCAGCCCCAGTTCGATCGCCTCGCCGAGCATGTCCTGCGCGCCGCCGGTGCACAGGCCCAGGCGACGAATCGGCCGATCGGTCGGACCGACGACCAGCGGTTGTCTGTCGAGGTGATCGGCAAGTCGGGCGGCAAGCTCGCGGCCGGTCATCGATTGTGCCAGCCGGCCGGCCAGCGCGAGCTGCTGATGGCCGAACCGTTCGGTCACGTCGACCCCCAGGAGGCCGGCGAGCCACGCGTTGTTGCCGATCTCGTCGTGACCGTCGAGCGGCAGGTGGTAGCCGATCAGGTTGATGTCGTGGGTGATCAGGGTCGCGATCCGCCGATGCTTCATCCCGGTGAGCACCGCGGGTTCGTTCTTCCAGAAGTAGCCGTGGTGGACGAGTATCGCGTCCGCCTTCGCCGCGACGGCCTCGTCGAGAAGCGCCTGGCAGGCGGTCACGCCGGTGACCAGCCGCCGGATCTCCCGCCGGCCTTCGACCTGCAGGCCGTTCGGGGCATAGTCGCGGTAGGTTTCGGGCTCGAGCAGGCGCTCGCAATAGGCAAGCAGTTCCTGGATATCGACCGCCTCGGGCATGGGCTTCTCCTGTCGTCATCGTGGGACCGGGCGGAACCGTAGCATGATTGCCGCCTTCCGATTACCCGGCCAACCAGGCCGGGGCGGTAGGCAGGGCCGGCCATGGCGGGCCCCGTGGGTCTTGACGGGCGCTTGGTGCCCTCCTCGCCCCGTGTTCCAATGCCGGAACATCTTCCAAGGAGCTTGTCGGTCATGCCCAGCCGTCCCCCGGCGCGCCTGCTGTCCCGTCGCTTTCTGCCGTACTTCTTCACCCAGGCGTTCGGGGCATTCAACGACAACGCGTTCCGCTTCTCGGTGATGTTCCTGATCACCTACGAGATCGGCACGGCCGAGCAGGGCGATATCGACGTGCTGATGAACCTGGCCGCGGGGCTGTTCATCCTGCCGGGCCTGATCTTCTCGCCGATGGCCGGGTACTGGGCCGATCGCGTCGATCAGGCCGGACTTGCGCGAGTGCTCAAGTGGACCGAACTGGGCCTGATGGTCGTCGCCGCACTGGCCTTCTGGTGGCAGAGCATCTGGCTGCTGATGCTGCTGGTGTTCCTGATGGGGGCGCAATCGGCCTGGTTCGGCCCGCTCAAGTACGCCATCGTCCCGAGGCACCTGCCGCCGGACATGCTGATGCGGGCGAACGGATGGGTGACCGCGAGCACCTTCTCCGCCATCCTGCTGGGTACGCTCACCGGCGGTCTGCTGGCGGCCACCGGCGAGCGCGCCACCGTGATCGCTGGCCTGCTGGTGATCGGCGTGGCGATGGCCGGGCTGATCGCCTCGCGGTTCATTCCAGCCGCACCGGCGCCGGGGCGCCTGTCGGGGCGCGCCGGACCACTGCAGGGCTGGGTCGACACCTGGCGCCTGTTGCTCAAACAGTCAACCAGCCTGCGCCTGTCGATGTGGCTGATCAGCTGGTTCTGGTTCGTCGGCGCGGGGTACCTGACCCAGTTTCCCCGTTTTGCCGAGGAGGTCCTCGACCTGCCCGCGGACGGGGCGACGGGACTGCTGGCGTTGTTCGCCCTGAGCATCGGCGCTGGCGGACTACTGGTGGGCTACCTGGGGGGGCGACGTCCGCCCCGGGTGGTGGCCCCCTTCGCCGCCTTCGGCGTGGCGCTCGTGGCGGTGGACTGGTACCTCGTGGCCTCGGCCCCCTCCCCGGTACTGTGGCGTGTCGGTCTCGACATCGCATTGACCGGCCTGCTCGCCGGCATGCTGGTCGTCCCCCTGTACAGCCACCTGCAGCGTGCCTCGCATCCGTCGCAACGTGCCCGGCTGATCGCCGCGCTCAACGTGCAGAACGCGCTGGCCATGGTGGTCAGCAGCCTGCTGGCCATTGCGCTGTTCGCGCTGGTCGACATCGACCTGCCGACCTTCTTCCTGCTCTTCGGCGGCACGGGAGTGCTGGTGGCCGCCGCCGTGTGGCTGCACTGGGGCGGGATCCAACCGGAACGCCCCGGACGCCGCTGACCGGCGTTTCAGTCCTCGAATCCGATCACATGCCACTCGTTGCCCGCGTGTTCCCGACGCAGGCAGACCGCTCGCCCGCCGACCAGTTCGCCGGCGCAATAGTCGGCCGCCTCCCCCACGGCCGTCCACCAGCCGGTCTCGACCCGCTCGGTTTCCCGGTGACGATACACGCGGGCGTCGGGGCGTTGCGGCGTCTCGAGCCACCATAGCGGTCGGAACGCCCGCCACGATGCCGGTTCACCGAGGCACTCCGCCGGCGATGATCCCTCGCGGGAAGACGGCTTCGAGCCATGGCGCGACGACAAGTCCTGACGATCTGAAAGGGGCTGCAGGCGGGTTCGTCGCATGGGGATCAACCCCGGGACATCCTGCAATCGACTCACGCCCTCCCGACCCAGTCGGGCTTGCAGGCGCTGCAGCAGGGCCTGGCGATCGCGTTCACGCTCGTCGGCGTCGGCGAACAGGCTGCCCTGCCCCGGCCGGGGCGCGACAAACCGTTCGGCCTCAACCCGCAGGCGGGTCACCGGTGCCAGATCCCTGAGCGATTCCAGGCGCAGGCGCAATTGCTGTTGCCAAAGCGACACGTCCCGGCACGGCTCGGCCGTGGCCACTTCCAGCCGGGTCGCCGGCCGCTCCTCATGGTCGAGGCAAACCACGAAATCCCCCACCGCGAGCTGGCGGCGGCGCAGGAAATCACTCAATCCCACCAAGGGGCCCCGGGCGAGCAGCAACAGGCGATCGACCTGGCCGGCAGGATCCCAGAGGCTCACCTCGCGGGCATAACGGGCGGGTGGCACCAGGTCGGGCAGCGGCCAGTCCCGCTCGGCGAACAGGCGGTCCAGGTCGACCAGCAGGGTCGGCTCGGTACGCATGCCCAGTCCGTTCCGCGGCAGACGGCGCACCTCGCCCAGCCGGTGCAGGCCCAGTTCGGCGAAGCGATCGATCCAGGTCGCCGGCCAGTCGAGCCACGCCAGGGGCAACCGGCTGACGGCCGCAAGCTCCTCGCGGGGGAGGCAGAGCCACGGGGTCCCGCCTTCGATCGTCGCGGCCAGCGCCCAGGCGATACGCGGGTGCGACGCCCCTGCGGCCCCTACCGCCAGTTGCCACGATTCAAGCGCCTCGAGCAGGCGGGAGACCACCGCCTCGATCCCACCGAACAACGCCGCGCTGCCGCCGATCTCGAGCAGCAGTCCCGGACCACTCTCGCCGCCGGGATGTACCGGCGGGGGACGGCTGACCCGCGAGGTATAGGTGAGCGCCCACTCGCCCCATTCGGCCAGCCACGCTTCCACGGCCCGCCGATCGACCGTCAGGCAACGCAGCGGGGGCGCGTCCGCCGGGACCTGCGCGCGATGACGGGAACGCGCGGCCACCAGGCTGCAGCCAGTCTCGATACCCAGCGCCGCCGCCGCGCGATTGACCGCCTCGACCCGCCTGCCACGGCCCTTGCCGTCCAGGAGTACCGCGGGAGGAGGCCGTCCCCGTTCGGGTTCGGGGCAACGGCATTCGAACCAGGCCTCCGGGAAGCGCAACGCCAACCAGTAGGCTCCATGTCGCGACGATCGTTCTGCCGGGTCGGTGGTCATGATGGGCTCCGCAGATGAATACTGTTGTTTTTTACAGTACACTCGCTACCACGCTTCCGCCATGCGATTTGCCATGACCGACTCCAGCAGCCAGCGTCCCCTGACTCCCCGCCAGGCCGAGATCCTGGCGTTCATCCGCGACACCATCCAAGAGACCGGCATGCCGCCGACCCGGGCGGAAATCAACGCCGCGCTCGGCTTTCGTTCACCCAATGCCGCCGAGAGTCACCTCAAGGCGCTGGCGAAAAAGGGGGCCATCGAGTTGCTGGGCGGTCGATCCCGGGGGATTCGCCTGCCCGACGAGACCCACCGCGACGAGCTGGCCGTGATCGGCCGGATCGCCGCCGGCAGCCCGGTCCTGGCTACCGAGCACGTCGAATCCCGGGTACCGGTCAACCCGGCCCTGTTTCGTCCCCGTGCCGACTACCTGCTACGCGTGCGCGGCATGAGCATGCGCGATGCGGGAATCATGGACGGCGACCTGCTCGCCGTGCACCGCACCGAGGACGTCAGCAACGGGCAGATCGTGGTGGCCCGCCTGGCCGACGAGGTCACGGTCAAGCGGTATCGGCGGCGCGGAGCGAAGGTCTGGCTGATCCCGGAGAACAGCGAGATGACGCCGATCGAGGTCGACCTGCGTCGCGACGAACTGATCGTCGAGGGGCGCGTGGTCGGCGTGTTACGAACCTTCGGCTGACGTCCGGGCAAGCGAGGAGGACCGCCACATCATGGGAAATCGCGTCATCGAAAACGGCGACGTGGCCGAATTGCTGGCCCGGCACGACATCTGGCGCGGCCGGCAGACACGGCCGCCCGAGTCGATCGCGCCCACCTGCCCCAGCGGCTGGGCGGCGCTCGACGACCTGCTGGGCGGCGGCTGGCCCCACGAGGGGCTGCTGGAAATCTACGCCGGCCGGGCCCCACGCGGACCCTGGCGTCCCTGCAACCGACTCGACACGAGACCGCTGTCGTCACAGCGAGACTGGTTCCAGGCGTCCCTGGGCCACGGGCTGACCGCCCTGCTGATGCCCTGGTTGCGTCGCGAGACCCGAGCGGGCGGCGTGGCGCTGATCAATCCACCGGCGCTTCCCTGCGCAGAGCGCTGGCAGCGGGAGGGGGTCGATCTCGACGGGCTGTTCGTCGTCCGGCCGCGCGATCTGCGTGAACTGGGCTGGGCGACCGAGGAGGTGCTCCAGTCCGGTGCCTGTTCGCTGGTGATCGCCTGGCTTCCGCCGCTGGGTTTCGCCCTGCGACGACGACTCAAACTGGCCACCGAGACCGGGGGTGGTTGCCTGGTCACGCCCTACCCGTTCGACCGGGAAATGACGGCGGGCAGTGGGTCAAGCGCACCCTCGAGCCCGGCCTGGGCCCAGTTGAGCGTACAACGTCAGGACCGGGCCCTGGACGTGCAGCGGCTCAAGCCGTTCCACCCCCGCCAGGTGCGTCTCGAACTGGATGACAACCCCGCCGACACGAACCGGACCGGCTCGACGAAGGGGATCCCACTGGCACTCGTCGGCACGAACTGAGCTGGCCGTCAGCGCCCCGTGGCGCGGCGATATTCCGGCATGACCGACGGAATGGCACGTTCCAGCGCCTGAATGCGATTGCCGCTGCTCGGATGGGTACTGAGCCATTCCGGCCCGCCGCCACCGCCCTTCGCCTGCATCTTGCGCCAGAGGCTGACGGCCGCCCGCGGATCGTAGCCTGCCCTGGCAGCCAGCAGCAGACCGACCTCGTCGGCCTCGAGCTCCATTCGCCGGCTGAACGGCAGGTCGACGGCCACGGTGGCGACCTGCCGCGCCATCTCCGCGGTGCGGGCGTCAAGCCCACCGAGGGCCGAGGCCACGGAAAAGCCCATCTGCTGGGTCATGGCCATGGACATCTTCTCGCGCGTGTGGCCCGACAGGGCATGCGCGATCTCGTGGGCGATCACCTGGGCCAGCTCGTCGTCGCTGGGCCGGATCCTGTCGAGCATGCCGGTATTGACCCCCACCTTGCCGCCGGCCATCGCAAAGGCATTGATGCTGTCATCACGGAACACGCGACTTTCCCACTGCCATTCCGCCGCCTGCGGATAGACACGGATCGCTTGCGGCACGATCCGCCAGGTGATGCGCTGCACGCGCTGACTGGCGGCGTGAGAAGTCGGCAGCATCGGCCTCTGCCGGGTCATTTGCGAATACGCCTGGTAGGCCATCTGGTTGGCCTGCCCCTCGGGCATGATCATCAACTGGCTGCGGCCTGTGACCGGATGGGTCGCGCAACCGGCCGTGGCCAGCAGCACCGATGCCAGGGATATGGCAATTGGCAAACGTGGCAAACGCATCGCGCACTCCCCTTTTCAAGCCGGCAGGCTCATGAACAAAAAACCCCGGTCAAACAGTGGACCGGGGTGGCGAAATGACGGCTCCAACGCCTGCGAAACCCTCAGCCACCCAGGGCGCGGATCGCCTCGTCGAGCTCGTCGTCGATCATGCTCGACTCGAGGTCCACGCCGAGTTTCTCCGCCGCCATGATCGGCCGATCGTCCGTCGTGCGGGTGATACCGCGAGCCTGGGCGATGGCGCAGATCACCACGTCACTGTAGTTCGGATCGCCCTCGTGCTGGTAACCGAGATCCCCGCAGTGCTCGATCACCTCGGCGAACATGTCGGGGAAATCCCAGGCCTTGACGATATTGCCGCCCAGTCGGGACTGCAGGCTCTCGACCAGTTCGTTGAGCACGGCCGGTGCATCCTGCAGCTTCGGGATATCCTCGGCAACGACGATCACCGGGATGCCGCCGACGCTGTGCAGCAGCCCCGCGAGCAGCGCCTGGTCCGGGTCGAGCCGGGTGTGACGAGAGGCGATGTGGTTCGCCAGCGCCGCCACCTGCGTAGCAAACGCCCAGTGTTCGCGCATGATGCGCTTGATCGTGGGCGTGTTCGCGTGGAAAAGCTGCTTGGCCGAGAGCGACACGATCAACTGGCTGACCGTGCGCATGCCAAGGCGCGAGACGATCTGGTTGAGGTTGTCGATGTGCTGAGCGCCGCGGTAGAGCGGGCTGTTCGCCACCTGGATCAGGCGGGCGGCGATCGCCGGGTCCTGCGAGATCACCGCGACGAGATCGCTCGCCGAACTGTTGGGGTCGTCGATGATCCGCCGGGCCCGCATGGCCACGTCGGGGAGCACGGGCAGGGAAATGCCCTTCTCGCGGATCTTGTTGATGATCGCCTGTTCGAGTGCCGGATTGGCCACGTTCTCTTCTCCTTGAATGACGCCGATCACTCCGATCGGCGCCGACGTTCACGATCAGTGCGCCAGACGAGTGTACTTGACGCGTTTGGGCTGGTCGGCGGCGTCACCGAGCCGCTTCCGGCGGTCGGCCTCGTATTCCTGGAAGTTGCCCTCGAAGAACACCACCGAGCCGTCGTCCTCGAAGGCGAGGATGTGCGTGGCGATCCGGTCGAGGAACCAGCGATCGTGCGAGATCACCAGCGCCGACCCCGGGAAGTCCAGCAGTGCGGTTTCCAGCGCACGCAGCGTCTCGACGTCGAGGTCGTTGGTCGGCTCGTCGAGCAGCAGCACGTTGCCGCCCGACTTCAGGAGCTTGGCCAGGTGCACGCGGTTGCGCTCACCGCCGGAGAGGTCCTTCATGAACTTCTGCTGGTCCTGGCCCTTGAAGTTGAACCGGCCGAGGTAAGCGCGCGAGGGCATCTCGAACTTGCCGACCGTGATGTGATCGTAGCCGTCCGAGATCTCCTCCCACACGGTCTTGGTGTCTTCCATGTCCTCGCGGGACTGGGCGACGTAGGCCATCTCGACGCTCTCGCCGATCTCGATGTTGCCGCCGTCCGGCTTCTCCTCACCGATCAGCATGCGGAACAGCGTCGACTTGCCCACGCCGTTCGGGCCGATGATGCCGACGATCGCACCCCTGGGCACGGAGAAGTCCAGTCCCTGGTAGAGCTCGCGGTCGCCGTAGCTCTTGGACAGGCCCTCGACCTCGATGACCTTGTCGCCCAGACGCGGACCGGGCGGAATGTAGATCTCGTTGGTCTC
>CAYUAO010000070.1:0-10985 GCA_964442775.1 uncultured Halothiobacillus sp. | reverse complement strand
TTCGCGGCTAAAGCCGCTCCTACACGCTGGCGATACGCCCCACCGTGCGAGCCGGCCTCCCCCGCGAAGGCGGCGCGAGCCCCCGTCCTGCCGCAGGCGTGGTGCCGATCCGATGCCGGGACACACGCCACCGGCGCGTTTCGCTTGCGAGGCAAGCTCGCACGGGATCCGGTGGCGACAGGCCCTGTGGAAGCGGGCCTCGCTCGCGAAGGCGGCGCCAGCCGCCGTCCTGGCCCGAACAGGACCCGCGATCGCGTCGGGGACAGGCGCTCGGGAAACAGGCTCCCCCGGGACGGGGGAAAGCCGTGATCGGCCGCCACGGTCGGCAAGGCCCGGGTCGGGGACTTATACTTCGGCCCCCGATTCAACCGAACCTCGTCACACACCGCAGGACAGTCATCCATGTCGACGCAACCCAGCAAGACACTCGAAACCTTCCCCAACCCGCATCCGGAACGCGACTATACCATTCACATGGAGGTGCCCGAGTTCACCTGCCTGTGCCCCAAGACCGGCCAGCCGGACTTCGCCACCATCCTGATCGACTTCGTGCCGGACCAGCTGTGCGTCGAGCTCAAGTCGCTGAAGATGTACATGTGGTCGTTCCGCGAGGAGGGGGGCTTTCACGAGGCGATGACCAACCGCATCGCCGACGACATCGTCGCCGCCATCAATCCCCGCTTCCTGCGCCTGACCGGCCGCTGGAACGTGCGCGGCGGCATCTGGACCAACGTGGTGGTCGAACACCGCCAGGACGGCTGGGAGCCGGCCCCGAAGGTCGAGCTGCCCTGATTGCGTGGAAATCTCCGCACGACATCTGGGCATCGACGTCGGCACCTCGGGGCTGCGCATCGCCGCCCTGAGCGATGCCGGCGAGTGTCTCTGGCTGGAGCGCGCCGACTGGCCGGCACCGGCGATCGATGACGGCCACGAGCAGGACCCGGCCGAGTGGTGGAACGCCTTCGACGGACTGATGCGACGGCTGCGCGACGCCGGGCGTCTGGACGAGGTCGAGGCGCTGGCCTTCGCCGGCACCTCGGGGACGGTGCTCACCGTGGCCGACGACGGCCGGCCCGAGGGCCCGGCCCTGATGTACGACGACCCGCGCGGACGCGAGCGGCTCGACACGCTGCTTGAACTCGACCTCGACCCCGATGCCCAATTGTCCGCATTGGCCCGGTGGCGATTCCTGGCCGAGGAGCGTGGACAGGTCGGGCGGCCCGTCAGCCAGGCCGACTGGTTCGTCCTGCGCCTGACCGGGCGCCACGTCAGCGACAGCAACAATGCGCTCAAGTGGGGCTTCGATGCCGTCGCCGAGCGTTGGCCGGCCGCCCTTCTCGAACGCTTCGGCGAGCGGCTGCCCGAGGTCCGTCGCCCCGCTGCGGCGATCGCGCCGGTCCGCGGCAATCTCGCCCGGCGATGGGGGCTGCCGGCAAAGGCGATCGTCGCCGCCGGGACCACCGATTCGATGGCCGCACTCTGGGCCAGCGGGGCGAGCCGGGAAGGCGACGGCGTCACCAGCCTGGGTTCCACGCTGGCACTCAAGCTGATCAGCGGGACGCCGGTGGCGGATGCCGCCAGCGGCGTCTACAGCCACCGCTTCGGCGAGCGCTTCGCCGTCTCCGGGGCATCCAACACCGGCGGTCGCGTATTGGCCACGTTCTTCGACAGCGAGGAGCTGGCCCGGCAGAGCGAATCGATCGACCCGAGCGCAGCCGATACCCTCGGCTACTGGCCGCTGGCCGGACGGGGCGAGCGCTTCCCCGTCGTCGCCCCGGACATGTCCCCGCGCCTGACGCCGCGCCCGGCCGACCCGGCGCTCTTTCTCGCCGGGATGCTGCGCGGCATCGCCAGGATCGAGGCGCTGGGTTATCGCCGCTTCGCCCGCCTGGGCGCCACGCCCGTGCGGCGGGTACTCTCGTCCGGCGGCGGGGCGCACAACCCGGTGTTCGCCCGCATCCGCGAACGGGCCCTGGGCGTGCCGGTCACGCTGGCGGCGCACACCGAGGCGGCCGTGGGCGCCGCGCGCCTGGCGGCGGGAGCCATGGAAACGAGAGGAGCCGGCAGATGACGACACCCCTGACACGAGCGGCACGCGAGATGGGCGGGCTGGGTTACTGGCTGGCGGGCTTTCGCCTGATGTGGACCCCCGGCCTGCGCCGCTTCACCGTGATCCCGCTACTGATCAACACGCTGCTGTTCGCGGTGGCCGGGTGGCTGCTGCTCGACATGGCGGACGGCTGGATCGAGGGGCTGCTGCCCGACTGGCTGGATTTCCTCTACTGGCTGCTCATGCCCATCGTGGTGCTGGGCCTGCTGCTGGCGACCTTCTTCACCTTCACCCTGGTCGCCAACCTGATCGGCGCACCATTCAATGCGGTGCTGGCCGCCCGGGTCGAGGAACACCTGACCGGAGAGCCACCCGCCGGCGACGACCAAGGCATGCTTGCCGGCGCCGTCGGCGCGCTGGCCGGCGAGGTCGGCCGGCTGCTGTACCTGGCCGCCTGGGCGATCCCGCTGGTGATCCTGTGGTTCATCCCGGGACTGAACCTGCTCGCGCCCTTCGCCTGGTTCGCCTTCTCGGCCTGGATGATGAGCCTCGAGTACGTCGACAACCCCGCCGGCAACCACGGCCTGTCGTTTGCCGAGCAACGCCGGCGGTTGCGCAGCCGCCCCGCACTGACCCTCGGCTTCGGCAGCCTGATGACGCTGATGACCATGGTGCCGGTGGCGAACTTCCTCGCCATGCCGGTCGGCGTCTGCGGGGCGACGCGGATGTGGGTCGAGGGATTCGAGAAAAAAGCGGTCAGGGACGACGGCTGAACGCCGGGCGCTGGACGGGATGATTCACGGGTGTGGGGCATTCTCGCCCCGGCGGGGACCGGCTCGGCAGAACCGCCGACCGGTTCAATCCGCCAGCGATCGCAGCACGGCCGGCGGCAGGGCCCAGACGAGCTTGCCGTTGCCGTAGCCCACGGCATTGTCGAAACGGATCAGGACCATGCCGCCCTTCTTCATCGGCATGTTGCCGGAGGGGCGACCGGCGATCAGGCATTCGACCAGCTGGCCCAGGCCCGGCTCGTGACCGACCACGGCCATGCCGTCAACGCGCGGCTGCTTGCGCAACCATTCCACCGCCGAGCCCAGGGGGGCGTCCGGGGCAAATACCCCCTCCTCCTCGATCCGGCGTCGTTCGACAGCCGGCGCGACGATCTCGGCGGTCTGCACCGCGCGCGCCGCCGGGCTGGTCACCAGCCGCTCGATCGGCAGGGCGAGGGTGGTCAACCCGCGCGCTGCCATCTGCATGCGTTCCACGCCCCGCTTGGTGAGCGGACGCTCGATGTCGGGCCGACCTTCGCGGGCGAAGTCCTCGCGATCCTGCGCGGCGGCGTGACGGATGATCAACAGGTCCATGATGGGTCTCGCTGGCCGTGGCGGAAGCTCTTGGATTCAGGCGCATCCTGAACCCGTCAGACTACCGGATTGTGACAATGTGACTGAACGTGTCCGACCGGGGTCGGCACGCCCCGAAAACGCAGCGGTACCATCGCTGGCGGCCGCGCGCCCGGGAAGGTGGACCATGATCTGCCCGGCAGGTTCACGGCCAGGGAGTATCTGGCAACGAGAACGCAGTTGGCTATGATGGGGCCTTTAAGGAAACCCTGCACGAATGCCATGCCACTCTGGCCTGTCGAGCCGTTCGTGATCAAGGCGCCTCAAAGCCGGCGTGCCGGTGGCCACGTCAAGACGACGCAACGCCGAGCACGGGCGGCTCGACAGGGCGCGCAGAGCGGTATCGCATTCGTGCAGGGTTTCCTTAACCGACCGTCAACAGATCATCCGGAGATGTCATGGAAGGCCGCGACACGCGCGACAACCGCTCCAGCAACACCCCTCGGCACTCGAACCGTGCCGCCGGCCCGCAGGGCACGATGCTTTTCCAGGCCGACGACATGCGACGACAGGCCGAGGCTGCCGAACCGCAGGGAAACGAGCGCGCCTCGGTGGCCGAACCCGTCCTCGAGGGAGTGAGCGACGGCATCGAGGGGCGGCGTTTCACCCTGCGCGCCGGGCGGCAGACCATCGGGCGGCGCGAGAACAACGACATCGTCCTCGACGAACCCAGCGTCTCCTCCTCGCACGCGTGGATCCTCAACCAGCAGGGTCACCACGTGATCATGAACATGCTGTCCACCAACGGCACCTTCGTCAACGACCAGCGGGTGCACGAGGCCACCCTCAGGCACGGCGACCGGGTACGGCTCGGCCAGGCCGAATTCGTCTTTCTCACCCGCGAGGCCGGCGACGGCCGGGTCGGCCCCCGTCACTGGCTGGTCGGTGCGCTGCTGCTCGCCGCCATCGCGCTGGCCTTCACCCTGATCTGGAACTGAGTCGGCCGTGACGGCCCGCGAGTTGCCAGGCACGATCGGCCGCTATCGCATCGAGGGCGTGCTCGGCGAGGGCGCGATGTCGATCGTCTACGCCGGTTTCGATCCCAGCATCAACCGCCACCTGGCGATCAAGTGCCTGCGCGACGAGGTGGCCCGCGACGCGACCTACCGGCGGCGCTTTCTCGCCGAGGCCCGCGCGGCGGGCACACTCACCCACCCCTACATCGTCACCATCTACGACGTCGGCGAGGCCGACGGCCGACCGTACATCGCGATGGAACGCCTCCGCGGCGAGACGCTCGCCGATCGCGTCGCGCACGAGGGCTTTCCGCCGATCGCCGTCGTCATCGATCTCGTCGGCCAGATCGCCGCGGCACTCGACTTCGCCCATCGCCACGGCGTGGTCCACCAGGACATCAAGCCGGAGAACATCATCCTGGTCGAGGGCTGGACCCACGCCAAGGTCAACGACTTCGGCGTCGCCCGGCTGCAGGACGAAACCCAGCACGACGGCATGGTCGCCGGCACGCCGACCTACATGTCCCCCGAGCAACTGCGCGGCGAGTCCACCGACGGCCGAAGCGATCTGTTCTCGCTGGGCGTGGTGCTGTTCTGGCTTCTGGCCGGCGAGACGCCCTGGCGCGAATCGGAGGTCGACCGGTTGCTCGCCGAGCGCCGCGACCGGCCCGAACCGACCCTGACTCCGCGCGATCCCGCCACGCCGGATCTCCTGGCGGAAATCGCGCGCACCCTGCTGCAGATGCAGCCCGAACAGCGCTACCAGCACGGTCACGAGGTGATCGACGACCTGCGCCACGCCCGCCGCGAACTGGAACGCCTGCGGGCCGACCCGGTCGCCACCCGGATCCTGCCGATGCGGGTGCGCTGGGCGGCGATCCTCGGCGTCGTGCTTGCCGTCACGTTACTGGCGGGACTGGGCGCGGTCTACGTCAAGCAGGACGACGCACTCACCGATCTTGCGCTGGACTTCGGCGCCTCGCTCGGGCGCACGATCGCCCAGGAAGCCGCCGAGGATCTGCTGATCGACGACCGGGGCGCGGTGTGGGCGCTGGTGGAAGACATGCAGCGCAACGAACAGATCAGTTACCTGGCTGTCGCCAACCGGGGACGCGAGGTGATCGCCAGCGCCCGCGGCGAGGAAGTCGGCGAGGCGCTCGTCGCCCTCCCCGAGACGCAACGGCGCACACTCGACGACGGCATCGTCAGTCATCACGGGCAGCTACCCTCGACGTCGTCGAGCGAGGCGCTGCTGCTGTTCGACGTGCCCATCCGCTACCAGTCGCACCCGATCGGCACGCTGCGGCTGGGGGTCGACAGCGAGCCGCTGGCCGAGGCGAACCGGACCACGCTGCTGTCCATGATCACCGCCCTGCTGGCGACGCTCGTGGTCGTGCTGGGCGCGGCGTGGTGGCTTTTCCGCCGCCTGCTCGCCCCCATCGACGTGCTCCGCGACGCGCTCTTGCGTGTCGCGCGCGGCGAAACCGGTCACCGCATCCGGCTGTTGCGGCGCGACGAGTTCGGCCGCCTGTTCACCACCTTCAACCTGATGAGCGAATCGCTCTCCCGTCGCAAGGCGCCGCCGTCGACCGACCCGACGAACCGGGTCGCCGACAACGAACCCACGCGCGTCATCCAGCCCGTGGACGAGTCCGGGGATACCGACGAGGAACCGCGGGACAAGCGGTCATAAGGCGTCCACGCGACGCTGCAATTCGCGGGCACGCGCCCGGTAGGTCTGCGCCGGCTCGAAGTCCGGGTCGATCGCCAGTACGCGATCCCAGAGGTCGATCGCCTGTTCGAGCTGCTGGTTGCGATAGCGCAGGATGGCGCGCTGGTGATACTCGCCCACCAGCCGTTCGCGCAGCGCCGGGGCCCGGCTGGCCGCCGGTTCGATGCCGTCGTCTTCTGCCAGGGCGGCGTCGAACCGCTCGAGCGCGGCCTCGGGGCGGTCGTCGGCCAGCAGGGCCAGGGCCTCGTCCTGCAGCCGTTCGGCACGCGTCGGCTCCTCGGCGGACGCCTCGTTACGCGACTTCTCGGCGTCGTTGGCGCGCCCCGGTTCGTCGCCCCGGTTCTCCTCCTGGCGGACGGAAGGCAGTGGCGCGTCGGGCAGCGCCAGCACGGCGGCGGTCCGGCGCGAAGGCATCGGCGCCTGATCGACTTCCCGGCGGGCGGGCCGGCCCTCGTCGTCCGAATCGCTCGCCGCGGAGCCGCGGGCCGGCGAATCGCCGGGCAGACGCAGGGTCTCGCCGATGCGCAGGTCCGACGGGTTCCCGGAGCCGTTGTAGCGGGCGAGGATCAGGAACAGGCCGGCATCGCCCAGGTGGCGGCCGGCCAGCGCGCTGTAGGAGTCGCCCTCGCGCACCACGTACTCCCGCGATTCCGAGCCCAGCACCTCTTCCGGGTCGGCGGTAAGCTGACGCATGACCGCCCGCGCCGTCACGTCGTCGGGATGGCGTTCGATGTAGCCGGCCAGGTCACGGCGCCCAGGCTCGAACCGGCCGCGCTGCAGGTCTTCGAGTATCGCGTCCAGCGAACGCCGGTCTGCCGGCGGATCGACGTCCGCCTCCTCGATCTCGGCCGACTCGCCGGCGCCCTCGTCGCCATTGGCCAGTCCCTTCATTTTCGAGTCGAACTCGCTCAGCTGGGCGCAACCGGCCGTGAGAACCGAGCCGAGCAGCAGGGCGGCGAGCGGCGTTCGGCCGCAGCGGGGCCCCGGGATGAAGAATCGTTCACCGGGAAATGTCATGATTCGGTCGCCGTGATTCATGGCCAAGGTCAGGTTAACGACAGGCGCCGCGTCAGACGACCCAGCCACGAGGTGGGACGTTCGCCGCGCGCGAGGATGAGACCGAGGTTGTCGCCCGCCTCGCCGCCGCGCTCGACACCCTTGTCGAGGCCCTGCCGCAACGCGGTGAACAGGTCCGGAACACGCAGCAACCCGCCGAGTTCGGCGCGACTCAGGGTCTCCCAGACACCGTCGCTGCAGAGCACGAATCCGTCACCGGGACGGGTGACCGCGTAGCCGTGCTCGACCTCGGGCGGTTCGCTGCCGCCCAGCCCCCGCAGCAGGACATGCTGGTCGGGGTCCCGGGCGAGATCGGCCTCGCGGATCTCGCCTCGATCGAGTTTCTGCCGGGCGAGGCTGTGATCGCGCGTGACGCTCAGGCAGCGCCGCCCCCGGAAGTGGTAGAGCCGGCTGTCGCCGACGTGGGCCCAGAAGGCCTGTCCCTCGCGCAACAACAACGCGACGACGGTCGAATGCGGCTCGGCGGCGACCCAGGCGTTGCGCCGGCGGATCTCGGTGTGCGCGGCCTGGCAGAGGGTCTCGAGGAACAATGCGCCGGGCCGGTCGCGCCAGGCGCGCTCGTCCCACAGTTCGCGGGCGGCGTGAATCACCCCGCCGGAGGCGAGCTCGCCAGCGCCGTCGCCCCCCATGCCGTCGGCCAGCACCAGCAGCGAGGTCGCCTCGCGGGCGTCGTGCAGGCAGATCAGGTCGTCCTGCTGGGACGCCCGCCCGCCGCGCGCGCGGCCGCAGGCCATGCCCGGGCCCAGGCGAATCTCGAACTGGTCGTCCCTGTTCATCCCTGCGAGCCCTCCCGGTTCGCCTGTCGTCGTCCCTGACCGGACCCGCGTCCACACCGTGACTCGCCCTTGTCGGTCATCGGGGCAGTATAGCCCGGGGGCAGACTGCCGGAAACGGACGCGCCGTCGTTCAACCGCCGATTCCGGCACCTATTCCTGACCCGACTCCTGGGCCTCCAGCCACTCGGTCTCCACCGTCTCGAGCCGGGCGGCGACCTCGCCGCGTTCGGCCTGCAGCCGCGCGACCGCGTCGTCCGGCTGGCCGTCGTAGAGGCCCGGGTCGGCGAGGGCCGCGTCGATCTCGGCCAGACGCGTCCCGAGACGCTCGACCTCGCCCTCGAGCCGGTCGAGCCGCTTCTGCCGCTCCTTCGCCCGGGCACGCGAGGCCTTGTCACGTGGCTTGCCCCAGCCCGCCGGATCGACCGGCGCCTTCTTGCCGGCCTTGCCCCCGGGCTTGTCGGTCGACTGATCGCGGTCCTCGCGGTTCTGGGCGCGGCGCCGTTCGGTGACCGCCTGCCGGTAGTCGTCGAGGTCGCCGTCGAAGGGCACCGCCGCGCCGTCGCGCACCCACCAGAAGCGATCGCAGACCAGTTCGATCAGGGTCTTGTCGTGCGAGATGACCAGCAGGGAGCCTTCGAAGCTCTGCAGGGCCTCGGCCAGCGCCTCGCGCATGGCAAGATCGAGGTGGTTGGTGGGTTCGTCGAGGATCAGCAGGTTGGGCGCCTTCCACACCAGCAGGGCCAGCGCGAGCCGCGCCTTCTCGCCGCCGGAGAACGGCGCGATCGACTCGAAGATGCGGTCGCCGACAAAGCCGAACCGGCCGAGGAAGTCGCGCAGCTTCTGGGTGCTCGCCATCTTGCCGGCGACCCGCTCGAGCGCGACCAGCGGCGTGTCGCGCGGGTCGAGCTGATCGAGCTGGTGCTGGGTGTAGTAGCCCACCTGCACGCCCGGGGCGACGAAGCGATCGCCGGACAGCCAGGTCGGTCCGCCGTCGGCGATCACGCGGATCAGGGTGGTCTTGCCCGCGCCGTTCGCGCCCAGCACGCCGATGCGGTCGCCGGCGCGGATCTGCAGCGACACGTCCTCGATCAGGGGCTTGCCGTCGTAGCCGATCGAGACGTCCTCGAGGGTGACCATCGGGTCCGGGGCGCGCTTGGGCGTCGGGAAGTAGAAGGAGAAATCGTCGCGGTCGGCGTGGCTCGCGGCAATGGTCGGCAGTCGTTCGAGGGCCTTGATCCGGCTCTGCGCGGCGCGCGCCTTGGTCGCCTTGGCGCGGAAGCGGTCGATGAAGACCTGCAGGCGCTCGCGCTCCTTGCCGATCTTGTCGGCCAGCGCGGCATCCTGCGCCAGGCGCTCGGCGCGCATCGCCTCGAAATCGCTGTAGTGCCCGGTGTAGAGGTTGAGCTTCTGCTTCTCGATGTGCGCGATGTGCGTGCAGACGTGATCGAGAAAGTCGCGATCGTGCGAAACCACGATCAGCGTGCCCGGGTAGTTGACCAGCCAGTCGGCCAGCCAGAAGACCGCGTCGAGGTCGAGGTGGTTGGTCGGCTCGTCGAGCAGCAGGATGTCGGACGGGGCGATGAGGGCGCGCGCCAGGTTCAGCCGCATGCGCCAGCCGCCGGAGAAGCTCGCGACCGGGTTGTCGATGGAGGCAGGCGTAAAGCCGAGCCCGTCGAGCAGGCGCGCGGCGCGTGCCCGGGCGGTGAACCCGCCGATCGCCTCGAACTCGGGGTAGATCTCCGCCATGCGCATGCCGTCGTTCTCGGCCTCGGCCTCGAGCAACGCGGCGTTCAGGCGGGCGTAGTCCCGGTCGCCGTCGAGGACGTAGTCGACCGCCGAGGCATCCAGCGCCGGGGTTTCCTGCTCAACGGTCGCCATGCGCTGGCCGCCCGCCCACTCGATATCGCCCGAATCCGGCGCGATCTCGCCCTCGAACATCGCCAGCAGGCTCGACTTGCCCGTGCCGTTCTTGCCCACCAGGCCCATGCGCTGGCCCGGCAGCAAGGTGAGATCGGCGTCCTCGAGCAGCAACTGCGTGCCGCGGCGCAGGGAAACGGACTTCAACTGGATCATGTGGTCTCCAATCGGAATCGACGCCGGATCTGGTGGCAGCGTCGGAAATGAGCGTGGCAAGGGGCGCCGAGAGATTGAAACCCTTCAAGCGCCCCGGCATGGCAACGGAGGGCGGATCCCCTTGTGCCTTGCCTCGCGAGCGAGGGGGTGCAGGGTCTGGTCGGCAGGGACGCCGGCCAGAGGTTCGCCGCGACCGGATGTCGCGTCGAGCCGACCCGTCCGCAATCCCTCGTTCGCGAGGCTGATCGTCGCGGATATCATCCGCGGCGATCCGGCCCGCAGGGCCAAGGCACCGGGGTGTCTTCTTTTCGTCGGTCTTCTTGGACAAGCAAGAAAATCGACTCGCGCGCTACCAACGCGGTCACGCTCAAAGCACCCATCTAACAAGGCGCGCGAAACCTGGCTAACCGCCTATTCGACGCCGCAACCTCACGATCAGGCCACCGTGGGTCGTTTTCGCACGCCTGGCAGGGCTTGCCAACTAATTCACCACCCGGTGCCGGGCGTGCGAGCCCCTTTTCTTGCTTGCCCAAGAAAAGGGGCGAAAAGAAGGGCACCCTGTGTCTTGGTCCTGCGGACCCGGGAGCCTCACAAGGAGGCTCCCGGCCTCGCAAGCGTCGAGCGGCTATTCGGGTCCGGTTCGACGCGACATCCTGTCGCGGCGAACCTCGAAGCGACGTCCCTGTCGCTTCGCCCCGGCCGCCCGACGCTCGCGAGGCAAGACACCAAGGGGAATATCCCTCCGATCCGCCTCGGTAGATCAAGTCATCGACCCGACCAACAAAACTTCGTGCCCAAAACCAAAAAGGCCGGGACCCCAAACGGGGCCCCGGCCGGGGAATTTGGTCGGAGTGGCAGGATTCGAACCTACGACCCCTACGTCCCGAACGTAGTGCTCTACCAGGCTGAGCTACACTC
>CAYUAO010000069.1:0-11123 GCA_964442775.1 uncultured Halothiobacillus sp. | reverse complement strand
TCGATTGCGAACAAACCCGCGAGCCAGAGGCACCATCGATTCGTGCAGAGTTTCCCAAGGGAAGGTCTAGTCGGGCCACTCGACCGGCAGCACCCGCTCGGGATACTCGCGGGCCAGGTGCGCCAGGTTGCGGCAATCGGGGCGATGCAGCTTGTAGCCCTGCGAACGGCTGAGAAAGGCCATCACGCGCTCGCCCGGTTGCGGGTTGCAGCACTTGGCCGGGATGACCTTCAGCCCGTCGATGGACTGGTTCTCGATCACCAGGCTCCGTCCACCGGGCGACTCCGGCAACGGCTCGCCTTCGGCCGCCTCCGGCCGGGGCGGGCGCGCGGAGCGATCCGCGGCCGCACCCATTTGCCCCCGGGCGGCCGCCTGCAATGTCTCCGGCGCGATTCGGTGATGACCGACGGCGAGAAACAGCTGGTCCTCGCTGTTTACCCCGAGTGCCTCGAGCAATCGTTTCCTCGCCGGCCCGTCCATGGAAAAGCGACGGTACAGTCGCTCGCAGACCAGGCGCCCCTGATCGCGGGCGTCGTCGCGATCGAACTGTGCGAACCAGTTGCGCACCTTGGCCCGCGAACTCGCCGAGCGCAGAAAGCCGCTCTTGGCGTGCGCCCATTCACGGCTGGGCGCGGGCTCCTTGTTCGTCAGCACCTCCACCGTGTCACCGTTGGCCACCTCGGTCTTGAGCGGGGCGATCTGGCCGTTGACCTTAGCCCCACGGCAGCGGTGCCCCAGGTGGGTATGGATGCGATAGGCGAAGTCGAGCACCGTCGCGCCGCCCGGCAGCTCGACCAGGTCCCCGGCCGGCGTGAAGGCGTAGACCATCGGCGCGGCCAGCGGCCGGATCTCGCCGCGCGACAGTCCGCGGCGCAGCGACTCGACCTGCATGTCGAAGGGATTGGCCGCCCCGCCGCCGGCCTTGTAGCGCCAGTGGGCGGCGACGCCGAACTCGGCGAAGGCATGCATGCGCTCGGTGCGGATCTGGATCTCGACCACCTTGCCCTCGTCGGCCTCGACGGCCGTGTGCAGCGACTGGTAGCCGTTGGGCTTGGGCCGGGCAATGTAGTCGTCGTACTCACTCGGGATGGGCCGGAACAGCTCGTGGACCACCGACAGCGCCGCGTAGCAGTCGGTGACCGAGTCCACCTGCACCCGCAGGGCGCGCACGTCGAACAGTCCCTCGAACGAGACCTGCTTGCGGCGCATCTTTCCCCAGATGCTGTAGATGTGTTTCGGACGTCCGTAGACCTCGGCACGGATGCCGGCCTGAAGCAGGGCATGGTCCAGCTTGCGCTCGACCCGGGCGAGGTATTCCTCGCGGCTGGCGCGACGCTCGTCGAGCAGGCGCGCGATCTCGACGTAGGTGCCGGGCTCGAGGTGACGAAAGGCCAGGTCCTCGAGTTCCCACTTGATTTGCCCCAGCCCCAGCCGGTGGGCGATGGGCGCATGCACGGCCAGGGTCATGCCGGCAAATCGACGCCGTCGGGCCTCGTCCGGTTCGTCGACCAGCGCACGCATCGCCTCGAGGCGATAGGCCAGATCGATCAGCACCGCGCGGGCGTCGCGCGCACCGGCGAGCAGCAGTCGACGCCAGTACTCCCGCTGGCGTTCCGTCTCGGGGTCGGAATACTCGGCCTCCCAGCGCCGCAAGCGCTCTAGCGCCGCCAGCAGACGGCGCACGTCGTCCTGACCGGCACGCTCCAGTATCCCGTCCTCGTCCAGCGCAGCATCTCTCACCCCGGCGCCCGAGCCGACCAGCCCCGGATCGGCGAGTAGAGCAGCCACCAGCGTGGGCAGGTCGGCATGGATGTCGGCCAGCGCCACGGCCACGCGCGGACCGACGCCCGCCGAGCCTCCCCGCCTTGCCTCCGGGGGCGAGACCGCGTGACACAACCGGTCGACGGCCTCGGCGGCCGCCGGCGTGACCGGCTCGACCAGGTCGGCCAGCGCCTGATGCAGGTGCTGGCAGAGGTGGTCGGCCTTGATGTCGAATGGATGCTGCATGCGCAAGAACGATTCCAGGGGATTCGTGAAGAGGTCCGCACGGACCCCATGCCGACGCGCCTGGCTCGAGGCGGGCGGCGGCAGGCGCCCGATCCGGGTCCCGCCGGGCCGAAGTGGTGTCGGATCCGTGCCGCCCTTGGCCAGAACTCCGGACTGGGTCGCGAGACATCGGTTGGGTTGCCGCGAGCGCCGTGGCAGTATCATCGACGACCGACGCTCGCCCGCCCGCCCACCAAGGGAAACTTTGAACGAATCCCATGCCACTCTGGTATCGCATTCGTTCAAATTTTCACAAGATTACCATCCGGCCGTGCGGCCGGTCAGGCAAGGAGAGACAGGCATGACCCGACGGCCCGATCTGCACGGCGAACATCACCGGCTCAATCGCTTCCGCAGCCTGCGCGCGGGACTGCTGGGCGCCATCGCCGGACTGGTGGCGGTCGCCAGCCTCATCGTCGGGCTGCTGACCGCCGGGGCGGCGCGGGATGCGATCCTGCTGGCCGCAAGCACCGCCCTGGTCGCCGGCGCGCTCGCCCTGGCCGCCGGGCAGCATGTCGCCCTGCGCCTGCGCAAGGACACCGAGCGGGCCGACCTCGAGATGGAGGCGCGCGAACTCGAGGTCAACTTCGAGCATGAACTGGCCGAGATGCGCGACATCTACGTGGAGCGCGGCGTCGACCCGGAAACCGCCGAGCGCGTCGCCCGCCAGATGATGGCCCACGACGCGCTCGGCTCCCACGCCCGAGAGGAAATGGGCCTGCATCGCCTGACCACCACCCCGCCGTTCCTGGCCGCCATCCCCCTGGCGGCCACCTTCGCGATCGGCGCGGCCACGCCGCTGCTCGTCGCGATGCTGTCACCGCCCTCGGGCATGGCCACGGTGATCGTCCCGGTGACCATCGTTCTCCTGGCGGCATTGGGGGCGGGAAGCGCTCGAACCGGCGGCGCCTCGATGCTCCTCGGCGCGTTCCGTACGGCCAGCTGGGGAGCGGTCACCATGGCCGCCACGGCGCTGGTCGGTGGACTGCTCGCCAGCCTCTCCTGAGCGCGAGCCCCGTGACACGCCAGCCCCCGCCGCGCCGGCATCGCGTGGCCCTGATCCACGGCCTGTGGATGGGCCGCTGGGCGATGCGCCCGCTGGCTCGCCGCCTGGAACACGCCGGACTGCCCACCGCGCGGTTCGGCTATTCCACCCGCGATACCCCGGCGAACGGCGCCGAGCGGCTGGCCGAGTGGCTGGTCGAGCGCGACGTACACCATTTCGTCGCCCACAGCCTGGGCGGGCTGGTGCTCGCCCACCTGTTCGAACGCCACCCCCAGATGGTCACGGACGAGACGCGCGTCGTGCTGCTCGGCAGCCCCCTGGGCGGCAGCGCGGCGGCCCGGCACATGGCCGGATCGCGCCTCGGGCGGAACCTGCTGGCGGGCAGCCTGATCGAGGGGCTCGACGGCGGCGCGCCGGCCTGGCGCGCCCCGGGCACGCTGATGATCGCCGGCACTCGCCCGATCGGACCGGGACGGCTGGTGCCGGGAGCGATCGACGGGCCCAACGACGGCACCGTGACGGTCGCCGAAACCCGTGCCGCCGGGCTTGCCGAGCACGTGTGCCTGCCGGTCAACCACTTCGGCCTGCTGCTCTCGCGGCAAGTGGCGAGACGGGTGATCGACCACCTGACCCTCGCCCCTGGCTGAACCGTCACTCGCGCCACGAAAAGGGCCGACCCCGTGGGAGTCGGCCCGACCTGGCTTGGGCAGGCGGCGCCCTCGTCTTATTCGCCGGTATCCGGCGTGTGGTAGGCGAGGATGTAGTTCGGTTCGCCCATGCGCTCGATCAGCTCGAGCTGGCGCTTGAGCCAGTCGGCATGTCCCTCCTCGTCGATGAGGATCGACTCGAATATATGCACCGTGCCGACATCGCCCTCGTCGCGGGCCTCGATGGCCGCCTTGCCGTAGAACTGGATCGACGCCAGTTCCTCCTTCAGGTCCGCCCTGAACATGTCGGAAATCGAGTTGGAACGCTTGGCCGACTTGGCCTCGGTGACCACCGGGTCGCCGTCGAGGAACAGGATCCGGTCGATGAACTGGCTGGCGTGGCCCAGTTCCTCCTGCACCTCGCCGTGCATCTTCTTCGAGAGCCGGTCCAGGCCCCAGTCCTCGAGCACGTGGGCGTGCAGCATGTACTGGTGCACCGCCGTGAGTTCCATCGACAGGGCCTGTTGCAGGTTGTCGAGCGTCTTCTGGCCTTTCTTCGCCTTGGCTGCACACATGGGTGATCGCCCTCCATGAAACGTGATTGAAGTCATCGCTTCCGGCGGTCGTGGCCGCCGGCCTGACAAGACCTTAGACCCCTGTGGGGAATTTGCCAGTGAAAAGCGCGGCGATCCGTGCCCGTGGATCCTGGGCGTAGAAGCGCGACAGGTGGCCATAAACCGCGGCATCGAAGTGCCACAGGTCATCCGGCAGCCGGAAGAAGTACTCGCTGAGCACGGCGAAGAACTCGGCCGGGTTGGTGGCGGCGTAGGGATCGATGGCCGGCTCGTGTCCCGCCTCGATCTCCCGATCGAGCCGGTCGAACGCCGCCTGGAAATCCCGCGTCCAGCGGGCGCGGTCGTGGTCCCTGCCCAGCGGCGGGAAGCCGTTCTCCGCGCCGTTGGCCCCGTCGATGAAATGCGCGACCTCGTGGATGACCACGCTGGTGGCGAAATCCGGGTCGAGACCGGCCTCGATGTCGGCCCAGGAGAGCACCAGCGTACCGTGGGACCAGGCCTCGCCGGCGCGCAGGTCGCGCACCTCGTGGACCACGCCGGTCTCGTCGATCTCTTCGTGGTCGACCTCGAAGGCGTCGGGGTAGACGACCACCGAACGGATGCCGTCGAGCCAGTCGAGGCCGAGTTCGAGCACCGGCAGGCAGGCGAGCGCCGCGATGCGCAACTGCATGGCGTCGGTCAGATCCAGCTCGCCGCTGGCGTAGAAGGGGCGACCGCCCAGGAACCGGCCGGCCATGACGCGCAGGCGCTCGTGCTCGTCGTCGGACAGGCCCGCGAGTTCCGGCTGGCCCCGGCAAACCCGCTGCCAGGCCGGGACCGGAATCTCGACGTGCCGGGCGCGGCGTCCATCGAGCAGGTGGGCCAGCCAACCCCAGGGAAACCCTCCGCTCAAGCGAAGGCCCCGCCCGGATCGGCTTCGAGGAGCATGTGCTCGCGGGTCTCGGGCATGTAGTGAACCAACCCCTCGAGCACGCCGGCTGCATAGTTGCCGTTCATGCCGAACAGCCCGCCCCGGGCGAGGTGGAGCGTGTCCTCCATCGCCCCGGCGCGCACCAACTCACGGGCGCGTGCCTTGACCGCCGGGTCGGCGTTGGCCACCAGCACGCCGTTGATGTGGCTGCCGAGCGCGTGCAGGTCGTTGCCGGAGTCACCCGCAAACATCGCACGACTCTCGTCGAAGGCCAGCCGCTGGATCAGGAATTCGATCGCGTGGATCTTGCTCGCCCCCGACGGCAGCACGTCGAGCAGCATCACGTCGGCCGCCTCGTCGAGGGACCAGACCAGCCGGGCATCGATGCCGTTGCGCCACAGCCGCCCGTGCAGTTCGGCGTCGAGCACGTCCTGGTTGGCCTGCCGATCGACGTAGTAGCTCGCCTTGAAGGTCCCCTGCTTGGTGACCTCCTGCGGTCTGATGGCGGAGATGTCGGCGAAGATGTCGGTCACGTCATCGTGGGTCAGCCCGTTCCAGTCGGGGGCAATCTCGTCGGTCCAGGCGGGCCAGTGGGTCCAGTCACCGTCGCCGTGCCCCGTCTGCGACCGCGGGGCGTAGATGGTGGTGCCGACGTCGCCGATGATGTAGTCCGGTTGCGGCAGGGACCACTCGTCGATGCCGTCGAGCACCAACCGCAGGTCGCGGCCGGAGACGAACACCAGTTGCACCGCCGGGTGGGCGCAGAAACGGGCCAGGCGCGGGCGGGCGTCGGGGGATTCCTCGGCGCGGCCGTTGGGGATCAGCGTGCGATCGAGATCGCAGCACAACAGCACCGGCGCCAGATCGGTCATGACGACACCTCTCCGTCATGGCGTTCCTCGGGCAGCGTGCAGGCACCGAAGAAGTCGTAGTGCTCGATCGCCTCGAGTACGCCGCCGGGGCCGTGGGCGCGGGTGAAGATCACCCGGTCGAGGTCCGACAGTCCGGGCAGTTCGCTGGGCCCATCGGCGGTCACCACTGCGCCGAGCGGGTTGCCGCGCAGCATGTCCTCGTCGGTCGCCACCCCGCCGGCGACCAGCAGCCGGTCGAAGCCGATGCCCCACTGGGTGGCGAAATAGCGCAATGCGAAACCCTTGGAGGCGCGCACGGGCATGGCAAGCAGCTCGTTGCGCGACAGGCGCGCCAGGTTGGCGTGGATGTCGAGTCGATGCAGCTCGTTCTCCAGGGCCTCGATGCCCGGGAACGAGGCAGGATCGGCGATAAAGGCATGCACGGCGTGCACGCCCTGCACCCCCCTGGAACGCAACTCCAGGCCAGGCGTCTGCGCCAGCAGGTTGTAGACCCGATCCGGCTGCCAGGCGTAGCCGATGTGACGGCTCCAGCCCTCGTCGCGCGACAGGCGCGGACCGTAGTGGATCTGCGTGCCCCCCCGGGTGATCAGCACGTCCGGCGTGGGCACGCCCAACTCCTTGAGCGCGGCAAGCACCTCGCGGCGCGGCCGATCGGAAACCACCGCGAAACCGGCCTGACGACGATGCGCGCGCAGGGTCTCTACCAGCTGGCGGCGGGATGCCGCGTCGGTGGAACCGCCCAGGGCAACCAGTTCGACCACCAGCGCCCGGTCGACCTGGGTGAGCACGTGGTCCGGCAGGCTCGGACGCACGGCACGGGCCTCGCCCTCGAACAGGCCCGCGACGCGCTCGAGGTAGTGCTCGACATGGGCGGCCCAGGAATAATGCTCGCGGACCAGCCGGATACCGTTTTCCGAGTAGCGTCGCCAGCGATCGCGGTCGGCCAGCAGGGCGGCGATCCGTTCGCCGATGCCCTCGGCATCCAGCGGATCGATCAGCTCGCCGTTCTCGCAGGCGGCGATGATGTCGCGCGGACCGCCGTCCTCGGTGGCCAGGATGGGCGCGCCGGCGGCGGCCGCCTCGATCAGGGTCAGGCCGAACGGTTCGGTCAGCGCCGGGTTGATGAACACCCCGCCGCTACGGGTCACCAGCCGGTAGAGGTCGGGCACGTCGTCGGACTGGTGGTGGCGCGGGTAGGCGGCCACGCCGTAGAGGTCGTGGTAGTCGATCAGCAGCAGGATGTCGGTGAGCACCTTGCGCGGCCCGGCATCCATGTCGCGGATGTCGTCGCGGTTGCCGGCGATGATGACGAGATTCGCCCGCTCCCGCAGCGTGGGGTGCCCGCCGAACGCATCGATCAGCGTGGCGATGTTCTTGCGCTCGTCGGGCCGCGAGAGCGCCATCACCATCGGCCGCTCCGGTTCGCGCAGGAACCGCTTGAGCTCGGCGCAGATCGGCGGGGCGAACTGTTCCGGCGCCGGCGTGAAGCGCTCGAGGTTCACGCCGGGCGGAATTACCGTCATTTTTTGGGAATCGGCCCAGTCGTAGAGCCCGTACTGTTCCTCGATCTCCTGGCCGGTGCTGACCACCACCAGGTCCGCGGCAAGCAGCACCTCTTCCTCGGCGCGAATGCGGGTGGACATCGCGTAGGTCGACTCGATCGTGTCGCTGCTCTCGCCGCGGGCCAGCAGCCGACGACGCTTGACCCGCCCCAGCGAATGGCCGGTATGCGCCAGCGGTACCCCGAGGTGGCTTGCCAGGCGCACGCCGACGTAACCGGCGTCGGCGTAATGGCTGTGAATCAGCGCCGGCCTGCGCTCGATCCGATCGATATGCGCGAGCGCTCCGTCGACGAAGCAGTTGAGGTAGTCCCAGAGGCGTTCCTTGGGCAGGTACTCCTCGGGACCGGCGTCGATGCGGATGACGTGAGCGTTGTCGCCCAGTTCCTCCTGGGGCTGCGCGTAGTCGTCGTCCACGCGCGGGTCGACCACCCGGCGAGTGAACAGATCGACCCGGGCCACCTCGGGGCGCCGGGCGAGCGCCCGGGCCAGCTCGACCACGTAGAGGGTCTGACCACCGGTGTCCGCGTCACGTCCCAGTTCCAGATCATGGCCACGGATCAGCCCATGCACGCTGACAAGGCAGATATATAGCCCATTCCCGTCGTCTTTCTTGTCGATGTTCGTCATGACGTCAGTCGTCTCCTTGATCTTGCCGTGCCGCCCCGCCGCGTCCGTCGCCGGGTGCCCCGTCCTCGTCCTCGGTCAGGGCCAGTTCCGCCAACCGCCCGGGGTCGGCCAGGAAATGGCGCGCCAGCAGCAGGCCGGTGGCGCTCCAGACCTGGTGCAGGTTGGCGCGCCGACCGATCAGCCGGCCGTGGCGACCGTCGTAGTACTCCGGCCAGTTGTCGGCCATCAGGCGTCGCTCGGCGACCCGGAAGGCGCGCTCACCCAGATCCTGGCGGTCGGCGACCAGGGCAGCGGCCACCATCGGCCAGACCAGCACCGGCCAGTTGCCGCCGTTGTGATACGACCAGGGCACGTTCTTCGGATCCGACCCCGTCATCAGCCGCCACTCGGCGCCCCGCACCGGCGGATAGACCAGCTTGACCGGCATCTGGCCGATCAGGTCGTCCCAGCGCTCGGTGACGGTCTGCATCAGCAGACCGGCCTGCTCGGGTGTCGCCAGGCCGGCGGCAGTCGCCAGGAAATTGCCCTGCGAGAAGAAACGGAAATCGATCCGGCCGGGGCCCAGGTTGCCGACGAAATAGCCACCATCGTCGGGCAACCAGTCGGCCACCCACTCGGGAATCGACTCGGGGTAGATGTTGAACACGTTGTCGACGTCGTGACCGAACTTCTCGGTGGAAAAACGGTGCACCTCGTTGAGCATGTCGAGGTCCAGCCAGTAGTAGCGGCGCACGTAATCGCGCATCACCCCGCGACGACGCCGGGCCAGGTCGATCAGCCAGTGGCTGCCCTCGTCGACGGTCAACAGGTCGGCCGCGCGCAGGGTCATGTCGAACAGCGCCTGGATCTCGAGCGGGTGGCCGTTGACGCCCATGCGGCGGTCGATCATGAACGAGCCGTCCGGCACCAGCAGCGTCGGGAAGACCTCGAAGCGGCTCTGCAGGCAAAGGCTCAGGATCATGCGCAGCCCGCGCTGAACCTCCGGGGTGTGGGCGAAGGCCGTGTCGCCGGTATGCCGCACGTAGGCACGCAGCAGCACCGCCCACCACATCATCGAGTCCACCGGCGCGACCCGGCCGATGGCCCGGTCGCCGAAGTCGGCCGAGAGCTGCTCGCTGCCGTCGTCGAGCGTGACCACCCGGAACGAGGCCGGCAGCACCCCCGGTGCAACCTGCTGGCCCTCGAGTTCCTCCTGCTGGCCGCGCATGCGCAGGATCATGGCGAGGAACTCGCGCACCACGTCCGAGCGCCCCTCGAGCAGCATCAGGAACGCCGCCGAGACGAAATCGCGCACGAAACAGTCGCGGTAGTTCTCCGCCGGTGCGCGTGGATCGAGACTTGCCATCGTGCCCACCGGCTGCCCCTGGTAACGGATCACCGCATCGTCGAGCAGGCGATAGGCGTCGGCGAGCACCGCCGACTCGTCGGCGAACCGGGGCTGCGCGAAGCAGTGATACGAGGAGTGCAGCGGCTCGGTGGCACGACTGGTTGACGGACGCTCGTTCATCCGGGGTCCTTCGGTGCGATCATGATGGGGTGATCCGCGGGCAAGGCGTGCACCCGGGCAGCAGTCAAAAACTTAGCACAGGCCGGACAGGGCCGTCTCGCCGCGATCGTCTCGGACAGGCCGTCCACCTCGACTCGGGGCGGAACTCACCCCGTCCCGGCGATATCCGCCGGGCGATCCACGTCCCGCACGACACCCACGTCGAGGCAGTCGAGCAACAGCCCCTCGCGAGCGGGAAAGCCGCGCTCCGCCAGCCGGTCGAGCCAAGCGACCGGACAGACGACGGGATGACCGGGGCGCGAGCCGTGCACCGGTCGCGTCGGCCGCCCGGTCTGCCGCATCCCGGCGATGAGGCGACGCACCGCCTCGATCGGCACGTCCGGCATGTCACCGAGAAAGAACAACACCGCCTCGGGTCGATTGCCCGCCAGCCGGTCGAGGGCGCAATGGCGGCTGGCGGCCAGCCCCCCGACCGCTCGCGGACAGATCACCACCTCGGCCGGCAGGCCGGCGAGCAAGGCATCCAGGCGCGGGTCGGGCGTTTCGACGACGACCAGCACGCGTTCGCACACCGCCCCGGCGACATCGACGGCGTGGGCCAGCAGGGGCCGGCCACGCACCTCGACCCAGCGCTTGTCCGAGCCGAAACGCTCGGCGCGACCGGCCGCCAGCACCACGCCGACGAGGCCGGCCGCCCCCGGCGAAAGCGGGCGGTCAGGACGCATCGACGTGGGCCCGCGCTCCGGCCGCGACCGAGGCCCCGGCGCAGCGACGTTCGATGTCGCGCGCGGCCACCAGCTCGGCGGCGATCGAGACGGCGATCTCCGCCGGGGTGTGCGACCCGATGTCGAGCCCGGCCGGGGCGCGCAACCGACTCGTGTCCACGCCCAGCGAGGCGAGCCGGTCGCGGCGCGCCCGGCTGGTGCCCGCCCCGCCCATCGCCGCCACGTGGAATGCCGGCGACTCGAGCGCGTCGATCAGGGCAAGATCGTCGAGCCGGGGGTCGTGGGCCACGGCGACCACCGCGGTACGTTCGTCCAGCCCGTGGGCGGCGAAGAAACGCTCCGGGGCCTCACGATGCAGCGGCACGCCGGCAACGTCCCAGTCGACCTGCGGGCGCGGGTCGCAGACGTCGACCTCGAATCCCAGCGCACGCCCCTGCCAGGCGAGCGCCTCGGCGACCGGTCCGGTGCCGATGATCGCCAGCCGCCAGGCCGGACCGAACGGCACGGCGAGCCGGTCGCCCTCGAGCACGGGCGACTCGGGCACGACACCCTCGACCGGATGAAAGCTCACCGTCCCATCGGCGAGATCAACCTCGCGCCAGAGCGCCTCGCGCCGGGACATGGCGGCCAGCGCCGGGCGCAGGTC
>CAYUAO010000068.1:0-11157 GCA_964442775.1 uncultured Halothiobacillus sp. | reverse complement strand
CGCAGGGCGCGCCTTGAGCCGGGCATCTGCTGCGTTGTCGTCCTTGGAAAGGGAATCACCCTTCCGCGGCGGACGAGCGCCTTGCATCTGCCCGGCTCAAGGCGCGCAGAGCGATATCCGATTCGTGCAGAGTTTCCCTTAGGAGTCGGATTTGTGAGATAGGGTCGGCCGCCTGAAGTTCAATCCCTTCGCGCGCGGAACGCGCTCAGGAGGGGCGCCGGGCGTGCACGACGACACGACGTTCGGCCAGCGCCGCGGCCAGTGAGTCCATGGCGCGTTCGACCTCCGAGCGTTCGCCCTTGAACCCCAGCTCCAGCAATCGTCGCTCGGCCGAGAGCACCGGCAGGCTGAACAGCCGCAGGGCAGGATGGGCGGCACAGAACGCCTCCATCAGGTCCACCAGGTCGCTCTCCGGGGTATCCACCAGCCACAGGGAGCGTTCCACGTAGCCTGCATCGCCCAACCCGGCCAGCGGCCCGGCGAGGACATGATCGAGCATGGCGTGGGCCATCTCCGGGAAACCGGGGAAGAAGAAATGCCGCTCGAGCGAAAAGCCCGGCACCCGGTTGAACGGGTTGGGCACCAGCTCCGCGCCTTCGGGCAGGTCGGCCATCAGGATGCGCCTGGGGTAGGCGCCCTCGCCGAACTGGGACTCGATCAGGGCCGCCGCCTCCGGGTGACGGATCAGCGGTCGCTCGAAGGCCTCGGCGGCGCAGGCCCGGGTAAGGTCGTCGGGGGTCGCACCGATCCCGCCGAAGCAGAACACGGTCGCACCGTCGGCCCGGCTACGGCGCAGCAGGTCGACGATGGTCGCCTCGCGGTCGGGCAGGAACTGCGCCCAGTCAGGCACCAGCCCGCGCACCGCCAGCCGCTCGGTCACGGCCGCCAGGTGGCGATCCTGCCGGCGACCGGAAAGGATCTCGTCGCCGATGACCACCACGCCGACGCCGGCGAGCGGTCCGCGGGTCTCTCCCTGGTTCATGGCCGTCGCGCCCTACTGTTTTGCCCCGATCTTCAGCGCGTTCTCGCGCACCCGCTCTCGCTCGCGCTGGTCCTCGACGGCGTCGAACTCGCTGTGCTCGACCCAGCCCTGGGTGTGCTGGCGCACCAAGCGGGCCAGGCCGTCGAGATGATCGTCGCGGTCGTTGAGCGCCGGGATGTAGTGGTAGGTCTCGCCACCGGCCTCCTCGAAGTACTCGCGGTTCTCATCGCCGATCTCCTCGATGGTCTCGAGGCAGTCGGCGGAGAAACCCGGGCAGATCACGGCGATGTGCTTCACGCCCTGCCCGGGGAGCGCCTTCAAGGTCTCGTCGGTGTAGGGCTTGAGCCACTCCTCGGGACCGAAGCGCGACTGGAAGGTGACCATGTAGTCGTCCTCCGACAGCCCGAGGCGCTCGGCGACCAGTCGCGAGGTGACGTAGCACTGGCAGTGGTAGGGGTCGCCGTTGAGCAGATAGCGCTTGGGCTCGCCGTGATAGCTCATGATCAGCTTGTCGGGCTTGCCGTGCTCGTCGAAGTGCTCCTGGATGCTCGCCGCCAGGGCATCGAGGTAGCCGGGGTCGCGGTGGTACTGGTTGATGGTGCGCAGCTCCGGCACCCAGCGCCAGTGCATCAGCTCGTCGAAGACGGCGTCCAGCGTCGAGGCGGTGGTCGCCCCGGCGTACTGCGGGTAGAGCGGCAGGACCACCACGCGGCGAGCCCCCGCCTCACGCAACTCGTGCAGGGCCGAGGGCACGGACGGGTTGCCGTAACGCATGCCCAGCGCCACGGTCACCGGACCGGCCATCTGCTCGCTCAAACGTTCCTGCAGGCCTTTCTGCTGCGCTCGTGCGATGGTGAGCAGCGGCGAGCCCTCGCCATGATGGTCCCAGACCGAGCGATAGGCCTCGGCCGATTTCGCCGGACGGGTGCGCAGCACGATGCCGTGCAGGATCGGCCACCACTTCCACTTCGGGATCTCGATCACGCGCGGGTCGGAGAGGAACTGCGCGAGGTAGCGGCGCAACGCCGGCGCATCGGGAGCATCCGGCGTACCGAGGTTCAGCAGCAGCACCCCCAATCGTTCGGCACTGCCGTGCTTGTAGTCCGGTTCACCTTGGTATTTCATTCGATGGCCTCAACAATTTTCGACGAGTATCCTACAGTCTGGACGTGCCCGGTCGACGCGTCACGAAGCGTCGCCGAACCCGAATACCGGGTCATTCTAGGCAAACGAGTCACCTATTGCCGGGTCGCGTGCTCGCTCACGCTTCCGGACGTCATCATCACGCCCGGCGACGATGCATCACAACCAATCTTTCAGGAGTGTCCCGAGACCATGGCCGACAGCAACACCCGCCACAGCAAACTGCTCATCCTGGGTTCCGGTCCCGCCGGCTACAGTGCCGCCGTCTATGCCGCCCGGGCCAACCTCGACCCGGTCTTGATCACCGGCATGGAGATGGGCGGTCAGCTGACCACCACCACGGAGGTGGAGAATTGGCCGGGTGATCCCGACGACCTGACCGGTCCGGCACTGATGGATCGGATGAAGGCGCACGCCGAGAAGTTCGACACCGAGATCATCTTCGACCACATCCACACCACCAAGCTCGACGAGCGCCCGTTCACGCTCACCGGCGACCAGGGGACCTACACCTGCGATGCCCTGATCATCGCCACCGGCGCCTCGGCCCGCTATCTCGGCATCGAATCCGAGCAGGCCTTCCGCGGCAAGGGCGTGTCCGCCTGCGCGACCTGCGACGGCTTCTTCTACAAGAACCAGACGGTCGCCGTGGTCGGCGGCGGCAACACCGCGGTCGAGGAAGCGCTGTACCTCGCCAACATCGCCGCCAAGGTGCATGTGGTGCATCGTCGCGACCGCTTCCGCGCCGAGGACATCCTGATCGACCGCCTGATGAAGAAGGCCGAGGAAGGCAACGTCGAGATCCACTGGGATCACGAGGTCGACGAGGTTCTCGGCGACCAGATGGGTGTCAACGGCCTGCGTATCAAGGACAAGGACGGCGAGACCACCGACCTGGAACTGTCCGGCGTGTTCATCGCCATCGGCCACTCGCCCAACACCGGTATCTTCGAGGGGCAGCTCGACATGCCCGGCGGCTACATCAGCGTCAAGAGCGGCACCAACGGCAACGCCACCGCGACATCGGTCGACGGCGTGTTCGCCGCCGGCGACGTCATGGATCACGTCTACCGCCAGGCGATCACCTCGGCGGGCACCGGCTGCATGGCCGCCCTCGACGCCAAGGCCTTCCTGGAAAAGCTGGACGACTGAACCGACGGACAATCCCGCCACGTCCGGTTGCTCCGGCGACCGGTCGCCACGACTGAAGGAAGACCGACATGGATCCAACCATCGCCGCCTACACGGTGCTACTGGCACTGGCGCTCGGCCTGACCGGCGCCCTGCGCGCCGAGCGCGAGCATTGCGGACGGGGCCTCTTGATCGTGACCACCCTGGCGGGATTCCTGGTGGTCGCCGCGGTCAGCGCCCTGCTGACCTCGCAGAGCGCCCTGGAACTCGTCCTTTCGACCATCGCGGTGTTCTTCGGCGCCCAGGCGGCGGCGACCGCCTTCCTGCTGCTGCGCCAGGAGGTACACGCCGAGCCGTCGGACGAGATCGACGAGCAGGAACTGCTCGACGAGGAGGACCGCCAGGGGCTGCTCGCCCGTGAACGCCGCAAGCCGGCATCGACCGACCGGGAGGTGTCGTGATGGGCATCGGACTGATGATCGACAACGCCGGCTGGTTCGCCCTCGGCCTGGTGCTGATAACGCTTTCGGCCCTGACCCACCCGGAGCGACGGCGGGTCTGGATGTGGGCCCTGCCGCTCGCGATCCTGATCGTGCTCGCCGGGGCCCTGTTCCCGGGGGCGGCCGGCGACGTCGACGGCACGGGCTGGAAGTCCTGGCTGGCGATCGCCGCACTGGCCTTCGGCGTGGCCGCCGCGCCCTGGTACCGGGCCTCCCGCGAGCAGGACACCCGTCTGATCGACCTGGTGCGCGGCACCGCGATCGTGCTCATCGGCAGCGGCATCGCCGTCACCCTGCTGGGCGTGATCGGCTGGGAACAGACCACGCGCTACGTCAGCGCCTGGGACCTCCGCCTGGCGGCCGTGCTGGGCATCTTCATCGGGGTGTGGACCACCGTCACCGGGCTGATCCATTGGCTGCGCCTGAAGGACAAGCTACGCGCCGGCAACCGGGCATCGCGCAACCAGCAGCTCGCCCAGTGGGCGGTGCTGGTGATCATCGGCGTGCTGGGCGTGGTCGCGGTCGCCTACCCCGAGGCCGCCACCGCGCCACTGATCCTGCTGATCGTGCTCGCGATCGAGTGGGCCGCGCTCTCGGCGCTGGCCCAGCCGCACGCCGATCTGCTGCGCGTACAGGCCCGTCACGTCGGGCTGGTGGGCGTGGCCATCGTGACGCTCGGCTACGTACAGAGCAGCTTGCTGCTCCTGGTCGTCGGCGGGCTGGTGATGGCCGGTTCGATCCACTTCATCAAGCGCCAGGGAGCCTTCTGCCAGATCTCGCGGCGGCCCTTCTACGCCGACGAGACCGAGGAGGCCGCCCAGGACAGCGAACCGGACCGGGGCACCGCTCCCCGTAGCGACTGATTCCGGCACATGACGGCTCAGTCGTGGCTGAGGTCGTCCAAGGTCAGTTCGAAGGCGTCGACGAAACGTTCGCGGAAGAAACCCACCGCCGGCAGGTCGGTCATCTCGTCGAGCTTGCCGTGCAGGAACTCCTCGGCGCGGCGGAACTCCTGGTTGCCCGCGGCGCGCTCCTCGATGCACTTGAGGTAGGCCGACAGCGAGTCGGCCGCCTTGACCAGCCTGAGTACCTCGGGCTCGATGCGCGCGCTCTCGATCACCCCGGCGAACGACTCACGTAGCGACTCGGGCAACAGACCGACGATCTTGCGCTCGGCGTGGGCCTCGAGTGCCTTGTACGAATCACGGATATCCTCGCGGAAGTACTTGACCGGCGTGGGCAGATCGCCGGTGATGATTTCCGAGGCGTCGTGGTATAGCGCCACGCTGACCACCCGACCGACATCGTTTGTCTCGCCGAACTCCTGGTTGCCGATCACCGCCAGCGCGTGGGCGATCATCGCCACCTGCAGGCTGTGTTCCTGGACGTTCTCGGCGCGCGTGTTGCGCATCAGTCCCCAGCGGTAGATGTACTTCATCCGCGAGAGGTAGGCGAAGAAATGACTCTCTTCGGGGTGGCGGTCGGAATCGCTCATCGGGCTCCTTTCGGGTTTTCCGGTTTCGGGGGCGGTGGTCTTTTTCAGGCGCGCGTGGTGGGGGAAAAACCCACCTCGCGGAACTCGTCGAACAGGCTGACCGCGAAGCTGTCTGTCATGCCGGAGATCATGTCGGTCAGCAGCTGCGCCTCGCGGTAGCGGATCGGCATGGGATTGTCGGATGATTCGAACACCCGCCGGTAGTTCTCGGAAATGCGCTGGTAGATGTAGCCGGCCAGGGGCGTGGCCCGCGGGCTGGCCGGGTCATCGGGGTTCTCGCGCCGGGTGATCGCGTACCAGAACGCGTCCATCAGCCCGTGAATCACCCTCAGGCCGGTCAATTCCACCCGCAGCACCGACTTGTGCCGGTAGGCGTGCTGCCAGTTGCACGCCTTGAGCGCCGCCAGCAACCGCCCGCCGCGCGAGGCATCCACCAGCTCACGCTCGAAACGTCCCTCCGCCATGGCCGGCAGGGAGTCCATGAACACCTCGCCGATCGCCTCCATCAGCGCGCCGATCGCACGGATGCGGAAGGTCTGCATGGAGATGTCGTTGAGCTCGTCGGGCGACAGGCGCTCCTGGCGGTAGGCCTTGTGCTCGGCGGCCGCCGCGTCGCAGACCGCCGCGACCACCGGGTCCTCGGGCGCCTCGTGGCGCAGGAAGGCGATGGTATCGGAAAACGAGAGCAGCCCCTTCTTGACCGCGTCCTCGGCATCGAGCACCGAGTAGGCGATGTCGTCGCAGGCCTCCATGATCCAGGTCAGCGGATGGCGCTGACCGGCGGCCAGCCCCGTGCCCGCCCGAACCTCGTCCATCAGCGCCGACTCCGACTGGAAATAGCCGTGCTTCTTGTGGGTCACCCGTGCCCGGTCGATCTGGTCGCTGGCCGCCGGGTATTTCACCAGCGCGGCGAGGGTGGCCAGCGTGAGGTTCAGCCCGTAGTCGTCGTTGATCAGCTGGAGCTTGGTCAGCAGGCGCAACGTCTGGGCGTTGCCCTCGAAACGCAGGAAATCCTGCTTCATCGCCGGGGTCAGGGCCGGATCGGCGTCCAGCACCTGGGCGCGGTTGATCTCGAACCAGCGCGCGATCGCGTCCTCCCCCTGGTGACCGAACGGCGGGTTGCCAAGATCGTGGGCCAGGCCGATGGTCGCGAGCAGGGCGGGCACATCCCGCAACGCCTCGGGCAGGCCGCCGGCCACGCCGTGATGGAAGACGAGATCGATGCCCACCGAGCGGGCGAGATTGGCCACCTCGTGCGAATGCGTCAGACGGGTGCGCACGCTGTCGGAACGATCGAGCGGAAAGACCTGCGTCTTGTCGGCCATCCGCCGCACCGGGGTGGAGAACAGCACCCGGTCGTAGTCGCGCTCGATCGCGGTGCGCGCCTGGGCGGGCGCCAGGCGGCCCGCCTGCCCGCTGCCGGGACGGCGGCGGCCCGGATTGAGCCACTGACGCCAGTGGCTGTCGAGATCTTGCCTCATCACGATTCCTCGAACGGAGAACACGGTGAATACCGGCGGCCCGGCCCCGGAATTCACCACCGGATTCTGCTAGCCTCCCTAGGCCGCCACGGGCCGACTCGAGCGATTCGAAACCGGGCCCGGAGGCTGGATTTTCCCCGGCGCGGAGATAGAGGGGGCGAACGACCGCTGGAGAAAGCATAACTCCATACCAGCCGCGATCCACCAGACGTCGGAACGTGCCCCGCGCGATCGTGGCGAGAAAGGCACCCGCAGCAGCGAACATCGATGAGGGCACCGCCATGAACACCACGATCGGAATGATCGGCCTGGGACTGATGGGAACGGCCATGGCCCGGCGCCTCGCCCAGTCCGGCTGGGCGGTGACCGGTTACAACCGCCATCCGCGCGAGATCGAGGACATCCCCGTCACCGCCACTCCGGCCGAAATGGCCGAGCGCGCCGAAACACTCTGGCTGATGGTGAGTGATTACAAGGCCTGTCGCGAGGTCATCGACACGCTGGGCGAGGCCGGTATACGCAACCACGTCGTCATCAACAGTTCGACCATCGCCCCCTCGGAGTCGGCCGAACTCGCCCGCCGCGTCGAGGCACTGGGCGGCGAGTACCTCGAGGCCCCCGTGCTCGGCTCCATCCCGCAGGCGCAGGGCGGCACGCTCCAGTTGCTGCTCGGCGGACCGGCGGATCTCGTCGAACGCCTCGATCCCGTGCTGCGCACCCTAGGCACGCCGACTCATTTCGGCGAGATCCGCAGCGGCGCCGGCGCCAAGCTCGCCTTCAACCAGCTGATTGGCTCGCTGACGGCCGCCTTCTCCATGAGCCTCGGGCTGGTCCAGCGCGAGGGAGTGGACGTCGACAAGTTTATGGCCACGCTGCGCGAGTCGGCGCTGTATGCCCCCACCTTCGACAAGAAGCTCGAGAACATGCTCGGCCACTCGTTCGAGAAGGCCAACTTCCCGCTCAAGCACCTGCTCAAGGACATCCGCCTGTTCACCCGCAGCGCCTGCCAACAGGGCATCGACACTCACCTGCTGATCGGGCTTCAGCATGTGCTGGAGGAAGGGGTCTACGCCGGACACGGCAATCACGACTATTCGTCGCTGTTCGAGAGCGTCGTCCGCGAGCAGCGGACGACGCACTGACCCACTCGACACGTACTGGGCAACCCTCCGGCCGACTCAACAAGCCTTCGGCAAGCGGGTACAATGCGCGACCTGTGCGTCGCGCCCGACGGGGCCGGCGGCACCGTCCATCCATCGCTGAACGTACCGGGTATCCCCATGAGCCACCATGCCCTCAAGCCGCGCCGCGCCCTGCTGAGCGTTTCCGACAAGACCGGGATCCTGGGGCTGGCCCAGGGTCTGCACGCCGCCGGCGTCGAACTGCTGTCCACCGGCGGCACGGCCCGCCTGCTGCGCGAGAACGACGTGCCGGTGCGCGAGGTCAGCGACGTGACCGGCTTCCCGGAGATCATGGCCGGGCGCGTCAAGACGCTCAATCCGCTGATCCATGGCGGCATTCTAGGTCGCCGCGGCACCGACGACGAGGTGATGGCCACCCACGGCATCACGCCGATCGATCTGGTGGTCGTCAACCTCTACCCGTTCGCCCGCACCGTCGCCGACCCGGACTGCGATCTGCCCACGGCGATCGAGAACATCGACATCGGCGGCCCGGCGATGGTTCGCGCCGCGGCCAAGAACCACGACGACGTGGCCATCGTGGTCAACCCGGCGGACTACGAGACCGTGCTCGCCCAGATCGAGGCCGAGGGCATCTCCATGGCCACCCGCCAGCGCCTGGCTTCCGCGGCGTTCAGCCACACCGCCCAGTACGACGGCATGATCGCCGACTACCTGGGCCGCCAGTTCGAGGAAAGCGAGTTCGCGCCGACCTGGCACCTGCCCCTTAACAAGGCCATGGACCTGCGCTACGGCGAGAACCCGCACCAGAACGCGGCCTTCTACGTCGAGCCGGACGCCGCGCCCGGCACGCTGGCCCGCGCGCGCATCGTCCAGGGCAAGCCGCTGTCGTACAACAACCTCGCCGACGCCGACGCCGCGCTCGAGTGCGTCAAGCAGTTCGACCGCCCGGCCTGCGTGATCGTCAAGCACGCCAACCCCTGCGGCGTGGCCACCGGCGAGGACATCACCACCGCCTACGACCGCGCCTTCGCCACCGACCCCACCTCGGCCTTCGGGGGCATCATCGCCTTCAACCGGCCGCTGGACGCGCACACCGCCCGCACCATCGTCGAGCGACAGTTCGTCGAGGTGATCATCGCCCCCGAGATCGGCAACGAGGCCGCCTCCGAGCTCGCCGCCAAGCCCAACGTCCGCGCGCTGGCCATCGACGACTGGTCGGTAAAGCCGGCCCCGGGCAAGGACTTCAAGCGCATCGGTGGCGGGCTCCTGGTGCAGGACTTCGACCACGGCGTGGTCGGCGCGGACGATCTCAAGATCGTCACCAAGTGCACCCCCGACGACGCGGAAATCCGCGACCTGCTGTTCGCCTGGCAGGTGGCCAAGTTCGTCAAGTCGAACGCCATCGTCTACGCCAGCGGCCAGCAGACCATCGGCGTGGGCGCCGGGCAGATGAGCCGGGTATATTCCGCGCGCATCGCGGGTATCAAGGCCGCCGACGCCGGCCTGCCGGTCGAGGGCTCGGTGATGGCCTCGGACGCCTTCTTCCCCTTCCGCGACGGCATCGACGCCGCGGCCGAGGCGGGCATCCGGGCGGTCATCCAGCCGGGCGGCTCGATGCGCGACCAGGAGGTGATCGACGCGGCCGACGAGCACGGCATCGCCATGGTGTTCACCGGCATGCGCCACTTCCGCCACTGAACCCCGCCATCCGGCAACCTGCCGGTCCACATGCGACAACGCCCCTCGAACGAGGGGCGTTTTTCATGGGCGGGAAACGGCTCCCGAATCAGGCGAACGGGTTGAAGCGATCCTCGTCCTTGCGGCGGTGATGGCGCTTGAGGTCCAGTTTCAGGGACTTGAGCACCGTCTGCTCGTCGATCGGCCCGCTCTCGCGGCGATCGAGTTCGGCGCGTGCCACCTCGATCAGGCGGCGGAGTTCCGTCAGGGAAAGGCTGTCGAGGTCGGACATGGCGTTATCCGGTGGCGTCGATCACGGAGTGGAAGTGGTGGCCACGACGGACGAAACGATGGGTCCGCACGCTGGGGTCGTGGTAGTGCGCGCTGACGGCGAGGGTATCGCCCACCTCGACCAGTGCCAGTCCGCGTCCCGGTCGCTCGTCCCAGGCGCCGCAGTCGATCCAGAGGCGGTTGCCGTCACGCACCGGCTGTCCGGTGATCGTGTGCCCGGCGATCACCCAGTCGATGCCGCGCACGCTGCGCTCCGGGCGCCGCCCGTCGAGCACCTCGTGGATCTGTGAACGCCCCCAGAGCATGGTATCGAGCTGCGGATCGGCCTTCTTCGACGCCCAGTAACTCAGTTTCTTGACGCGTTCCAGGCGGGCGATGTTCTGATCCCAGTCCCAGAGCGGCAGCTCGGCGTGCACCACGCCGACCGCCGCCGGGCCATTACCGACCTGGATCATCAGCGGCATCTGGCTGATCAGGTTCATCACCTCCGTGATCAGGTCGTCCCACTTGTCGTCGTTGAGATTGTCGTAGGGTTCCAGCAGCCAGGCCGAGCCCATCGCCTCGAGTTCCGCGCGTTGGCCTTCGCCGAGCGAACGCTCGGCCAGCGCATCACGGTGATTGGCGATCACCCGCTCGTGGTTGCCGGCCACCGAGAAGAACCACGGCTCGCCCAGAAGACGCAGCGTGCCCAGGGAATCCTCGCCGTAATCGATCAGGTCGCCCACGGCGATGACACGATCCCGCTCGGGGGAAAAATCGTGCTTGTCGAGGATCTTTTCCAGCAACGGCCGACTGCCGTGCAGATCGCCGACGATGAAATCCCGGCCTCTCGGATTTTTCAAAAGCTGTTTGAATAACGTCATGTAATCTGAGCAATCACGCCGGCGCCGCGGCAGACGCGGATGGGTCCGGCCTGCCGTGAATGGTTGGTATTGGGTCGACGGGCCGTCCGGGACGAGACTCGGTGTTCCGGGAGGGGAAGCACCATCGTGGGACGGGGCAGAAAAGCTGCCGATCGAATAATCGATATGTTCGCTAAAAAATAGCGTCAGGTCAACAGCTTGGCCAGCGAGTCGCCTTGCCCTCGTCGAGGCCCGCACCACCAGCGCATGCCCCTCGGAAAAGCTTATACCCCATCGGAAATTTAACCGAGCGCAAGACTGCGGTTTTCGCCGCCCGGACGTATGCTGTCCGAGGGAAGCAATTCAAGCCCCGATACCAAAGGAAACCCGGCACGATTCGATGACGTCTGAAGCGGGACCTCCAAGGGTCCAGATGCTAGGCGCAGGCCGCCGTGAAGGGCGGGGTTCAC
>CAYUAO010000067.1:0-11206 GCA_964442775.1 uncultured Halothiobacillus sp. | reverse complement strand
GCAGATGGGCCCTTGGAGGCCCGCCCGGACGGGGCTCGCGGGTTTGCCCGCACTCATCGTTGCCGTCCCTCGACGGGCAATGAGCCCGCCTTCGGCCCGGCGCCAGAAAAGCGAACAAACCCGCGAGCCAGAGATGCCATCGAATCGTGCAGAGTTTCCCTGAGGAAGGTCTGCACGGATGGGCCACCAGCCATCGGCCCGCCCGCCCGGATGCGTTATGATCCGGGGAACAGACTGCATCCCGGACCCGTCATTCACTTCAACGCAGCAACCGCGAGTAGATACATGCCTGTTTCGCACGCCCCGACCCATCGCCACGCGCGTCGACCGCTGGCCGTGCTGGCCGCCCTGCTGACGATCGCCGCCCCCCTGCCCGGGATATCGGCCCAGGCCCTCGCCCAGGCGGGCGGCCTGACCACCGGCAACGGCCAGCAGGACCGGGGCATGGGCGATTTCCAGCCGCTCGATCGCATCGTGGCCGTCGTCGACGACCGGGTGATCACCCAGCGCGAACTGCAGGCCGAGGTGGGCCAGCTCGGCGGCCAGGTGGATCTCGAGAACATGAGTCCGGCCGATCAGCAGCGCCTCGGCGAGCGGGTGCTCGACCGCATGATCACCGAGGCGACCATGCTCGGGCGGGCCGAGAAGATCGGCATCCAGATCGACGACACCCGCCTCAACCAGGCACTGGGCGGCATCGCACAGCGCAACGGCATGAATCTCTCGCAGCTGCGTGATGCCGTGACGAGCCGGGGACAGGACTGGGCCGACTTCCGCGACGGGATCCGCGAGCAGATGCTGCTCGAGGAACTGCAGAAGCGCGAGGTCTACAGCCAGATCAATGTCTCCGACCAGGACATCGACGCCTACATCGAACAGCGCACCGGCAGCTCGGCCGAGCAGACCGAGTATCGCCTCTCCCAGATCCTGGTCTCCGTGCCCGAGAACGCCTCGCCCGACGCCATCGAGAAGGCCGAGGCTCGTGCCCGCGAGATCCGCGAGGAACTGGTGGACGGCGCCGACTTCGCCCGGGTCGCCGCCGAGCGTTCGGATGCACTCGATGCCGACGAGGGAGGCGACCTGGGCTGGCGCGATCCGGCGCGCATCCCGTCGCTCTTCCTGCCCGTGGTCGAGAAGATGGAGGCCGGCGACATCAGCGATGTCATCCGCAGCCCCAACGGCTTTCACATCGTCAAGGTCGACGACACCCGCAGCGCCACCGGCGCGGCGAGCGTGACACAATACCGGGCCGAGCACGTCCTGCTGCGCCCCCGCGAGGACCGCAACCCGGCCGCCACCCGCGAGCTCGCCGAACAGTTGCGCGAGCGGGTGGCCAGCGGCGAGACGACCCTGGCGGACGTCGCCCGCGAATTCTCCGACGACCAGGCGTCCGCTCAGCGCGGCGGCGACCTGGGTTGGGTCAGCCCCGAGGACATGGTCCCTGCCTTCTCCCAGGCCATGGAATCGGCCGACAGCGGCGAGTTGAGCCCGGTGTTCGAGAGCCAGTTCGGCTTTCACTTCCTGCGCGTCAACGACCGTCGCCAGCGCGAAGTCTCCGGAGAGGACCTGCGCGAACAGGCGCGCAACGCCATCGGCGAACGCCGCGCCGACGAGGAACTGACCAAGTACATCCGACGCCTGCGCTCCGAGGCCTACATCGAGAATCGCCTGACCGGCACCGTCAACGACGCCAGTGGCCAGCGTGCGCTTGGTCGTCAGTAGCGGCGAACCGGCCGGCATCGGACCGGACCTGCTGCTCTCCCTGTCCGCCGACCCGTCCTTCGCTCCCCCCGGGGAGCTGGTCGTGCTCGGCGACCGCGAGGTGTTCGCCGCGCGCGCCGAGGTCCTGGGCCTGCCCTTCGACTGGCCGGCGGCGGACGACGCGACCGCCGCCCAACCCGGCTTTCGCTTCCGTCACCTGGCCGCGCCGAACTCGGCGACCCCCGGCCGGCTCGATGCCGGCAACGCCCGCCACGTGCTCGACATGCTCGACCACGCCGCCGACGGCTGCCGCGACGGCCGCTACGCCGCGATGGTCACCGCGCCACTGCACAAGGGCGTGATCAACGACGCCGGCATCCCCTTCACCGGGCACACCGAGTATCTCGCCGAGCGAGTCGGCGGCACGCCGGTGATGATGCTGGTCGCCGACACCCTGCGCGTGGCGCTGGTCACCACCCACCTGCCGCTGGCCCGGGTACCCGCGGCGATCACCGGCGAGACCCTGACCACGGTGATCGAGACGCTGCACGCCGCGATGGTCGACTGGCTGGACAAGCCGCAGCCGCGCCTGCTGGTCGCGGGCCTGAATCCGCACGCGGGCGAGTCCGGCCACCTGGGTGACGAGGAGATCCGCGTGATCGGCCCCACGCTCGAGGCGATGCGCGAACGCGGCATCCAGGCAATCGGCCCGCTGCCCGCCGACACCCTGTTCACGCCGCGCCACCTCGACGGCGCCGACGCGGTGCTCGCCATGTACCACGACCAGGGCCTGCCGGTGCTCAAGTACGCCGGCTTCGGCCAGGCGGTCAACGTGACCCTCGGCCTGCCGATCGTGCGCACCTCGGTCGACCACGGCACGGCACTGGATCTCGCCGGCAGCGGCCGCGCCGAGCACGGCTCGCTGGCCGCGGCGATCAAACTCGCCGCCGAGATCACCCGACGGGCGGCAGCCTGACCATGACCTCGGCGCGCCATTCGAAGAAAGGCGTCCAGGAAGGCCATCGCGCGCGCAAGCGCTTCGGCCAGAACTTCCTGGTGGATCACGGCGTGATCGACCGCATCCTCGGCGCCATCCCGCCCGGCGGGGAGGTGATCGAGATCGGTCCGGGGCTGGGGGCGCTGACCGTGCCGCTGGCGCAGCGCGGCAACCGCGTGGTGGCGATCGAACTCGACCGCGACGTCATCCGTCACCTGCGCGTCAAGCTCGACGCCGAGGGACTGGGCCGGCAGGTCGAACTGGTGGGGCAGGACGCGCTGCGCCTGGACCTCGACACGTTGTGCGAGGACCTGCGGATAACCCCGCCGCTGACCCTGGTCGGCAACCTGCCCTACAACATCGCCACCGCCCTGATCACGCGGCTGCTGCAACAGGCGAGCCGCATCCATGACATGGTCTTCATGGTGCAGCGCGAGGTCGGCAACCGCCTGGCCGCCACTCCGAACGACTCGGCCTACGGTCGCCTGAGCGTACTCACAACGGTGCGCGCCGAGGTCGAGCACCTGTTCGACGTGCCGCCGGAGGCGTTCAACCCGCCGCCGAAGGTCGACTCGAGCGTGATCCGCATCACGCCGCGCGCCGAACCGCTGGTTCCGCCCGCCGAACAGCCCCGCTTCGAGCGGCTGGTCACCGCCGCCTTCGCCCAACGGCGAAAGACCCTGCGCAATAACTTGAAACCCCTGATGCCAGCGTCAACAATTGAGGCGTCGGGCATCGACCCGTCGCTCCGCGCACAGGCACTGGACATACCCGCGTTCCTGGCGCTGAGCCGACGGCTTGACCCGGGTGAATGACCGATCGGCGGCCGACCCGGCGCCGACCGGCACGCCGGTCATCGACCACACGCCATCCGTCCACCCCATCTTCAGGAATCCACGGCCATGTCCGCCACCGCCGACATTCACGCCTACCCCCGGGCCGAGGACGCCTTCGCCGGCTGTGCCGAGTTCCTGATCGAACGCCTGGGCGCCGCCGTGCGGGCGCGGGGCATAGCGCGCATCGCGCTGGCCGGGGGCAACACGCCGCGCCGCCTGTACCAGCAGCTCGCCACCCGGCATCGGGACGCACTCGACTGGCAATCGGTGGAATTCTACTTCGGCGACGAGCGCAACGTGCCGCTGGACCATCCCGAGAGCAACTTCCGCATGGCGCGAACGGCGCTGTTCGAACCGCTCGGCATCCAGCCGCATCGCACCTTCCCCATGATCTCCCACCAGCAACGCGACCCCGAGCTGGACGCGGATTCCTACGAAGCGGTCCTGCGCGGCTGGTCCGCCGGCGCCGTGCCGCGCTTCGACGTGACCCTGCTGGGGATGGGCAGCGACGGGCACTTCGCCTCGCTGTTCCCGGACACCCGGGCGCTCACCGAACGCGACCGCCTGGTGGTGGTCAACCCGGTGGCCAAGCTACACGGGCATCGCCTGACGCTCACCTTCCCGGTATTCGAGGCCGCGCGCGACGTGGTCTTCCTGGTGCTGGGCGCGGACAAGCGCGAGTCGCTCGCCCGCGTTCGCGACGGAAGGACCGAACTGCCCGCCGAGCGACTGGCCGCGAAACGCCCCACCCACTGGTTCGTCGATCACGCCGCGGCAGGCGCGCCATGATGTCGACCGCATCTCCCCTGGCCGAGTCGATCCGCATCCGCCCGCGTGCGGTGTTCGTGCCCGAGCACAGCGACACCGCCGCGGGTCGTTTCGCCTTCGGCTACGAGATCGTGATCAGGAACGACTCCGACCGGCCGGTCACGCTGACCGACCGCCACTGGGTGATCGACCACGGCAACGGTTGCCTCAAGGAAGTGCGTGGCGAGGGCGTGGTCGGCGAGCAGCCGCGCATCCCCCCCGGCGAACGCTTCGCCTACCGCTCCGGCGCGGTGATCGAGTCGCCGGCCGGGCGAATGTGGGGCGACTACGGCTTTGTCAGCGACGAGGGCGAGGTGTTCCGGACGACCATTCCGAGCTTCGACCTACTCGCCCCGGCGGCCTTCCGCAGCATCCAGTAACCACGATTCGACGCGGGGCCGGCGAACCGGACGGCATCGACAACAGCGCCGACGCACCACTCGAGTGCGTCGGGTGCTAGCATCCCCTTTTTGCCCACTTCACGCGACGGAGTCCGCCCGCTCCATGGCCACCTACGCAATCGGCGATCTTCAGGGCTGTCTCGATCCGCTCGAGGCGCTGCTCGAACAGGTCCGCTTCGACCCGGCGGTCGACCGACTCTGGTTCGTCGGTGACCTGGTCAACCGCGGCCCGCAGTCGCTCGAAGCACTGCGATTCGTGCGCAAACTCGGCGATCGCGCCATTACCGTGCTGGGCAATCACGACATCCACCTGCTCGGCTGCCACTACGGCACACGGGCGGCACGCGGCCGCGACACGCTCGACCCGGTTCTCGACGCCGACGACCGCGAGGAACTGATCGACTGGCTGCGCGCCCGCCCCCTGCTCCACCACGACGCGACACTCGACTGGACCCTGGTGCACGCCGGCATCCACCCCGCCTGGGACCTCGAGACGGCGACCGCCGCTGCCCGCGAGACCGAATCGGCCCTGCAGGCCGACGAGCCGCGGGCCTTCTTCGGCGAGATCTTCGGCAACGAAAGCGATCACCCGGAGGGCAACGACACCCGGATCGACCGCCAGCGTTTCGCCGTCAATGTATTCACCCGCATGCGCTACTGCCACGCCGACGGCCGGCTGGATTTCGCCGAGAAGCGCCCGCCGGCCGACGCCGACCCGACCCTGACACCGTGGTTCGCCATGCCCGGCCGGGCCATGGCCGATCGACGGATCGTGTTCGGCCACTGGTCGTCGCTGGGTCCGGCGATGGAGCGCAACGGCGCCTGGGGTATCGACCAGGGCTGTCTCTGGGGTCATCGACTGACCGCGCTGCGCCTGGAGGACGAGGCGCTGTTCGCCGTCGACTGCCCGGCGGCACAGAAACCGAAGGCCGGCAAATGACCGCGGTCACCACCGGCCAATCCATGGACCCCCGCCATGCTTAGCACGGTGCTCTCGGTCCAGTCGCTGCTCGCCGGAATGGGCGTGCTGCTCGCCGGCTCGGGCCTGCTCGCCACCCTGCTCGGCCTGCGCGCCGCCGAGGAGGGCTTTTCCGACGGCACCATCGGCCTGGTGATGTCGGCCTTCTACGTCGGCTACGTGCTGGGCACTCTTGCCATCCCCGGCATCATTCGCCGCGTGGGTCACATCCGCACCTTCGCCGCCCTGGCCGCGATCTCCTCGGCGGCCGCCATCCTGCACGGCCTGTGGGTCGAGCCCTGGTTCTGGACCGTGCTGCGGCTGATCAACGGCGTGACCCTGCTGGGTCTCTACATGGTCATCGAGAGCTGGGTCAACGAGAAGGCCACCACCCATCGCGGCCAGATCTTCGGCATCTACATGATGGTCAGCCTGTTCGCCTACGGCGCCGGCCAGTTCCTGATCGGGATCTACGGCCCGATGGAGGTCTCCACCTTCGCCATCGTCGGCCTGCTGTTCTCGCTGGGGCTGGTGCCGATCGCGCTGACCCGCGTGAGCCAGCCCCCGCCGATGGAGACCACCCGCCTGCCGCTCGTCGAGCTGTTTCGACTGGCGCCCACCGGGGTGATCGGCGCGGCCATGTCGGGCACGATCAGCGGCACCATCTACGGCATGGCGGCGGTCTACGCCAACCGGGTGGGCCTGCCCGACACCCAGGTGGCCGCCTTCGTCGCGGCGATCATCGTCGGCGGCGGGCTCTTGCAGTGGCCGATCGGGCGACTGTCCGACGGTCGCGACCGCCGCTACGTGCTGATCGTGGTCGCGGCGCTCGGCGCGATCTTTTCCGTGTTGCTCGCCCTGCAGGACTGGTTCCCGGGCTGGAGCCTGTTTACCCTGGCGCTGGTCTTCGGCGGGTTCTCGTTCTCCCTCTACGCGATCAGCGTCGCGCAGACCAACGACCGGCTGTCGAGCGACCAGGTGCTCGAAGGCACGCGGGGGTTGTTGATGGTCAACGGCGCCGGCTCGGTGGTCGGCCCGATTGTCAGCGGCCTGGCCATGGGCTGGTTCGGCGCCGCCGGCTTTCCGTTGTTCGTGCTGGCCGCGCTCGCCGTCATGATCGCCCTGATCTTCTGGCGCATCCTGATCGATGCGCCGGTGCCGGACGACGAACGGGGCGACTACGTGTTCACCCACCGGACCTCGGCCGCGGGCCTGGAGCTCGATCCGCGCAGCACCGACGACGAGACCGAATCGCCGCCGACCAACGAGCACGTCGACGACGCCGCGCCACCCATCTACGAGACCGACCCGGCCTGGGAGGACTACGAGGGCCCGCCGGGGGCGATCGACGAACCCGACAGCCTCATTGGCTCTCGGAGCCCTGAGCGGCCAGGCGACGCCTGATGCGGCGCATCAGCCAGCCGAGCAGCGGCACCCGCTCGTAGAGCTGGGCGGCCGGGTCCCAGTGGTCGACGTGCTCGACCACCCGCCCGTCGCCACCGATCACGAGCTCGGACATGCCCTCGATCGACAGGCCGTCCGCCGAGGCATCGCAGTCCATCCGCCAGCGCAGCAACGCCCGATCACCATCCAGCGCGCGGGCCTGCACCGAGAACCGCATCCCGGGGCACTGGGCAAAGCCGTGGGCGAACACGGCCCGGATGTCCGCGACACCGCGCACCTCGTTGAACGGGTCGACGAAACGCGCCTCGTCGGCGTAGACCGTAGCCAGCGCCTCGAGGTCGTCGACCCGCAAGGTCTCCATCACGGCGACGTAGCGCTCCAGCGCCGCCGCCCGGTTGAGATCCCGAGCGGGGATGCTCATGCCCGCGGCTCCTTGAGCATCCGCCGGGTCAGCCGGAAATACAGCGAGTAAGGCAGCAGCCGCAGCAGCTTCATCACCCAGCCGAAGCCGCGCGGCGCAAGGATCTCGAAACCGCGCCGCTCCAGCCCGCGCGCGATCAGGTCGGCGGCCTGTTCGGGCTCGATCCGACCGGGCATGGCGAAGTCGTTCTTGTCGGTCAGGCGGGTGCGGACGAAGCCGGGGTTGATCACGCGGATCGCGACACCCGCGCGCTCGAACTCGGGGCGCAGCGATTCGGCCAGGTTGATCATCGCCGCCTTGCTCGCCCCGTAGGGCGCGGCGTAAGGCAGGCCGCGGTAGCCGGCGACACTAGCCGTGAGCACGATCTCGCCCGCGCCCCGGGCAATGAAGTCCTCGCGCACCGTGTCGATGCCGTTGACCGCACCGAGGAAGTTCACGCGGATCAGGCGCTCGAACAGCGCCGGGTCGAACGCCGCCAGACCCATCGGCTCGTAGTCGCCGGCGTTTAGGATCAACGAGTCGGGCACACCCCACTGCGAGACCAGCTCGCCGTAGGCACCGCGCAAGGAGTCGGGGTCGGTCACATCGGCCGCCAGGGCCAGTACCCGCCCCGGGTCGCGCCGGGCCCGCTGGTCGAGTGGCTCCTGGCGGCGGGCCGAGATCGCGACCCGGTGCCCGCGGGCCACCAGCCGGTCGACCAGGGCCGCCCCGATCCCGGCGCTGGCGCCCACCAGCCAGTAGACCCGCCCTGCCTTCACCTTCGTCGATTCGCTCATCGCATGCCGCCTCGTGTTGCTACGCCCGGTTCCGGCTAGGGCCGCCGGGGACGTGAATCGTATGACGCGAGCGTAGTCGAACGCTGCTACAATATCGATGCACAAGTTATACAACCGCAATCGCCTTGCAGGTGGCTCCGTGTCCGCGACCCAACCCAGCCAGACCGAAACCGACAATCAGGCCTTGCTGCCGATCCGGTCGGTATCGCAGATCACCGGGGTCAACCCGATCACCCTGCGCGCCTGGGAGCGTCGCTACGACCTGATCCGTCCCACGCGCACGCCGGCCGGGCACCGGCTCTACAGCCAGGCGGACATCCGCACCATCCAGCGCATCCAGGAACTGGCCGAGAGCGGCATGGGCTTCGCCCAGATCGCGCTGGTACTCGAACAGGAAGGCCCCGAGTCGGCCGATGAAACGGGCGAGGCCGCGCCGGCCACGGACATACCCGCGCCACCGCGCTCGCTACTCGACCGGGTGATGCGCGCGGCGATCGACCTCGACCCGGCCGAATTGCGGGCGGCCGAGGTCACCGCCCTGATGTGGCTCACGCCCGACGACTACCTGCGCGAAGTGCTGGTCGAGGCACTCGCCCAACTCGAGGCACGCACCGCCTGGCCGGACCGGGAACTCGGGCTGGTGTGGCTGGCCGAGTACATCAAGGGTCGGGCGGAGTGGGTCGCCGACGCGCCGGGTCGTGGCGACGAGCCGGTCGTGGTGATCGACAATCTCGTTCCCGGCCGCCCCTTCTCCGCCGGCGGGTTGCGACTGTTCGCCGCCCTGCACGACGACCGCTTCCACGTGCGGCTGCTCCCCACCGGCCTCGACGAGGGCCAGCGCAAGCAGATGGCGCGCCGCTGGGACGCCCGGGCCTGGATACGGCTCGGCGCGAGCCCGGCTGACGAACCGACCGGCCGAACGGCCGGAGCGAAGGTCTTCTGGTGCGAACTCCCGCCGCTCGACCCCAAGGACGGCGACCAGGCGGTCGACTTCATGCAGCGCTGGCGCCAGCTGGTGGAAAAAGACATCCAGCACTGCCGTGAACAGGTGGCCGAGGCGCTCGGTCGCCCCGAACCCGCCCCGGTCCGCCTGACCCGTCACTGACCCCTCCCTGTGGACATCGCAGCGTCTGTGTCACAATGCGTTGACCCCAATGCACAACAGGAGATCCAGACCTTGATGCTGGATGCGAATCTGCTGAAGAAGGCGGTCAACGCCTCGACGGACGGTATCGTGATTGCCGAGCAGGAAGGCGCGGACAATATCTTGATCTACGCCAACCGGGCATTCGGGGAACTCACCGGGTTCTCCGAAGAAGAGATCCTCTACCAGGACTGCCGCTTCCTGCAGGCCGGCGACCGCGACCAGCCCGAACTGGCCCAGGTCCGCGAGGCCATCCGGCGTGGCGAAGCCTCCCGGGTGGTGCTGCGCAATTACCGCAAGGACGGCAGCCTGTTCTGGAACGAGCTGTCGATCACACCGGTCTTCAACGACGACGACCACCTCACCTACTTCATCGGCATCCAGCGCGACGTCACGGAACTCGTTCGCATGCGCGAGGAGAACGAGCGTTTGCGCGCCCGGGTGGCCGAGCTCGAGTCAAAAACCACCGACTGAGCCCCCCGACCCCGGTGTCCCTTGTCAGGGCGCGGCCAAGCGGGCATGCTTTGCGCATGCCGCCCCGTCCGCGGGGCGCGGTCGAGGGGAGGGCCGATCAGCCCGCGACGCCGCTCCGACCGGACCGGCCGTCCGTGATCCAGTCACGCAGGACGTCGGCAGGCCGGCCTTCCCCAGGAGAACACGGACGCAAGAACGCACAGGCGGATCGATGAGCGCACCCCCCGTCAATGGACTGCTCAACGCCCTGCTCAGGGAGGAGATCCTCACCCTTGAGCAGGCGAGAACCATTCAATCCAAGGCCGAGGACAGCGACGACACCTTGCTGAACATCGTGCTCGCCGAGGGCGTGTCGGCAGCGACCGTCGCCGCCGTCGCTTCCAAGCGCTTCGGCCTGCCGCTGGTCGATCTCGACGCCATCGACACCAGCGATCTGCCGCTGAAACTCGTCCCCGAGAAGGTCCTGCAGGCCAACATGGCGCTGCCGCTGTTCAAGCGCGGTCGCCGCCTGACGGTGGCGGTGGCCGATCCCTCCGACACCGGCGCGATCGACGGCTTTCGCTTCTCGACCAACATGGCGATCGAAGCGGTGGTCGGCGAGGCGCCCAAGATCGCGCGCCTGCTCGAGGAGGCGCTCGGCGACAGCATGGAGGCGCTTGGCGAGGAACTCGACGACGACCTCTCGAACGTCGAGTTCGAGCGCGAGGACGACGAGGCCCACGACGTCGAGGACGCCTCGATCCAGGACGACGTGGTGGTCAAGTTCGTCACCAAGCTCCTGACCGACGCCATCCGCAAGGGCGCCTCGGACATCCACATCGAGCCCTACGAGAAGCAGTTCCGCATCCGCTTTCGCGTCGACGGCATCCTCACCGAGAGCGCCAAGCCGCCGGCCACCCTGGCCGACCGCATCATCGCGCGGGTCAAGGTGATGAGCCGGATGGACATCTCCGAGCGACGCATCCCGCAGGACGGGCGCATCAAGCTCAAGCTGTCCAAGAACCGGGCGATCGACTTCCGGGTCAACACCTGCCCCACCCTGTTCGGCGAGAAGGTGGTACTGCGTATCCTCGACCCGACCAGCGCACAGATGGGCATCGACCAGCTCGGCTACGACCCCGAGCAGAAGGCGCTCTACATGGAGGCGCTCGACAAGCCCTACGGCATGATCCTGGTCACCGGCCCTACCGGCTCGGGCAAGACGGTCTCGCTCTACACCGGCCTGAACATCCTCAACACCGGCGATCGCAACATCTCGACCGCCGAGGACCCGGCGGAGATCGTCGT
>CAYUAO010000066.1:0-11289 GCA_964442775.1 uncultured Halothiobacillus sp. | reverse complement strand
CAGGTCTTCGACGTTGATCGTGCGTCGATTACGGAACAGCGTCACCAGGATCGCCAGACCGATCGCCGCCTCGGCCGCGGCGACCGTCAGGACGAAGAAGACGAAGGCCTGCCCGTCGATATCACCCGAGAAATGCGAGAACGCCACGAAATTCACGTTGACGGCCAGCAGCATCAGCTCGATCGCCATCAGCAGCACGAGCACGTTCTTGCGGTTGAGGAAGATGCCGGCGACGCTGATCGAGAACAGCAGACCGCCGAAGATCAGGAACTCGGACAGGCTGATCATGACGTTTCCTTATCCTGTTTGGCAGAAGAGTCGTCCGACAGGTCGCCGCGGCGTGTCTTGTCGGCATCCAGCTCGGCGATGCGCACGCGATCCTCGGCCCGGACACGCACCTGCGCGTCGATGTCCTGGTAATGCACGCCCGGGCGACGACGGTGGGCCAGAGCGATCGCCGCGACGATGGCAACCAGCAGGATGAACGCCGCGATCTCGAACGGGTAGACGAACTTGGTATACAGCACCTGGCCGATCGCGAGGGTGTTGCCCGCGTCCGCCGGGGCCGGCTCCGGCGAGGGGTAGAGTTCCAGACCGAAGCTGGCCGGCCCGAGGATCAGTGCCAGCTCGATGATCATCACCAGCGCGACGAACACGCCCACCGGCAGGTTCCGGATGAAGCCCTCGCGCAGCGGCGCGATATTGACGTCGAGCATCATCACGACGAACAGGAACAGCACCATCACCGCACCCACGTAGACGAGCAGCAGCACGATGCCGAGGAATTCCGCCTCCATCAGGATCCAGATCAGCGCGGTCGAGAAGAAGGTCAACACCAGATAAAGCGCGGCGTGCACCGGGTTCTTGACCGTCACCACCCGAATGGCGGCGAGCACCGCGACCGAGGCAAATACGTAGAAAAGGATCTGATAGAGCGACATGACTATCCTTCTGCTGGGAGCGGGTACCCGCCCCTGAGCCGGTTGACCGTTGTTCCGTTCGTTGTCCGGGGTGCCGGCCCCGGGAGCGGGCGCGACGTTACCACGATCCGCGTCCGCGGGCACCCCGCCCCTTGCCGTCAGGCGTTATCGATACGCCGCGTCCGCCAGACGATCGGCGGCGATCTGCGACTCGAGGCGATCACCGATCTCGAGGAGCTTGTCCTTGGTCATGATGTTCTCGCCACGATTCTCGAAGTGATACTCGTAAACCCTTGTCTCGACGATCGAATCGACCGGGCAGGCCTCCTCGCAGAAGCCGCAGTAGATGCACTTGAACAGGTCGATGTCGTAGCGCGTGGTGCGTCGCGTGCCGTCCTCGCGCTGTTCGGATTCGATCGTGATCGCCAGCGCCGGGCAGACCGCCTCGCAGAGCTTGCAGGCAATGCAGCGCTCCTCGCCGTTGGCGTAGCGACGCAGCGCGTGCAGACCGCGGAAGCGCGGCGACTGCGGGGTCTTCTCCTCGGGGTACTGCACCGTGTACTTGTGACCGAAGAAGTACTTGCCGGTCACCGACATGCCGAGGAACAGCTCCCAGAGGAACCAGGTCTTGAAGAAATGCTTGATCGCGTTCATCGCAGGCCCCCCTTAGAACCACGGACCGACTTCAAAGTAGAAGAACGCACCTTCCACCACGATCCACAGGATCGTCACCGGAATGAAGACCTTCCAACCCAGCCGCATGATCTGGTCGTAACGGAAACGCGGGAACGTCGCACGGAACCAGATGAAGACGAACAGCAGCAGCGAGATCTTCAGCATGAACCAGACGATACCCGGCACGAAGGCGAAAACCGGCTCGAGGAACGTGCCCTGGAACGGCGACAGCCAGCCACCCAGGAACATCACCGCGGCCAGCGCCGAGATCAGGATCATGCTCGCGTACTCGGCGAGCATGAACAGGGCGAAGGCGATGCCGGAATACTCGACGTGGAAGCCGGCGACGATCTCCGACTCACCCTCGGAGATGTCGAACGGCGCCCGGTTGGTCTCGGCCACGCCGGAGACGAAGTAGACCACGAACATCGGCAGCAGCGGTAGCCAGTACCAGTGGAGGACGCTGCCCTCCTGACCACGAACGATATCGGACAGGTTCAGGCTGCCGGCCACCATCAGCACGCCGACCAGGGCGAAGCCCATCGCCAGTTCGTAGGCGACCTTGTGGGCCGCCGAGCGCATCCCGCCGAGCAGCGCGTACTTGGAGTTCGAGGCCCAGCCGGCGAGGATGACGCCGTAGACGCCGGCCGCGCCGATGGCGAGCACGTAGAGCAGACCCGCGTTGATGTCGGCCAGCACCCAGCCGTCGTCAAACGGGATGACTGCCCACGCCACCAGCGCGGCGACCAGGATCAGGATCGGCGCGAGGTAGAAGATGAACTTGTTGGCGACCGTCGGGGTGATCACCTCCTTGAACATCAGCTTGAACACGTCCGCGAACGGCTGGAACAGGCCGCGTGGGCCAACCCGGTTCGGGCCGATGCGCACGTGCATGTAACCGATGACCTTGCGCTCGGCGAGCGTGAGGTACGCAACCGCCAGCGTGATCGGCATGATGATCACCAGCGTGAGCAGCAGGTGCACCACGAAGTATTGCCACGACGGCGACATCCAGCCGATGACCGGGGAAAGCCATTCGGTGATCATGCGGCGACCTCCACCTGAATTTCGACCGAGCCGGCGCGCGGGGCAAGTTCACCCGCGTGCGCGCCGCTGAACACGATGACGCTGCCCGGCGCGACCCCCGAGTCGACCCGGATCGGCAGCTCGACACGCACGCCGTCCTGCTCGATTGCCGCGCTCATGTCGTCGGCCCAACCTTGGCGTTCGGCATCCGACGGGTTGACCAGCACGTGACGCTGCAGCTCGGCCTTCTCGGTGCCCTGCAGCGGTGTCGCGCGACGGATCACCGGATCGATACCGTACATCGCCACCGGCGCGATGCGCAGGTAACCACCCTGCCCCGGCCGGCTCGGCACGTCGAAACGGGCGTCGGCAAGCGCGACGGTCTTGTTCTCCAGCGCCACCTCGTGGCAGTGCGACTGGATCTCGCGGCGCACCTCGGTGACCGCCATGTAGTCGAAGCCGTTGAGATCGAGCAGGTTGCCCATCACGCGCAGAATCTTCCAGGCCGGACGGGACTCGCCCAGCGACCGCACCGCGCCGTTTACCGACTGCCAACGACCCTCGCCGTTGACCCAGGTGCCGGCGGTCTCGACCGCGGTACCCATGGGCAACAGCACGTCGGCGTAGCGCTTCATCGCGGGAGTGACGAAACTCGTGATCGCGACCACGCAACCGGCGCGCTCGAGACGCTCGAGAGCGGCCTGGCCGGCTGCGGAATCGTGTTCGGGCTCAACGCCCTGGAGGATCATCGCCTCGCAGGGGTCGGCCAGCATGTCGGCGGCGTTGCGACCGTGGCCAACGGCGTCGGCCCCGCCGGCGGCGCGATGCGGCACCGCACCGGCCAGCCAGGCGCCGGCGGCGTTGCCGCCCTGGGACACGATGCCCAGTTGCGTGCCGGTCAGGCGCGCCAACTCGGCGGCCACGGCGCGGATGGCGGCGAAGTCCGGCGCGTTCTGCGCCACGGCGCCGAGGAAGATCGCCGCCTTTTCCGCGGTTTTCAGTTCCTCGACGATCGCCGGGGCGTCCTCGACGTCGGCGACCGGGTGGTCGGCCAGGGACGACGGGATTTCACCGCCGGCGGCGCGCAGCAGTGCGAGCAGGCTGCCCAACTCACCACCCTCGGCCGGCCGGCTCGGCGCCTGTCGCGCAGGGAAGGTCAGGCCCTGCTCGTAGGGATGGATCAGGGTGATGCGCCCCTGGTTGTTGAGGGCGGCCTGGCGCAGTCGATGACCGAACAGCGGCACCTCCTCGCGCACGGCCATGCCGACGGTCAGCGCGGCGTCCAGTTCGGCGATCGCCGGGATGTCCATGCCCAGCCAGGGCATGACCGGATCGTCGGCGTCACCGGAGAAATCGGTCTGACGCAGGCGGTGATCGATGTTGTTCGAACCCATGCCGCGGACGATGCGCGCGGCGAGGTACTGCTCCTCGAGGCTCGCGTTCGGCGAGACCAGCGCGCCCAGCGCGGTCGGGCCCTGCTCGTTGACGATCGTCTGGATGCCGCGCGCGGCCGTCTCCAGGGCCTCGTCCCAGCTCGCGATCTCCCACTCGCCGTCGCGCTTGACCATGGGACGGGTCAGTCGGTCGTCGGTGAACAGTCCCGTGTAGGCGTAGCGGTCGCGGTCGGCGATCCAGGTCTCGTTGACCGCGTCGTTGTCGCGCGGCACGGTGCGCATCACCCGTCCTTCGCGGGTGTGGATGTAGAGGTTCGAGCCGAAGGCGTCGTGCGTGGAAAGGTGCTTGTGCTGGACCAGCTCCCACGGACGGTGCGTGTAGCGCGACGGCTTGGCGGTCAGCGCCCCGACCGGGCACAGGTCGATCACGTTGCCCGAAAGCTCGGAGGTCACGCTCTTGGAGATGTAGGTGCCGATCTCCATCTGGTCGGAACGACCGGTGGCACCCAGTTCCTTCAGGCCCGCGATTTCCTCGCCGAAGCGCACGCAGCGGGTGCAGTGGATGCAGCGCGTCATGTCGGTGGCGATCAACGGACCGATGTCCTTGTCCTTGACCACGCGCTTGGCCTCGGAGTACTGGCCGACGCCCTCACCGTAGCCCATGGCCACGTCCTGGAGCTCGCACTCGCCGCCCTGGTCGCAGATCGGGCAATCGAGCGGGTGGTTGATCAGCAGGAACTCCATGGTCGAGCGCTGGGCGGAGATCGCCTTGGGGCTGCGCGTGGAGACCTTCATGCCCTCGGAAATGGGGGTCGAGCAGGCCGGCAGCGGCTTGGGCGCGCGCTCCACCTCCACCAGGCACATCCGGCAGTTCGCCGCGATCGACAGCTTGCGGTGATAACAGAAGCGCGGGATGTTGATCCCCGCCTTGTCCGTCACCTCGATGAGCATGTCCCCGGGGTTGCCCTGGAGGGTCATGCCGTCGACTTCAAAGGTAATCTGCTCGTCACTCATACCTGGGAACCTGATTGCACGGCCGGCCTTAGGCCGCCTGGGATGCGCGGTCGACCATGCTGTGGCCGTGCTTGATGTAGTACTCGAATTCCGGTCGGAAGTGCTTGATGAAGCTCCGTACCGGCGTGGCCGCCGCGTCGCCGAAGGCGCAGATGGTGCGCCCCTCGATCTTGCTGGCGACATCGTCGAGACGGTCGAGATCCTCGAGCGTGCCCTTGCCGTCGATGATGCGGTTGAGCATGCGGAACAGCCAGCCGGTACCCTCGCGGCACGGCGTGCACTGCCCGCAGGATTCCTTGTAGTAGAACTGCGCAACACGCCGCAGGGCCTTGACCATGCAGGTGTCCTCGTCCATGACGATCAAGCCGCCCGACCCGAGGAACGTGCCCGACTTGGCGATCGAGTCGTAGTCCATGTTGGTCTCGAGCATGATCTCGCCCGGGATCACCGGCGACGAGGTCCCGCCCGGGATCACGGCCTTGCACTTCTTGCCGTCGCGCATGCCCCCGGCCATCTCGAGGAGATCGGCGAACGGCGTGCCCATCGGGATCTCGAATACGCCCGGCTTGTTGACGTGCCCGGAGACCGACCAGATCTTCACCCCGCCGCTGTTCGGCACGCCCAGGTCCGCGAACCACTGGCCGCCGTTGCGCATGATTGCCGGCACCGACGACAGCGTCTCGGTGTTGTTGACCGTGGTCGGCCGGCCGTAGAGGCCGAAGTTGGCCGGGAACGGCGGCTTGAAGCGCGGCTGGCCCTTCTTGCCCTCGAGCGATTCGAGCAGCGCGGTTTCCTCGCCGCAGATGTAGGCACCGGCACCCAGCGAGCCGTAGAGGTCGAAGTCGATGCCCGACCCCTGGATATTCTCGCCCAGCACGCCGTACTCGTAGGCTTCGCGCACGGCCTGTTCGAAGCGCTCGAACACCAGGTCCGAGAACTCGCCGCGCATGTAGTTGTAGCCCTTGGTCGCACCGATCGAATAACCGGCGATCGCCATCCCTTCGACCAACGCATGCGGATTGTTCATCAGGATCTGGCGATCCTTGAACGTGCCCGGCTCGGACTCGTCCGAGTTGCATACGATGTATTTCTGCCCCGGGGCGTTGCGCGGCATGAACGACCACTTCAGGCCGGTCGGAAACCCGGCACCGCCGCGTCCGCGCAGGTTCGAGGTCTTGACCTCCTCGATGATCAGAGCCGGGTCGGTCTTTTCCTCGAGGATCTTCTTCCAGGCCTGGTAACCACCCGACTCGAGGTAGGCCTCGAGCGACCAGGGCTGCTCGTGTTCGAGCGTGGCGAAACAGACCGGGGTGGAACTGACGTAATTGAAACTCATGGCGTCAATCCAGCTTGTCGAGAATCTCGTCGACCTTTTCGGGCGTCAGATTCTCGTAGTAGACATGATCGACCTGCATCATCGGACCGCCGCCGCAGGCCGCCAGGCATTCCTCTTCCTTCTTGAGCAGGATCCGGCCGTCGGGCGTGGACTCGCCGGTCTTGATCCCCAGTTTCTTCTCGCAGTGATCAACGATCTCGTCGGACCCCATCAGCGAGCAGGCAATGTTGGTGCAGACCGAGACGTGATGGCGCCCGCAGGGCCTGGTCTCGATCATCGAGTAGAACGAGGCCACCTCGTAGACCGAGATCGGCTCCATCTCGAGGTACTCGGCGATCGCGTCCATCAGATCGACGGTGACGTGACCGTCGTTCTGGTGCTGGACGATCCGCAACGCGGCCAGCGAGGCCGACTGCTTCTGGTCGTCGGGATAGCGCGCCAGCCAGCCGTCGATTTCCTCGCGGCTGTGGTCGGTCAGCAGGTGGAGTTTGCTCTCGGTCATCAGCGGTCGACCTCTCCGAATACGATGTCCTGGGTGCCGATGATCGCCACGACGTCAGCCAGCATGTGGCCGCGCGACATCTCGTCGAGCCCCGACAGGTGGGCAAAGCCCGGCGCGCGGATCTTGAGGCGATAGGGCTTGTTGGCCCCATCGGAGACCAGGTAGATGCCGAACTCGCCCTTGGGGTGCTCCACGGCCGCGTAGGCCTCGCCCCTGGGAAGGGTGTACCCCTCCGTGAACAGCTTGAAGTGGTGGATCAGCGACTCCATGTCCGCCTTCACCTCTTCGCGACGCGGCGGAACGACCTTGTGGTCGTCGGCCATCACCGGGCCCGGGTTCTTGCGCAACCAGTCGATGCACTGGCGGATGATGCGGTTGGACTGCCGCATCTCCTCGACGCGCACCAGGTAACGGTCGTAGCAATCGCCGTTCCTGCCCACCGGGATGTCGAAGTCGAGCTGGTCGTAGACCGCGTAGGGCTGGTGCTTGCGCAGGTCCCACTCGACCCCGGAACCGCGCAGCATCGGGCCGGTGAAGCCCATCTGCAGCGCCCGCTCCTTTGACACGATCCCGATGTCGACGGTGCGCTGCTTCCAGATACGGTTGTCGGTCAGCAGCGTCTCGTACTCGTCGACGTACTTCGGGAAGCGCTCGGTGAAGTCCTCGAGGAAATCGAGCAGCGAACCCTGGCGCGCCTCGTTCATGCGGGTGACTTCGCGCTCGCTGTGCCATTTCGAGGCCTGGTACTTGGGCATCGAATCCGGCAGGTCGCGGGCTACGCCACCCGGGCGGTAGTAGGTAGCGTGCAGGCGGGCACCCGAGACCGCCTCGTAGCAGTCCATCAGGTCCTCGCGCTCGCGGAAGGCGTACAGGAACACCGCCATCGCGCCGATGTCGAGGGCGTGCGCGCCCAGCCACAGCAAGTGGTTGAGGATGCGGGTGATCTCGTCGAACATCACCCGGATGTACTGGGCGCGCTCGGGGATCTCGAGGTCCAGCAACTGCTCGATGGCGCGCACGTAGGCGTGCTCATTGCACATCATCGAGACGTAGTCGAGCCGGTCCATGTAACCGATCGACTGGTTGTAGGGCTTGCTCTCGGCGAGCTTTTCCGTGGCGCGGTGCAGCAGGCCGATGTGCGGGTCCGCACGGACGACGGTCTCGCCGTCCATCTCGAGCACCAGGCGCAGCACGCCGTGAGCCGACGGGTGCTGGGGACCGAAATTCAGGGTGTAGTTGGCGATTTCCGGCATCTATCAGCCCTCGTCGAGGTCAATGTAGCGGCTGTCGTCGCGATGCACCTTCGGCACCAGCACCCGCGGCTCGATCGAAACCGGCTCGTAGACCACGCGCTGCTTCTCGTCGTCGTAGCGCACCTCGACGTGGCCGATCAGCGGGAAGTCCTTGCGGAACGGGTGACCGACGAAACCGTAGTCGGTCAGGATGCGGCGCAGGTCCGGATGGTCGTCGAACAGGATGCCGAACAGGTCGAAGGCCTCGCGCTCGAACCAGTTCACGCCCGCCCAGACGGAGACGACCGAGGGCACGGCCGGCGCGTGGTCGTCCGGGCAGTAGACCCGAACGCGCAGACGCCAGTTGTGGGTGTAGGAAAGCAGGTGGGCGATCACCGCAAAGCGCGGCCGACCCAGGTCGCCGGCATCCGGTTCGTCGCCGAACTTCAGCCAGCCACTGGTGTTGGGCTCGACCCCTCGGCTGTACCCCGTGTAGGAGACGGTCTCCTCGCCGGCCCATTCGTCGCGGCCGTATTCAAGGTAGTCGATACCGCAGATATCGACGCACTGCTCGAAGCGCGTGGCCTCGCTCGACTCGAGCCGCTGGGCGACGTCGCGCCAATGCCTGGCCTCGACCTCGATGGTCAGCTCACCGCGATCGAAGGTCTGATCGACGATGTACTCGCCGATGGTTTCCTTGAGAGCCGTTTGCAGGTTCATGGATGAGGCTACCCCTGTGCTTGCCGCGACCCGTCAGGCACGCGCGATGGTGTTGGTGCGACGGATCTTGTTCTGCAACTGGATGATCCCGTACAAGAGCGCCTCGGCCGTCGGCGGGCAACCCGGCACGTAGATGTCGACCGGCACGATCCGGTCGCAGCCGCGCACCACCGAGTACGAATAGTGGTAGTAGCCGCCGCCGTTGGCGCAGGAACCCATCGAGATCACCCAGCGCGGCTCGGCCATCTGGTCGTAGACCTTGCGCAGCGCCGGGGCCATCTTGTTGACCAGGGTGCCGGCGACGATCATCACGTCCGACTGCCGCGGACTGGGCCGGAACACGACGCCGAAGCGGTCGAGGTCGTAACGGGCCGCACCCGCGTGCATCATCTCGACCGCACAGCAGGCCAGACCGAAGGTCATCGGCCACAGAGAGCCGGTGCGCGCCCAGTTGATCAGCTTGTCGGCCGAGGTGGTGACGAAACCCTTCTCGAGAACGCCTTCTACTCCCATTCCAGCGCCCCCTTCTTCCACTCGTAGATGAAGCCGATCACGAGCACGCCCAGAAAGATGGCCATGGCCGCGAGGCCGAAACCGCCGATGTCCTCGAGGGCGACGGCCCAGGGGAACAGGAAGGCGATCTCCAGATCGAAGATGATGAACAGGATGGCGACGAGGTAGTAGCGGATGTCGAACTTCATGCGCGCGTCCTCGAAGGGCGCGAAACCGCACTCGTACGCATCCAGCTTGGCCTCGTCCGGCCGGTTGGGTGCCAGCACCTGGCCGATGACCAGGAGCCCCAGGGAGAACAGGGTGGCCACACCGAAGAAGATCAGGATGGGAATGTAGCCTTCAAGCATCTGACACCCTCTTGCTCGAAACCCGGCGGATCGGCCCGGCCGGTTTTTTCTGCGCGTTCGACTGCCTCGCACGCGCTGGAGAAAACACCAAGGCAGCGTACAAGAATAGTCAATCGAACCGGAAAAGTGTGTTTGGTGCGGACGGTGGGACTCGAACCCACACGGCTTTCGCCACTACCCCCTCAAGATAGCGTGTCTACCAGTTCCACCACGTCCGCTTAGGTTGTCAACCGGATCATCGCTTGATCCGGTCGTAACGGCGATTTCTCGTCGTTACTGTCCGGGGACATCCGACGGCGATTGGGTGTTGCCGTCTTCGTCTCCAGAGGGTGCCGCCGAGTTCGAGGATGGGACGTCGGACGGCGAGCCTGCCGGCTTGTCGGACGGGGTTTGTCCGTCTTGCTCTGGCGCGTCTCCGCTGTCGGAAACGGGTGCAGAATCTACCACGCTAGAGGGCTCCTGGGAAGTGTTGATTACGTAGGCAAGCAACAGACTGGTGCCGAAAAAGGCCACCACCATCCACCCCGTGACTTTCTGCAGGGTGTTTGCCGGCCCACGCGCCCCATGGACGGTGCCGGAGGCGCCCGAACCGAAGGCGGCACCGGCATCCGCGCCCTTGCCGTGCTGGATCAGCACCAGCCCGATCAGGGCCAGCCCCAGCAGCACGTGGATGATGATTACGAATATGGTCATTGCTTACCTACCGTGTCCGCCGCGGCGCGGCAGATTTCCAGAAAGTCCTCGGCCTTCAGCGACGCCCCGCCGATCAGGCCGCCGTCGATATCCGGCTGCGCGAGCAGATCGGCCGCGTTGCCGGGCTTCATCGACCCGCCGTACTGGATGCGCACCGACTGGGCGATGCCCGCGTCGTGGTCGGCCAGCTGGCCGCGAATGAACGCATGCACGGCCTGGGCCTGCTCGGGCGAAGCCGTGCGCCCCGTGCCGATCGCCCAGACGGGTTCGTAGGCGATCACGAGGCGATCGAAGGCGCGGATCCCGTTGCCGCTGATCACGGCGGCGAGCTGCCGGCGCACGACCGCCTCGGTCTCGTCGGCCTCGCGCTCCTCGAGGGTCTCGCCCACGCAGAGAATCGGGGTGAGGCCGGCAGCGAGCGCGGCCTTGACCTTGGCGCTGACGACCTCGTCGGTCTCGCCGTACATGGCGCGCCGTTCGGAGTGCCCCAGGATGACGTAGCGGGCGCCAATGTCCGCGAGCATCGGTGCATTGACCTCCCCGGTGAACGCACCATTGTCGTGCTCGGAACAGTTCTGCGCGCCGACGTCGAGCGGGGTCGAGTCCGCGAGCCGGGCCACCTGCGGCAGGTAGACGAACGGCGGGCAGACGGCCACGTCGATGCCCTCGAGTTGCGGCATGCCGTCGAGCACGCCCAGCACCAGCGACTCGTTGCCCGCCAGCGTGCCATTGAGTTTCCAGTTTCCTGCGACGATCGGTTTACGCATCCGCGTGCTTCCACTTATTCAAGGTGTTCGACGGCCAGTCACTGGCCGGTTGTCCAGTTCGGTCGTCCCGCGGGGGATCACGCGACTGGCGCGGACCGCCCCGGGGAAACGGGCGACAAGACTACTTGGGCGCCCCCCATAAATCAATCC
>CAYUAO010000065.1:0-11420 GCA_964442775.1 uncultured Halothiobacillus sp. | reverse complement strand
GCCCTCGTTCATTCGGGTCGGCCAGCTCGAGCTCTTCAGCCGCCGCGCTCGCAAGCAGGCTCACCCGAGAGCCAGGGAAGAACTCGAAGCGCTCGTCCTGCACCTGATCGACCGGGAATACGCCGAGGACGTTGATCGAGAAGCGGGCGTTCGCGAGCAGGTCATCTCGCTTGCGCACGCGTTCCGAGACCGACTCACCTCGCTGGTTGCCGACTGGATTCGGGTGGGCTACTGCCAGGGCAATTTCAACAGTGACAACTGCGCGGCCGGGGGCTTTACGCTCGACTACGGCCCGTTCGGGTTTTGCGAGGTCTTCGACCGCTACTTTCAACCCTGGACGGGCGGCGGACGTCATTTCTGTTTTTCCAACCAGCCCGCCGCCGCGGAACGCAATTTCCGCACGTTCTGCAACACATTACGCCCCCTGCTGGACGACGACCCGGAAGCCATCGAGCAACTGGACGCGATTGAAGGCGACTTCGCCAAGTTGATGGGCGAGAAACTGGAACGAATGTGGGCCAGCAAACTGGGCCTGGCGTCGGTCAACGCCGAGTTGTTTGTCGAACTGCAAACGTTGATGACCACCACCCCGGTGGATTACACCCTCTTCTTCCGTGAGCTTTCGGCCGTTCCCGAGAGCATCGAGCCGATCAAGAAGAGCTTCTATTCCGGTCTCGATGCCTCGGACGGCTCAAGCACGCGGTCTGCGGAGAACAGCCGGGCAACCGACGAGCGCTGGTCCGAGTGGCTGGCCAAGTGGCGATCGCTCGTCGGTGTCGACGCCGACACCAAGTCGGCAACCGAGCTGGCTCGAACTCGCGACGAGATTTCCAGGGCCATGAAACGGGTTAACCCGAAATACACGTTGAGAGAGTGGTTTCTCGTTCCCGCGTACCAAAAAGCGGCGGCCGGCGATTATTCGGCAATCAGGGAGCTCCAGGAAGTCATGACGCAGCCATACGCCGAGCAATCAGAAGCGGTGGAAGAAAAATACTACCGACTCAAGCCCTCATCCTTGTTCCATGTCGGTGGCGTGTCCCATTACAGTTGCTCATCCTGACCTGATCATTTCAGCGAGGGGTGAATCGCTTGATTCGAAGTTGTCATTGGCAGTCTAAGCTCGGAAGGAATTCCCTCCATGAGCGTGGCAAGTCGGCTCAACGAGATCTGGAACTGTCCGTTGCTTGGCTTCTTTTTCCCTTCGAACTCTCGCCACACGACATGGCCAGGCCCGTTATACACTTCGGAAAAGCCACCTTCGCGATCAAGGCGAAGAACCAACAAATGCTCCGGCCCACTCCTTAGGCCAACACGATTTGCTTGTGTTGCTTTGATTTCGATTCCCAGGCCGTTTTTTACGGCATCCACCCCTGGTGACGAGGCGCGCAGCAGCTCAAGCCCATAATGATACGCAGCCAAGCACTCGCCCAGACTACCCACAAGATGCCCATCTGGAGTGAAATGCCTTCCCGGGAACATTTCTTCCAGTTCTCCGACGATCCGATATAGATCGCCGATCAGCTCTGGCAAACGTGCCTTATCCATACACTCCCCTCCTCCCCCCGAGCGCCCGGGATTGCGCCCCGCGCATCTCCGCGTCATGTTCTCGTCACCCTCAGTGTGAGGCTCTTGAATGGTCTAGGAAAGTGGGGGCGATTCAGACAACGGCGGTTGTAACACCGAGATCACTCGTTCGATAAGACCAGGGGCGTGCTGATCACTTGCCAGACTGAAACATCCAACCCCGTGCTTGGCCCAGTAGCCATGTGTTTCTAGCTGATCGCCTTCGATATTTCGCGGAACGAGGATCAGGGAGAGTTCCGGCTTTCGCCCCGCCAGTCTGAGCGAGTCGTTGTAGATGTGCGCCGAGGCCATGGAATCCAGAATCCGGGCTTTTTTCGCCGTGTATTTGCTGTCCAGACAGGCATACCTGACTCCGGCATCATCCCGCCATTCGAGCACCAGATCCGGGCGGCGTTCCCGGCTGATCGAGCAGTAGCCATAGGGGTTGCACGATTCGAGCGAGCGGCACGTCATCTGGGCATAAAGAGTGATCGCCCGGGCATCCGACTTCCCACTCAGGACCATGTCGACGTAGGTCGCATCGGTTTCCAGGCGCCACGTCATGTCCGGGAACATGGCCTCAAGCTGCCTTGCGAGGGCGACAAAGCACCAGGACTCGTAAATCTCCCAGGTCGGCGTCAGGTAGTGCTGCTCGTCGTCGGCCAGGTCGGAAACCCCTTCACGGAGAATACGGACGCCCTGGCGGTAGGCCATGTTGTAGTGCGGATTGCCCGAGACGGCATTGAGTTCCGCCGCACTGCGGATGGCCGTATTGGCCTCGCTCAACGGCTCGCTGCGCAGATGGCGGGTCAATCGTTTTTCCAGGTCCCGCAGATAATTCAACCGCCTCGGCATTCGGGCGGCGATATCCGTTTCGGTATCGCTCGTCTCTCCCACGATCCGGTCGAAATCCCTTTGCAAATGCCGGATCAGCCGCCGAACCTCGCTCACCTGCCGTGCCATCAGCCGATTGGCGGGATTGTCCATGGTCGGTTCGCTGAACGGGACATCCAGACGCTTCTCCCGGCTCACGCCGCGCATCGACGTGCTTGGCTCGCCGGCCAGATCGGCAAGCAAGGCCGGGTTCGAGACCAGACGGTTCAGCGTCGTGGTGTCCACCCGTCTGGCCATGTGGGCGGGAAGCTGCTCGCGGTGGCTGTCGAGACGGATGATCGGCCGGTCGGCGATGGCCTTGAGACCCGTCAGGTAGCGATCGATGAAACAGCGCAACCGGGCGTAACGAAGCCAGGCGGTCAGTCGGGTGCCCGACCGTCCACCCAGCCCATGTCGGGCAGGCTCGCTGCCCAGCACCAGCTGCGGGGCGTAATCGACGATCTGGCGGAGGTACTCGACGTACTGCTCTCGTCCCGTCTTGTGCTCCGCCGGGCCGACGTCCACGACGTACCGAACCGGCGTCTGCTCGCCGGGGAGCTCCAGCTCCAGTGACACCTCGCCGGCAAAAAAGCCGGGCGACCACCGCCACGCCTGACGGTGGTCGTCGAACAGCAGGGGCGCATCGTCGACGTAAAGCCGGGCGGACCGGTGCCCCACCGGAACGCCGATCAGGTAGTCCCGATCTTCCCGACAGCCTCGAAACGGTTGCTCTGGAGAAAGGTGACCGATAGCGGCCGGCCCTTCGCCGGTGCGGCTGAAAAGCGGCAGGTCCATCTCAGCGCCAGAATCGCATCATCCCGGTATCGCGAAGGTCCTGCTGCAAGGACCTCAGCTTCCGGGCACTGCGCGGCAGCTGATGCTTTTCCAGCACCGCCGTGGTGCGGTCCAGCGCGTCATGCAAGCGGTTGCTTTCCGCCCCTCTGAGCTTGGGCAGCACCCGGGCGTAGATCACTTCGTCCAGCGCGGCGGCAGGATCGGACTCGCCCAGCTCGCCCGCCAGCCCGACATACGAGAGCACGTCGTCGACGGTACGCCAGCCAAAATGCAACCTCTCCGGGTGCAGTGTTTCCAGCAGATCCTTCAGGCAACCACGCACCCGGTCCAGGTCCGGCTCCGTCAGGCCGTAGCTCCCCCAGTTGGGGTAATCGTCCAGGTCGATGTCCCAGAACTCGATCGTGAAGGCGCGATCCAGCACCTTGTCCGAGATCCCGTGCGTCGTCTCGTCCATGTTCACCGTGCCGATGAACGCCACGTTGGCCGGATACGGGATCGTGGCCGGAATGCCGTCGAAGACACTGCCCTCGTTGTGCAGCCGCAGGACATCGCCGGACTCCATGGCCGAGAGCACCGGGGCGAAATACTGCTCCGGGTGCGAAAGGTTCATCTCGTCGAGAATCACGACGAACGGCTTGTCCGGCTGCTTTGCCGCCTTGAGCAGAAAGTCCAGCAAGGGCGAACGCGCGTAGGTATCCGGCGTCAACGGGTTGATGTAGCCGAATATCGGCGACGAGTCGTACCACCCCGGCTGAATCGCCTGGACGAACACGTGCTGTTCCGACTCCACATCGAACTGGCGGACCAGCGCACTCCCGTAGCGCTGGGCCAGCATGGTCTTGCCCGACCCGGACAGCCCCGCCAGGATGGCGAAGTGACGCCGGTCGTGAGCCCAGAGCCCGAGATGCAACTGCCGCACGATGGAGGTGGCAAACGCGGTCTCGTCGACCACCGAACCGATCAACTGCCCTTGATCGATCCCGCTGATATCCAGCGGTTTCGCGGGCTGTTCCGTGATCTCGGCTTCTTCGGTGGTGTCACCGACCGTTTCCAGGAATTCCGGCGTCCAGTGGATCTGTGCGGCCCAGGACTCACCTGATTCGGTCAGCGAGTGGATGCCCTCCATGTCAGCCTGCAACAGGCCGAAGTCCCGCAACCATTTCAGCATCGCACGCGGGCTGTACTCGCTGGTCCAGCCGGGGTTGACCTGCTGCAACAGCGTCACCAGATCGGTGGACGACATCGGGCCGTTTTCACGCAGCGCACAGAGAACATGGTCCACGCCCAGCGTCCGGGTGATGAACAGTGGAACCAGCTCCTGCGGGTCCTGCGTATCGAGAAACAACTCCCCTCGCGCCGTTTGAGTGAAGACGCCGTCGTTTTCCTCGATCACGTAGAACTCGTTCTTGAGGATATTGATCAGCGTCCTCAGCGAGTTCTCGCGATAATCGGGAAATTCCGCACGCAGGAAGTCGAGCAGTTCCTCTCGAGTCACACCTTCAACGACGAAGGCCAAGGCACTCGACAGCGCACCCAGACCGCCCTTGATACCCGTAAAACCCTTCCGGCGCTGAAGGGCGGGCAGCGGCTTCAACTCGACATTACCTTCCGAATTCATGGTTTCGGCGACCGCGTCATCGCGGGACGACTGAATCTTGGCCTCGTAGACGAACCACGGCAAGGTCATCCGCTCGGCCAGTGCCTGCTCGTCATCGGCACAGGGACCCAGCAGCTCATCCAGGCGCTCCATCATCTGAAGCTGCCGAGCCACCGCGCTGACCTTCCTGCGCTTGCCGAACCAGGCACGATGGCACTCCAGCGCCATGCTCCGGTCGGTGATGGTGCTGAAATAGCGCGGGTACAGGGCGGCTAGCACCCGGAAGATCTTCACCCAGGCGACACGTCCGGCGTAGCCTTTCAGTCGCTTCGCCAGCTCGTCGTAAAGCTGTTGGAAGAAGGCGAGCCGCGCATCCGCATCCTCGGGGACGGGCTTCATCGACGCCTCGGCCAGCCAGTCGCGGAATGCGGGATCGTCCAGCGCGGCGCTGATGTCCACGGTGCCCATGCCCACGCCGCTGACCGCATTCTCTTCCCAGAGCTTCTGCTGGAATGCGGCCGTCCGGCGGGCCTCCAGATCCGCTTCCCGGACATCCTTCAGAAAAGCCGCCAGCCGGTTTACCCAGTTGGCGTTGCGTTCCTTCGGCTGGATGGCCAGCAGGGCCTTTTTCAAATCGTCGTCCTGAGTCAGATCAAGCGCCATAACGGCCAATTCCTTTTATCCAATGCGTATGGCGGGCATCGCGCCCGCTGTTCAGTAAAGTCGTTCCTGGAAGCCCTCGAATACACCCCGGATGCCCTCGGGATCACCCAGCTCTCGCACCGCGTCCCTTACGGAGTGGTACTTGAGGTCGAGCAGGTCCGGCAGCTTCTCCATGTCCAGCTCGTCCACGCCGTTCTCGACGTAGTGTCCCAGCACGAACTCGAGAAATTCCTTCTGCCGATAGTCGACCCCGGCGAAGATCCGGTCGCGGTGCGACTCCACCCGTTCGGCCCGGGTGATCGGCGAGGTCTGGAAAGCGATGTAGGCCAGCACGTCGAAGAGATCGCTTTTGTCCGCCTCGACCATGCGGGCGATCTTGCGCAGGTCGACGCGGGAGAAGCCCTTTTCCTCCAGCCCGGCCAGCAGCTTGCGCCGGGTCGCCGGGTTGCCCCACAGCCGGCGCAGTTCGTCCTCGTCGTGGAACAGCGACGGCAACTCGCCGTAGAGGCGCTCGATGAACTGCTTTGCCGAGATCGGCTTGCCGTCCGGGCCCCAGAAGGTGGTGGATATCATGTGCTGCAGCGTGCGCGTCTTGCCGTCCGCCAGCTTGACGACCACCTTGCTCGGCTTCTCGCACACGCACGGCCACTCGCCGCAATCCGGGCATGGCTCCGGGGGCGGCTTCTCGCAGACACAGGGGCGCTCGCCGCAGATCGGACAGGGCTGCGGCGGATTGACCTCGCAGGTGCAGGGGATATTGCCGCAACGGCTGCACGGCTCCGGCGGCAGCGGCTCGCCGTCCCACTCGGGATCGCTGAAGTGCTCGTGCGCCTTCACGAAGTCGTAGATGGTGAAGTAGTCCTTGCCGTCGAAAAGCCGCGTGCCCCGCCCGATGATCTGCTTGAACTCGATCATCGAGTTCACCGGCCGCATCAGCACGATATTGCGCACGTTGCGCGCATCCACGCCGGTAGAAAGCTTCTGCGAGGTGGTCAGGACGGTGGGGATGGTCTTCTCGTTGTCCTGGAACAGCGACAGGAAGCGCTCGCCTTCCTTGCCGTCGTTGGCCGTCACCCGCTCGCAGTAGTGTGGATCGGTGCTGATCTTTACCTGGTTGATCAGATCACGCACCGCCGCGGCGTGCTCCTGGGTGGCGCAGAACACCAGCGTCTTCTCGCGCTGGTCGATCTCGTCCATGAACAGTTGCACCCGGTAGCGCTCGCGGTCCCGGATCTCGATGATCCGGTTGAAGTCTTCTTCCTCGTAGCGCCGACCTTCCTCGATCTCGCCTTCCACCACCTCGTCATCCGGCGTGTAGACGTACTCGTCCAGCGTGGTGGCGATCTGCTTGACCCGGAACGGCGTGAGAAAGCCGTCGTTGATACCTTCCTTGAGCGAGTAGACGTACACCGGCTCGCCGAAATACGCGTAGGTGTCCGCGTTGTGCTTGCGCTTCGGCGTGGCCGTAAGCCCTAACTGCACGGCCGGCGCGAAGTACTCCAGGATGCCGCGCCAGTTGCTCTCGTCGTTGGCCCCGCCACGATGGCACTCGTCGATGACGATGAAATCGAAGAAGTCCGGCGGGTAGTCGCCGAAGCTCGGCTGCGGGTTGCCGTCCGCGTCCCGCCCGGCCATGAACGTCTGAAAGATGGTGAAGAACACGCTGCCATTCTTCGGCACCTTGCCGTGCTTGCGGATCACCTCCGGGTCGATGCGCACCAGCGCGTCTTCCGGGAACGCGGAGAAGTCGTTGAAGGCCTGGTTGGCGAGGATGTTTCGGTCGGCGAGAAACAGGATGCGCGGGCGACGCGACGGCTCATTGGTCTCGCGGGCGGACAGGCTCCAGCGGGCGTGGAACAGCTTCCACGCGATCTGGAAGGCAATCGAGGTCTTGCCCGTGCCGGTCGCCAGCGTCAGCAGGATGCGATCCCGACCATCGGCGATGGCCTCCAGCGCGTTGTTGATGGCGTTGTGCTGGTAGTAGCGCGGCTGCCAGAAACCGCCCTTGTCCTCGAACGGCACCGCGCCGAAGCGCTCGCGCCAGGGGTTGGGTTGCGCAAAGGTCTCGTCCCAGAGCGCGTCCGGCGTCGGATAGGCCTCCACCTCCCCTTCCTGCCCCGTGTGCAGGTCCGCCCGGTAAATGCCCTTGCCGTTGGTGGAATAGGCGAAGCGCGCCTGCAAGCGTTCGGCATAGCGCTTGGCCTGCGCTAGCCCCTCGGTCGCCGGCAGACTGATCTTCTTCGCCTCGATCACCGCCAGCTTCTGCCCCCGGTGGGTCAGGACATAGTCGGCGATGTCCTGCCGGCCCCGACGCCCGCCACCAACCAACCGCCCCGGCGCGATCATCTCGCGACGGACACGGCTGCCGTCCACCTCGCCCCAGCCCGCCGCCTTCAAGGCCGGGTCGATCAGCTCGGCGCGGGTCTCGGCTTCGTTCATGAGTCCATTCCCTGTGATTTATTACGTGCGCCCGTGGGTGCTTTTCCGCTCACTTTCGCGGCGCGAGCGGCGGGGCGTGTGAGTGACTCTTTCGAGCGGCCCAATTCAAGCTGTTGTCATTTTTCCAACGGCTGACGAGACCACTCATGTCGTCGCCTCTTCAAACGTTCACCAAGTCAGCGGTGCGGTTGCATTCATCGACCTGCCGGCCGGTCTACAAAGAGGCGACACGGGCTCCCCGGCCGCCGTTCTGCTCGGAGAACAGCCTGCCGATGAAAACCCGATAAAGAAACAGCGAACGCACATTTGCATCGTATCCGGTTGTTTTTATTGCCACCTGTTGACGGGCGGCGCCTGCCCCACCCCCGGGGATCAAAACCCGATCAAGAAATCAGGCCCAGATGGGGACATAGCCGGCACGGGGGTGCTCGGGGTCCGCGACCTTGATCAACCCCGCCGCCTGTGCCTTCTTGATGACCGCCGTGGCCTGGGAAGCATTCCGGGGATCGATACCGAAACGTTCGCACAGAGTCGCGTTCTTCATCCGCTCCCCGCCACTGAGAAACCTCAGCACGGCGTGCTGATAGCAGGCCCGCATTCGTTCATCCGGCGTCATCCTGGCAAAGCTCCGTGGGCCATAGAGCACCACCTGCATGGAATTGTCGCCCTCCCGGAACAACGGCGGCGGCAGCTGATACAACTCGACCTCGGCGACCACCTTGTCAAGGCCACTGCCCTGTTCCTCGCAGAACCCCATCCGGCGCATCAGCGAGGCCAGCGCTTCATTCCGGGATCGAGGCGGAAGATCGATCATCCGCTCTGCCTGGATGAGAGGACGGCCCGGGTTGGTGATCTCCATGCGGTCTTCGAATATCTCGATCTGCGGCCCGGCCCCCGTCACGGTCATGTCCTGGTGGATCAGGGCGTTGGCAACCAGCTCGCGCACGGCAAGTTCGGGAAACAGCGGCCGGGACTCACGCAGCGCCCTGCCGATGTGCTCGTTATGCGGCACCAGGTCATTGATGTAATCGACCAGCCCCTCGAAGCCACAGGCATACCCCTTTTGACCATCCAGGCGATGGGTCACCGTCGCGGCACGATTACGCCCGTCGTAGACGACCAGCCGAACGGCCTTGCGCGAAAGCGATGCCTCGAAGTCCTCCAGGTGCACCGCGAACAGCAGCGCCCCCAGGTTCGTGATGTTCCAGCGCTCCCCGACATCTTTCTCGATCAGGCCATCCGCTTGCAGTCGCTCGAAGATGCCCGCCCGGTTATCGGGCAGCGGTTGCCGGGTATAGCGGAAATACTGCGTGTAATCGAGCAGCGCCAGCACGTCGTCGCCGGTCACATACTGGCGTGCCACACCATGCTCCCAGGTATAGGGACGCAGCGACTCGATGAGCATTGCATAGCGCTCGGGAAACTCGGCCAGCTTCGGGGTCGCACTGCCGATGCGGATATAGGCGATGTTCTTGAACGCGACGGGCGCACTGGTGGCGGCCGGAACCTCCAGCATCACCACCCTGCCCTCCGGATGGTCGATCACGCGGAAGGTGAAGGCGACACTGGGCTGCAACTGCTGGGCCAGCCAGAGCTGGAGCTCCTGCCCTCCGACGCGCCGGGTGTCGGGATCGAAGCGGCTACCCACCACGGCGTGGCTCGCATCATCGATGCCCCACAGCATGTAGCCACAGTCCTGCCCATCGATGCGCGCCGCATTGGCCAGCGCCGAGCAGCGTTTGCCGATGACGTCCGGGTCGACGTTGTCCCTCTTGAACTCCAGCCAGGCCAGCTCTGTCGGACGAGCGCGGAGATCCTCGACCAGGTCGATATCGCGCGGATCGCTCACGCCGCCGCCCCTTCCGCCGCATCCTCGACCTGCTTGGCCGTCAATTCGCCGGAGAAGGCCTTTTGCAGCAGGGATTGCTTGAGTTCAATTAACGCGGCCAACTTTTTCTGATAGCTCGATTCAAGACTCGACGTTTCTTGCTTTGCCCTGTCGAGATACTCAACCAAAAAATCTTGCCTGCTCCTATCAATCGGCAACGGCACATCTAACCCGAGAATTCTTTTTGGTGCCGTATGCCGAACCATCGTTCCGGTTGCTGTCCGCTTAATCTCGGCCGACGCCTGATCCGTCATCAGGAAATAATATAAATATCGCGGGCTCAAATCATCGGACTTGAACAAAACTCTTCCAATTCGCTGATTATGCAGAACATTATCTGTGGGAACGAAAGCGGGCTTGCCCAAGATATTCATTTTTGGCGACAAGTCGGTCATCACGATTGTGAGGTCCCCGGCAGCGAACCTAAAGTCTTCAGGCGGAGAATCCTTCAATCGTTTTGTGTTTTTACGACCAAAGTGCAATTCACCATCATCGCCATAGTTGCCGGGCGTCAGCACAATTGGCTGACTTTCATCATCACTGGCGTGGAACTGAGCACTCTTGAACGCGAACCCATGCTTAATCTCAATCAGCTTCGAAAGACCTTCTTTCGACTGCAGACCTTTATCACTAAACACCTTATTTAAGCGAACCTTAAATAGCTCTCGGGAATTGACAAGGTTCTTTTCGGTATTGGCAATGGCCGTTTCGATTCCCGCAAAGGCCTCGTCCAGAATAGCGACAATACGCTTCTGCTCGCCAAGGGATGGCATTGGCAGCTGCAATGACTTTATAAATGGAAGCTTTACACCCTTGACCGTAGCGCCGGTCCCTTCCGACACGATTTTCTCGGAAATACTTTGAAACCAGCGAAGCAAGAACCGTGTATCGATTTGATCGGATTTCGGAATCACGGCCCGTAGATCTTGATTTATTGCCGTATCTTGAGCAAGAAGACAGGCCTTCCCAAGACCAACCCGCGTTGCCATCACGACATTTCCGCTCGGTATGACTTTCGTCGAACTGCTTTTTACGGCGTCTTCCGAAATCCGGAATTCTGTGCTGGACAACACCTCATCGCGCATATCGCGAACAGTCGCCCAAAGGATACTGCCTTCGTAAAAAGCGGGGTTTCGCTTAGACGGCGTGCCGCCGCCGACAACATCACAAACATCGCCCAAAGGCTTGTAAGTCCAATCCCTTCTCACAGCATCCCCCGAATACCTTCCAGGATCTCCTCACTCTCCCGATCCAGCGTCTCGATCTCGTTAATGATCACCTCGGGATCGCGCAGCGGCTCCTCCTCGACCTTGTTGGGGTTCTTGACCGACAGGTCCCAGGTCTCCTTGTCCACGTCCTCGATATCGACCGTCCAGGACTCGTCCGAGTCGGCGCTGGTAGCCTGCAGCTCGACGAACTCCTTGAGGTCGTCGTCGTTGAGCGGGCTGGTCTTGCCCAGGCTGCGGCCCGGGTCGAGGTGGTAGTACCAGATCTTCCGTGTGGGCGCGCCCTTCTCGAAGAACAGCACCACGGTCTTCACCCCGGCACCGAGGAAGGTGCCGCCGGGGCAGTCGAGGATGGTGTGCAGGTTGCAGCTTTCCA
>CAYUAO010000064.1:0-11489 GCA_964442775.1 uncultured Halothiobacillus sp. | reverse complement strand
GCCCATCTGCGGCGTCGCGGGGTTCGTCCATGAACCCCGCCCTTCGGGCCGGCTTATGCCGGCCGGATCGGCGTCCTGCCGATCCGGTTCAGCCCTTGTAAAGGGCGACGCCCTTCACGGCGGGCTGCGCCTTGCAGCTGGGCCCTTGGAGGTCCCGCAGAGATGTCATCGAATCGTGCAGACCTTCCTTAGGAAATCTCGGCAATCGTGCGGTCCTTCCCTACACTTGCCGCATGTCCAAGGTAATCGATTTTGCCAGTCCCGAGGAGGACTGTCGCTGGCATGCCGTGAACGACGGCGTGATGGGCGGGGTGTCAGCGGGCACGTTTCGTTTCGAGGACGGTCTGGCGGTGTTCGATGGCGAGCTTTCGCTGGCCCATGGCGGCGGGTTCGCCTCGGTGCGTCGAGAGGTCCGGCCCGGTGTGCTGGCGGGCACGACCGGGATTGCGGCTCGCCTGCGTGGTGACGGGCGACGTTACCAGTGTCGGGTCGGTAGCGAAGACCTGCCGTCGGGTGCTTCCTACGCCGCCGGTTTCGAGACCGTGGCCGATCGTTGGCTGGAGTTCACCCTGGACTGGTCCGCGTTCGAGGCGGTGTTCCGGGGGCGCCCGGTGCCCGATGCGCCGCCCCTGTCGCCGGAGCGTATCGACCGGATCGGATTTCTGCTCGCCGACCGCCATGCCGGACCGTTTCGCCTCGAGGTCGCTTCCATGCGGGCGGTCCACAGGTCGCTCCCGGCCGGCCGATAGGCTCCGCCTCGCTGAGGGCGCACTCCGAGAATGCCCGTGCGGCGGGGGCGAGGCGTTTTCCCTCGTGCTTGACGAGGTACTACTGGCGTATCAGCGGAAAACCCTACCAGTCGGGCTGCGCCGAGGCGGGACGGAAACAACGCGTGATCACCGACCTGAGAGCCGATGTCGAACAGGCGGCGCTCGGTGCGAGCTACGACTTCGACGAGGGACGCAGACGGATCGCGTTTCTCGCCAGCGAGCCCTGCACCTGACCGGAGGCGAGGCGACGAGGCGATTTGCCACGGAGTGGACAGTGGACGGGCAGGTGATCCATCGCGTCGACGATCTCGGTTTTTCCGCCGCGAACACCCCGCGCAACTACGAGCTCGGTTACCGCCTGCGTATCGGCAAGAAGACCTTGCCAACTATCAACGTGATGCGGATGGCCAGTGCGGCTGACCGTCTGGATGCCGGTGCGGATCACGGGGTGCTGTTGCTCACAAGTCGTCGTTTCTGAGATTGGGGCGAGGGTCGTCGAACCAGGAACGGACCCGGGACGAACGAAAGCCCTTCCCATCCGGAAGGGCTTTCTCGGTCCTGCTGTCCCCGGTGCGGGACGAATCAGAGCAGATCGTCCTCGATCGCCTCGATGCCCGCAGCGGCGCACTGGTCGTCGGTGGCGCCGTCTGGCGAGCCGGATACCCCGATACCGCCGACGATCCGGCCATCCGAGGTGATCTGCTTGCCGCCGCCGAGGATGGTGACGCCGTCAAGGTGCTGGAGACCGTGGCTTGCCTCGCCGGGTCCGGTGCTGTCCCCCAGTTCGATGGTGTCCGTGCGGAAGCTCACGGCCGTCCAGGCCTTGCTGGTGGCCGTGTCCACGGAGTGCGGGCCTGCGTAACGATCACGCTTGAGGGCCTGGAGCGTGCCGCCCGGCCCCACGACCACGGCTGTCACCTGGGCGTTCTTGTCACGACAGGCCTCCACGGCGGCCTCCACCGCCTTGACGGCGACTTCCGGAACGAGTGTCGGAGTGTCGAAAGTCCCCTCGGCGGCATGCAGTGGCGATGATGCGATCGCCAGCACGGTGCCGGCGAGAAGAGTTGCGCGTGCCTTGCTCATGGTGTTTCCCCTTTTCGGTGGTAACGCACCTCTACCTATAGTCGGGAAACGACCGGCACGCATTATCCCATTGACATGAAAGGTGTTTATGAGGGCTTCGTGCCGAGCGAAACGGCGTGCTTCGCCTCGCTGAGAACGAACTCCGAGAACGCCCGCGCGGCGGGGCCGAGGCGTTTTCCCTCGCGCTGGACGAGGTACCACTGGCGCATCAGTGGGAAGCCCTGCACGTCGAGCACGCACAACTCCCCGGACGCCAGCTCCGACTGCACGATGTGCAGCGAGACCACGCCCAGGCCCAGCCCCGCCTCGACGGCCTGCTTGATGGCCTCGTTCTTGTTCATCTCCATGGCGACCTTGAGTTCCAGGCCGTGCTCGGCGAAGACCTTCTCCACCGCGCCGCGCGTGCCCGACCCCGGTTCGCGGCCGACCAGTGGTTCCTCGGCGAGACGCTTGAGCGGGATGTTGCGGATCTTCGCGAACGGATGGTTCGGCGAGGCGATGACCACCAGCGGGTTGTCCATGAACGGCTCGGCGGTCAGGCCCAGCCCCTCCGGGGGGCGCCCCATCAGCGCCAGATCGATGTCGTTGCCGGTCAGGTGCTGGAGCAGCGTCGCCCGGTTGACGACGTTGAGGCTGATACGCACCTCGGGGTGCACCTGGCGGAACAGCGCCATCAGCCGCGCGGCGAAATAGCTCGCCGTGCTCGCCACCGATACCTTCAGCGTGCCGCCCTTCAGTCCGCGCAGATCGGCCAGGGTGTGTTCGAGGTTGTCGACCTCCCGACCGATCGCGTGACTCGTCGCGAGCGTCTCGCGACCGGCCTCCGTCAGGTGGATCTTCTTGCCCACGTGCTCGAACAGCGGCAGGCCGAGGGATTCCTCCAGCTGCTTGATCTGCATGGAGACCGCCGGCTGGGTCAGGTGCACGTCCTTGCTGGCGCGGGAGAAGCTGCCGTGATGGGCGACGGCCTCGAGGATCTCGAGCTGGCGCAGGGTTAGTCTGATCATAAGAAAAATTGATTATAAGCTGAAATATGGATCCTGATTATAAAGTCTGAATTTCAATTATAAACCCCACGAATTATGGTGCTTTCCGCAACGCATACCGAGGTGGCCGAAACCGGTCACCGCCCCTTCATGCCAATTCGGAGGACACCATGGCTCACGATCAATCCAGCCGTTATGCCGATCTCACCCTCAAAGAGGAAGACCTGATCGCCGGCGGCAAGCACATCCTCGTCGCCTACCAGATGAAGCCGCAGCCCGGTTACGGTTACCTTGCGACCGCCGCCCACTTCGCGGCCGAGTCGTCCACCGGCACCAACGTCGAGGTCTCGACCACCGACGACTTCACCAAGGGTGTCGACGCGCTCGTCTACCACATCGACGAAGCCAACGAGGACATGCGGATCGCCTACCCGATCGAGCTGTTCGACCGCAACATGACCGACGGCCGCATGATGCTGGTGTCCTTCCTGACGCTGACCATCGGCAACAACCAGGGCATGGGCGACGTCGAGCATGCCAAGATGATCGACTTCTACATGCCCAAGCGCGCCATCGAACTGTTCGACGGCCCGTCCAAGGACATCTCCGACATGTGGCGCATCCTGGGCCGCCCGATCCAGGACGGCGGCTACATCGCCGGCACCATCATCAAGCCCAAGCTCGGCCTGCGCCCGGAGCCGTTCGCCCAGGCCGCCTACGAGTTCTGGCTGGGTGGCGACTTCATCAAGAATGACGAGCCGCAGGGCAACCAGACCTTCGCGCCGATCAAGAAGGTCATGCCGCTGGTGGCCGACGCCATGAAGCGCGCCCAGGACGAGACCGGCGAGGCGAAGCTGTTCTCCGCCAACATCACCGCCGACGATCACTTCGAGATGTGCGCTCGCGCCGATTTCATCCTCGAGACCTTCGGCGAGGACGCCGACAAGGTGGCCTTCCTGGTCGACGGCTACGTCGGCGGCCCGGGCATGATCACTACCGCCCGTCGCCAGTACCCCAGCCAGTACCTGCACTACCACCGTGCCGGTCACGGCGCCGTGACCTCCCCGAGCGCCAAGCGCGGCTACACCGCCTTCGTCCTGGCCAAGATGTCCCGCCTGCAGGGCGCCTCCGGCATCCACGTGGGCACCATGGGCTACGGCAAGATGGAAGGCGGCAAGGACGACCGCAACATCGCCTACATGATCGAGCGCGATTCCGCGGACGGCCCGGTCTACCACCAGGAGTGGTACGGCATGAAGCCGACCACCCCGATCATCTCCGGCGGCATGAACGCGCTGCGTCTGCCGGGCTTCTTCGAGAACCTGGGCCACGGCAACGTGATCAACACCGCCGGTGGCGGCTCCTACGGCCACATCGACTCCCCGGCCGCCGGTGCGACCTCCCTGCGCCAGGCCTACGAGTGCTGGAAGGCCGGTGCCGACCCGATCGAATTCGCCAAGGAGCACAAGGAATTCGCGCGGGCGTTCGAGTCCTTCCCGCACGACGCCGACGAGATCTTCCCGGGCTGGCGGGAGAAGCTGGGCGTGCACAAGTAAGCACGGTCAGCATGGCCGGGGATCCACCGGCCATCGACATTCAATTTGGCCGCCCGGCGACGGGCGGCCCTTTCTTTCCCCCATTCCCGAGCGTTTCTCTGCGGCAACGAGTCCGCTGGGGAATGGGCAGAAACCACGAGTTCATACAGGTCAGGCAATGAGCGAACAATTCGACATCGAGCAGTACCGCGTTACCGAGGAACCCTTCTACCAGGCGCAGGGCCGCGAGGTCTCGGCCTACGAGACCGCCTACTCGGCGCGCATGCCGGTGATGGTCAAGGGGCCGACGGGCTGCGGCAAGTCGCGGTTCGTCGAGTACATGGCCTGGAAGCTGGGCCGCCCGCTGATCACGGTGGCCTGCAACGAGGACATGACCGCCGCCGACCTGGTCGGGCGCTTCCTGCTCGACGCCGACGGCACCCGCTGGGTGGACGGTCCGCTGACCCAGGCCGCCCGTTTCGGGGCCATCTGCTATCTCGACGAGGTGGTCGAGGCCCGCCAGGACACCACCGTGGTCATCCATCCGCTGACCGACCACCGCCGCACCCTGCCGCTGGACAAGAAGGGCGAGCTGGTCGAGGCGCATCCCGACTTCCAGCTGGTGATCTCCTACAACCCCGGCTACCAGAGCCTGATGAAGGACCTCAAGCAGTCGACCAAGCAGCGCTTCGCCGGGTTCGAGTTCGACTACCCGGAGGCGGCGGTCGAGCGGGAGATCATCATTGGCGAGACCGGCCTCGACGAGGCGGTCGCGGGCAAGCTGGTGCAGATCGCGGACACGGCCCGCAACCTCAAGGGGCACGGGCTGGCCGAGGGTATCTCCACCCGCCTGCTGGTGTACGCGGCGACCCTGATCGGCAAGGGCATGGAGCCGGTCGAAGCGGCGCGCATGGCCATGGTCGTGCCGATGACCGACGACGCCGACATCCGCGACACCCTCTATCACGCCATCGACACCGTCTTCGGCTGAGCGGGGAGCAGCGAGCATGCCCTTCGAGTTGAGCCGGGACGCCTACCGCGAGCGCTTCAAGTGCGGCTTCGACCAGGCCCGGGAGGTCTTCGATCCCTGCCTGAGCAACGCCCTGGAGACGCTGTCCTCGGAAGCGGCCATGGACGACTTTCTCCAGGGCGCGAACCTCCTGTGCATGATGGGGCAGGGGGTCGAGCCGGTGCTCCTGTACCTCGAGGAAGGCCCCGACACCGCCGCGCTCGTGGGCGAGGGCCTGATCGGGAAGCTGGCCCACTACGCCTACCGGCTGGCCACGTCCACCAATGCCCCGGCCGTGGTGCCGTTCCTTCAGTCCATGCTGCCGGTGGCCCGGCGGCTGGAGTGCGGCGAGGCGATGCAGGGATTCCTCGACCTCGGTCTGGAGGTGATGCGCGAGACCACGCCGTCGATCCACGGCCATCACGCGATCCACCCCAGCCCGGTGCTCGACCGGTTCTTCGAGACCGCGCCCCGGGTGCTGGCCTGGCTGAACCTCGCCGGGCTGGCCAACTGGGCGCGCTTCGGCGCCCGGGCCCATGCCAACGACCCGGACGCCCAGAAGGCCTACTTCAGCCTGGAGTCCGCCGACAGCCGCGGCATCCTGCAGCGCGAACGCCACGGGACGCTGCTGGCCGACAACGAGCGCCTGCTGGGCTGCTACCTCCAGGGCCTGTGGCAGGACGACCGCCCCCTGGTGCCTTACCCGACCCTGGAGGCGGAGTTCCGCCAGCGGCCGTATTTCGACGAGCACGGCCTGCGCCTGCCGGACGTGTTCGACGACCTCCATGGCATCCCGGGCATCGACCGCTACCGGGCCCTGCTGGCGCACATGATGGCCCACCTGCGCTGGAGCGAGGCGATCGTCGCCGACAACTACAGCCCCATGCAGCGGATGGCCATGGAGGTCTTCGAGGATGCCCGGGTGGAGCATCTCGCCATGGCGCGCTACCCCGGCCTGCGTCGGATATTCCTCGCCCTGCACCCAAGAGTGGCGGCGGGCGACTGCGATCCCGAGCGCCAGTCCTGCGTGAATCACCGGCTGATGCGACTCTCCCTTGCCCTGCTGGACCCCGAGGGTCACGGCGACAACGACCCGCTCATCCACGAGTTCGTGGCACGGTTTCACGAGCGCATGGCCGAAGGGGGATCGCGTACCCGGGACGCCGTCGAGCTGGGGGTGACCTTCATGGCCCGCAGTCGCCGGCCCTCGGATGCCTTCGCCGACGTGTGGTTCCCGCCCGAACCCGTCGGGTTCCGTGACGACAATCGGCACCTGTGGCAATTCATCGAGGAGGGCGACGAGGAAGAGCTGTTCGACCTCAAGTCCGCCAGCGCCGACGAGGACGAGCCGGCACGGGACCACGCCCTGCCGCCGCGTCTCTACCCGGAATGGGATGTCGCGGCGCAGCTGGTCCGCCCCGACTGGGTCAGCGTCTTCGACAGCCTTCATCCCGCCGGACCGGCCGCGCGGATCGACCGGCTGCTGGAGAAGCACCGCGGGCTGGTCAAGCAGCTCCAGCAGGTCGTCGAGTTGTTGAAGCCCCAGAGCCGCGAGCGGATCCGGTTCCAGGAAGAGGGCGAGCTGGACCTCGACGTGGCCATCCGCTCGATGATCGACTGGCGCGGCGGTGCCGAGCCCGATCCCCGGATCAACATGAGTCACCGTCACGCCGAGCGCGACATCAGCGTGTCACTGCTGGTGGACCTGTCCGCCTCCATCGGCGAGCGCCCCGAGGCATCGGCGCTAACCATCCTCGAACTGAGCCAGGAGGCGGTTTCCCTGCTCGCCCAGGCGGTCGAGGATCTGGGCGATCCGCTGGCCATCGCCGGGTTCGATTCGAACACCCGCCACGAGGTGCGTTACCGGCACATCAAGGGCTTCGACGAGCACTGGGGACCGGAGGTGAAGGCGCGACTGGCGGCCATGGAGCCCGGCCTGTCGACCCGCATGGGCGCGGCCATCCGCCACGCGGGGCATTTCCTCTCGCATCGCGAGAGCGACAAGAAGCTGCTGCTGGTGCTGACCGACGGCGAGCCACACGACGTGGACGTGCGCGATTCGCGGCGGCTGATCGCGGATGCCCGCGAGGCGGTCCGGGAGCTGGACGGGCAGGGCATCTTCAGCTGGTGCATCAACCTCGACCCCCGTGCCGACGAGTACGTCTCGGACATCTTCGGCCAGCAGTACACCATCGTCGATCGCGTCGAGCGCCTGCCCGAGGCACTGCCCCGACTGTTCGTGCAGCTCACCGGCTGAGCCTCGAGATAAGTGTTATGTTGTAACGATAAGTGTGAGTTATTAGACTGTTCCCTCGGTCGTCGTCCGCCACGGCCGGGCAGGCAATCCTTGGTCCTGCCGTGATCTACACGGAACCGCCAAATGATGAACAAGCCGTCGGGCAATCTTCTCTCCGTCGCCCTCCTTCTTTTTTCTCCGCTCGCTCTGGGTGGCGGTGACGTCGGCGTGCAGGTCGGCAGTCTGTACAAGGACTATGTCGGTTCGGCCGACAAGAGCAGTGCCCGCGAAGACCTGCTGGCCATCGACGGCCGGTTCGAGCGTTGGCGTCTCGGCGCGAGCTATCGGCGCGGCGTGATCGACCGTTTTGCGCCCGTGGACCTGCGGGTCGAGAAGTACCACGTCGATGTCGGTCTGAGCCTCACGAAGGATGTCGACTGGGGATTGAGTTACCTGGTGATCGACGACAATCTCGCACCGACCGACGGCGGGAAGGTGTTTGGCACCACGATGTTGTATCGCGGGCTGGCCCCGAGCATGGCCTTCAAGGCCGGCTATCATGTCAGTGACTACGACAGGTTTGACGTCTCTCAGCTCAAGCTGGGCATTATCCAGGGCATCCCGCTCGAGGGCATGAAGCTGAACATCGCCGTCGGGGCCGGCTATCAGCGCCTCGATGATCCCGACGCGAGTCCCTATGTCGCCAATGCCCGGGACCATTACCTGTCTCCTTACCTGAACATCTCTGCGGCGCGCGGACCCTGGCATGGCACCCTCGGGCTTGCCGGTCGACGGCTCTTCGAGGTGGCCGCCGACGGAAGGCGCGTCTCCCACCACGCGATGGAATTCCGCCGCAGCGTCACGTTGCAGGTTGGTCGGCACTTCGGCGCGCTCGACGTGCGGCTGGGCCTGTCCCACCACCAGGCCGAAGAGTTGCCTCAGTCCAACCGGCTCGAGATGAATACCATCGGGGCATCGACCGAGTACCGCTTCTAGGGTTCGATGACGTCTCTGCGGGCTCTCCAAGGGCCCAGGTGCAAGGCGTAGTCCGCCGAGAAGGCCCGTCGCCCTTTACAAGGGCTGAACCGGATCGGCACGACGCCGATCCGACCGGGGCGAGCCGGCCCGAAGGGCGGGGTTCACGGACGACCCCCCGCGACACCGCAGATGGGCCCTTGGAGGCCCGGCCGATGTTCTGCCGTGTGATCTATGAAAGCTGTCCTACACTCGTTGCATGTCCGGTGTTCGTGCCCCCTCCCGGGCCCCAACCGTCAGGTCATCGACGAGATGAGCAGGAGATCGTGCAATGAAGTTACCCCTTGAAGTCGTGTTCCGGAACATGGACCGGTCGCAGGTACTCGAGGACACGATTCGGGAGAAGGCCGACAAGCTGAACCGCTATTTCGATCGCATCATGAATTGCCACGTGGTGGTCGAGGCGGATCATCGACGGCACCACAAGGGCAACCTGTACAACGTCCGCATCGACCTGACCGTCCCCAATCGGGAGTTGGCGGTCAGTCGTGACCCCGGCAACCAGCATGCGCACGAGGACCCCTACGTGGCCGTGCGTGACGCCTTCGACGCCATGGCAAAACAGCTGCAGGCCTACGCGGCCAAGCAGCGCGGCGAGGTCAAGCATCACGAACCGCCGCCGCACGGCCGTATCATCGAGCTGGCGCCGGCGACGGGTTACGGAGTGATCCTGTCGGCGGACGGGCGCGAGGTCTCCTTCACCCGCAACAGCGTGGTCGACTACGACTTCGACAAGCTCGAGGGCGGCGAGTCCGTCCGCTTCGCGGAGGTCCAGGGGGAGGATGGCCCGACGGCGAGTACCGTGCACGTCGAGGGCAAGCGCCACATCGTCGGTTGACGATCAGGCCCGTTGCGGGCCAAAGGAGAATTTATGCGAGTCGGTGAAGTATGTAACCGTGAAGTGGTGGTGATCGACAAGGACGAGTCCGTCAAGGTGGCCGCGGAGCTCATGCGCCGGTACCACGTGGGCAACGTGGTCGTGGTGGAGGGGCAGGGCGGTCGACGGATGCCGGTGGGCATTGTCACGGACCGGGATCTGGTGCTGAAGGTGCTGCTGCCTGGCCTTGCGCCCGAGGATCTGGCGGTGCGCGACGTGGCCTCGGCGCCCCTGGCGACGGTGGCCTCGCGCGAAAGCCTTTTCGTCGCCATGGAGATCATGGAGGCCAAGGCGGTTCGCCGGCTGCCCGTCGTGGAAGACGACGGATCGCTCGGCGGCATCCTCACGGTCGACGACCTGTCGGAACTGCTGACCGGTCTGCAGGGACAGCTGGCCGGCGTCGTCAATCGCCAGCGCCAGAAGGAAGCCAGGAAACGATCCTGAAGATGCCCTGGCCTGAAGGCGGACCGCCCCGACGACCCGCCGGGACGGTGAAGCCGGCCCACGCGGGACATCGAGTCAATGACAGGGGGAATGTGATGATCGGCTCTGGCTCCTGCGCCATGCCAGGTTGATCGGCCATGCCCATGCGGAACAGACGGATTCACCAACGGGTCACGCTGATCATCCAGGTGATCATGCTGCTCGAACTGGCGTTCGCCCTCTGGGAGGGGCGGTGGCTGACGGCGGTCATGACCGTGGCCATTCTCCTGCTGACCCTCGCGCCGGTGCTCATGGTCCGGCGCTTCGACGTGTTCATTCCCGCCGAGTTCAAGGTGCTGGCGACCGCCTTCATCTTCGCCTCGCTGTTTCTCGGCGAGATCCAGGGCTACTACACCCGTTTCTGGTGGTGGGACATCGCGCTGCACGCCGCCTCGGGCTTTCTGCTGGGCATCGTGGGCTTTCTCATGGTCTACGTGCTCAACGAGAAGCGCAGTATCCGCTTTCACATGACGCCCGGTTTCGTCGCGCTGTTCGCCTTCACCTTCGCCGTGGCTATAGGCGCGCTCTGGGAGATATTCGAATTCTCCATGGACCGGATCGTCGGCACGACCATGCAAAAACCCATGCTCGGCGACCCCTCCGGGCTGACGGACACCATGTGGGACCTGATCGTCGATACGGTCGGCGCGGCGGTGATCGCCGTGCTCGGCTACGGTTACCTCAAGGTGGCCGCGGGGAAGTCGTTCCTCGAGCAGTGGATCGCCGCTTTTCTCGAGGCCAATCCGAGGCTGTTCCGCCGCGGCTGATCGCGGCGATCAGGCGCGCCGGAAGGACTCCCCGCCGCACTCGGGGCATTTCGGCAGGGGGCCGAAGGTGTCGTGGTGCAGGATCGCGCCGCAGTCGACGCACTTCAGGCGCTTGGGGCTGGTGACGTGGCCGGCGACCCACTCGCGCGGGCGCGTGCGCTCGGCCTCGTTGCGGATCTGCTCGAGGGTGACGTCGGTGTGATCGGCGATCGACAGCAACTTCGCGCCGATGTCGCCCGCCCAGTCGCGCAGGGTCTCACGGATGCTTTCGCCCTCGTGGGCGAGGTTCTCGCGGGTATGCTCGAGGTCGTCCTTCACCGCCTCGACGATCTCGTGGCGGAAGTCCTCGGTGTCGAGTGCCGAGGCCTCTTCCTCGGCCAGCTGGGCGATCCGGGCGCGGTCGGCCGGTTTTTCTTCGGGCTCGTCGAGCAGACGGGCGTAGATCCGTTCGAGCAGCTGGTAATAGCCGTGTCGCAGGGCGTCATAGGTTTCGCTGTGCTCGTGGCGGGTATCGGTCATTCGCTCTGATCTCCGTCTTGCCGTCTGGATGGGCGTGACCCGGCGCTCGTCGTGCGCGCCGAGTCGTGCAGGGGGTGGCTCCTTTCGGTATTCTAGTCGCTAGGGAAACTCTGCACGAATGCCATACCGTTGAAGCGTGCCTTGAGCCGGGCAGATGCAAGGCGTCCGTCCGCCGCGGAAGGGTGATTC
>CAYUAO010000063.1:0-11821 GCA_964442775.1 uncultured Halothiobacillus sp. | reverse complement strand
TGCAGCTCTCCACGCTCGAGCTGAGCCTCGAGATCCAGCAGGCGCTCGACAGCAATCCCCTGCTGGAAGTGGAAGAAGACGAACGCGAAGAGGAAGAATCAACCGAATCGACCACCACCGAGGAGCAGGACCCGGCCGCCCAGGCGGGCGAGGAACTCCTCGACGACCGTCCGGACAAGTCGGCCGACGAGGAACTCGTGGTGGACTCGACCTGGGACGACTACTACGAGGCCGACGGCGGAACCGCCCTGAGCGCCAGCGCCCCCGGCGAGGATTACGACCCCTTCGCCACGCAGTCCACGGGCGAAGACAGCCTGCGGGACCATCTCCTGAGCCAGATTCATCTCGCGTCGCTGTCGGAGACCGACAGGCGCGTCGCCACGGCGCTGATCGAGTCGATTGAACCCTCCGGCTATCTCGAGGAGTCCCTCGAGGAGATCGTCGCGATGCTCGCCGACGACCTCCCAGGCCTCGACGTCGAGGAGGTGGAGGCCACCCTCCATTTCATCCAGCAGCTCGATCCCGTTGGCGTGGGGGCCCGCTCGCTGGCCGAGTGCCTGATCATCCAGATCGACCAGCAACATGCCGACGACCCCGCGGCCGAGGACGCCCGCGCCCTGCTCGAAGGCGACTGGCTCGAGGCGATCGCCCGGCGCGACCTGCCGCAGGTCACCCGGGGCCTGGGCATCAGCCGCGAACGACTCGAGGCCGCGCTGCGGCTGGTGCAGATGCTCGACCCCCGCCCCGGGCTGTCGATCGGCGATACCGCGGCCGACTACATCAAGCCGGACGTGATCGTGACCCACCGCGAGGATGGCTGGCACGTCGACCTCAACCCCGAGATCGCCCCCCGCCTGCGCGTGAACCAGACCTACGCCAGCCTGATCGACCGGTCCAGCCGCGGCACGGACGCCACCTATATCCGCAACCACCTCCAGGAAGCGCGCTGGTTCATCAAGAGCCTGCGCAGTCGCAACGAATCGCTGCTCAACGTCGCACGCGAGATCGTGCGCCGGCAGATCGAGTTCTTCGAGCAGGGCGAAATCGCGATGAAACCGCTGGTGCTCCGGGAGATCGCCGAGACGCTCGAGCTGCACGAGTCGACCGTCAGCCGGGTGACCACCAACAAGTACATGCTCACGCCCCGCGGCGTGTTCGAGTTCAAGTATTTCTTCTCCAGCCACGTCGGCACCAGCGACGGGGGAGAATGCTCCGCGACCGCCATCCGGGCGCGCATCAAGAAGCTCGTCGAGGAAGAAAATCCCAAGAAGCCCTTGAGCGACGCCAAGATTGCGACCATGCTGGGCGAAGAAGGCATCGACGTCGCGAGACGTACGATCGCCAAGTACCGGGAGGCGATGGGGATTCCTTCATCGACCGACCGCAAGCGACTGATTTGACACACTCTTCAAGGAGCGGCACATGCAGATTGACATCACCGGCCATCACGTCGACGTCACCGAGGCCCTCAAGGCCCACGTCCACGAGAAGTTCACTCGCCTCGAACGACACTTCGACAAGCTGGTGGACATCCACGTCATCCTGACCGTGGAGCGCAAGGAAGCGCAGAAGGCCGAAGCCAACCTGCACGTCAGTGGCCAGGACATGCACGCCGAGGCGGTCACCGACGACATGTACGCCTCCATCGACGCGATGATCAACAAGCTCGACCGGCAGATCGTCAAGCACAAGGAAAAGCTGACCAGTCATCGCTGAGCCCGACCCGCCGGTCCCCGAGCCGGCGGATCGACCGGGAGTCGCCGGCCGGCACCGGTCCTCCCACGAGTCCGGATCGGTGTTGCAAGACAGGCGCAACAGGCTATGATGCGCGCCGATTCCACCATTCCCGCCCCGACCCGCGAGCGATCCTCGCCGACAGTCGAACGACAGGGTGCTCAATGAATACTGCCGAGCTGTTTCCGATCCATCACATCCGGATCGACGAGATGTATCACAGCCGCAAGCGCGTGCTGGAGGTACTCTCCGGCCTGCTTGCCGACGACGAACTCGGTGGCGAACAAGCCACGCGCATCTTCGAGGCCCTGATCGCCCGCGAGCGGCTGGGCTGTACCGCGATCGGCCACGGCATCGCCGTGCCACATGGCCGCGTGGACGACATTCTCACCCCGCGCGGCGCCCTTGTTCGCCTGCGCGAGGGCGTCGACTTCGGTGCCCCGGACGGCGCGCCGGTCACGCTGGTCATCGGGCTGGTCATTCCCGAGGACTGTCCGGAGCAGCACCTGGAAATCCTCGGCCGGCTCGCCCGGCACCTCAACGACCCCGACGAACGGGAGACCCTGATGCAGGCCCAGAGCGCCGAACGGGTCCAGTCCCTGATGATGGAGTGGCTCAAGGACAGCGCCGAGGCGACCGCCGGCTGATCCGCGCCCGTCTGCCTGTAGAGGTATTCGGGACGAGCCGGTGGTTGACCGGCGAAACGGGCTGGCGGGACTCTCCCGCGACCGCACCGAACCGCGCAGAGTTTTCCCAGAAGTCCTTGAACGGGCCGGCCATGAATCAGAACTTCCCCTATCAGCACCTTCCCTTCGACGCCGGCGACGACGACTGGAAGCGCGCGCTGCCAGAGCACTGGGACGCACCGGTCGACCACGACCAGCGGTTGATCGGCCCGGCGAACCCCTGGATACCCACACGCGTGGCGCTCATCTCCCCGTCCCTGCGTCACTACCTGCAATGCGGCGAGGACTGCCTGCAACGCGCCAACGGACCGGAAGCGGCGGTCGGCTCGCCCCGCGTGATCGTGCTCAGCGAGGCGCATGACGAGGTGCTGACCGACTGGCTCGACCAGCATCGCGACACGCCGCGTTCGGCGGCGGACATCCATGTGATCGGCACCAGCGATGACGACGAGACGATCGCGCGCCGACTGCGCCGCTTATGTGGCACCGTCGACGAGGACTGGCGCCACGGGGTCTTCATGGAAATCAGCGGGCTCGGGGTTCTCATTCGCGGGGCGGCGGGTATCGGCAAGAGCGAGGTGGCACTCGAACTGCTCAGCCGGGGTCACCGCCTGATCGCCGATGACGCCCCCTGCTTCACCGCCCACGGCGAGGAGGTCACCGGCTCGTGCCCCGACCGCCTGTTCGGCCTGCTCGAGGTTCGCGGCATCGGCATCGTCGACGTGGGCGAACTGTTCGGCAGTAACGCGCTCAAGACCCGCAAGTACCTGCGCCTGATCGTGGATCTCTACCCGGCGCAATCGGATCGGCGGATAGGCGCCGACGAACGCCTGTTCGGCGATCGCGGCGACGAACACGTCGCCGGCCGGCCCATCCCGGTCTGGCGCCTGCCGGTGGCCCCGGGGCGCAACCTCGCCGTGCTGCTCGAGACCATCGTTCGCCAGCGCAACCTCGAGCGCCAGCACGGCGGTCGAGCCAGCAGCCCGCGCATCGCCCGACTGTTCGCCGACGGTGAGACATCCGCGCGCCCCGACGAGTCAACGGAGGCCCGGTCGTGACCCGCGCGGTGCCCCGGCTGATCCTGGTCACGGGACAGTCCGGATCGGGCAAGTCCGTGGCCCTGGCGGCCCTCGAGGACAGCGGCTTCTACTGCATCGACAACCTGCCGCCCGACCTGCTCGACCACCTCGCCGAAAGCTATCTCGAGGGCGGCATCGTCGCCCGGGGCATCGCGATCAGTGTCGATGCACGCGCCCCCGAGAGCGCCCTGGCCGACCTGCCCGATCGTATCGATCGACTGCGCGAGCGCCTGCCGCAGCTCCGGATCAGCAGCCTGTTCCTCGAGGCGGACCAGCAGCGCCTGATCGCCCGGTTCTCCGAGACCCGCCGACGTCATCCCCTCTCCTACCGGATCGAGAACCTGGTCGAGGCGATCGCGCGCGAGGGACAGTTGTTGATGCCGATACGCGCCTACGCGGATCTCGTGATCGACACCAGCCTGACCACGGTCCACCAGTTGCGCGAGGACGTCCGCTCGCGGCTGATCGGCGAGAAGGAGGCCGGCCCGCGCATCCTGATCCAGTCGTTCGGCTTCAAGTTCGGCATCCCGCTGGACTCGGACTTCCTGTTCGACGTGCGATTTCTGCCCAATCCGCACTGGGATACCTCGCTGCGACCGCACAGCGGGCTCGACCAGGCGGTGGTGGAATATCTCGAACAACATCCGGTCACGCACGAAACCCGCATCCGCATCGGCGAATTCCTCGCCCACATGCTCACCCAGGCAAGTCGCAGCGACCGCAGCTACCTGACCTGCTCGATCGGCTGCACCGGCGGCAAGCACCGCTCGGTCTACCTCGTCGAGCAGATCGCCCGCGACCTGCGCCCGGGGTTCGCCAACCTGGTGGTCCGGCACCGGGATCTCGGCAATCACTAGCCCCCCCACTGCCCCAAAGCGGTTTTATCGGTATGATGCACGCTTTGCCGAGCGCGATTGAGGAAGCACGACCGCAATGACCGTCGGAATCCTGCTGATCTGCCACAACGACATCGGGGGCCAGTTGATCGAGACGGCCACCGACATGCTCGAACGCCTCCCCACCCGGCTCGAGCACCTGGACGTGCGCCAGGACGACGATCCAATCGACCTGCTCAGCGCCGCCCGGCGACGGGTGGCCGAGCTCGACGGCGGCGAGGGCGTGCTGGTGATGACCGACATGTACGGCTCGACGCCGTCGAACATCGCCCACCGATTGCGCGACCAGCACCACGTGCAGGTGCTCTCGGGGGTCAACCTGCCCATGCTCGTGCGCGCGCTCAACTACCCGCGCCTGCCACTCGACCAGATGACCGAGAAGGCCTGCAGCGGGGGGCGCGAGGGCATCATCCAGGAAGGGGCGTCCGAACGGCCATGAGCGACAACGACCAGGCCGGCATCCGGCGGGAACTGACGCTTCGCAACCGTCGCGGCCTGCACGCCCGCGCCGCCGCGCGCTTCGCCGCGACCGCCGAGCGCTTCGAGAGCGATCTCCAGGTCGAATTCGACGGCCGGAAAGTCAACGGCAAGTCGATCATGGGCCTGATGATGCTGGCCGCCGCCTGCGGGAAGACAATCACGGTCACCGCACGCGGCGACGATGCCGACCGGGCGATCGAGACCATCGCCGACCTGGTCGACGCCCGTTTCCACGAATCCGAATGACAGAGACGGAGTAGACCATGCAGCGTAGAAGCAGTTCGGCCAAAGACGGCTATGTCGGGATCGACAACGACCGCGACGGCGGCATGACCTTTCACGGCCGGCTGGTGCTCGACGCCCGCGTGTTCGGCCTGATCCCGGAAGACGAGACTTGCGAGGGCTGGGAACTCGGCCGGCTGCAGGGGCTAGCCGACCGCGTCAACGCCGAGTGGGACAAGTACGGCGGCGGCATTCCGAGCCTGCTGCCCGATGACCTGAGAAAGCGCCACGCCGAGATCTACGAGAAGCAGATGCAGAAGGCGCGCGAGGCCGGCTGGAATCCCGACGCGAATCTCGAGGACGAACAGTAACACGCCCACCTTGCCGTTCGCCCCCGATCGATCGGCGAATGGAGGTCAAAAGGCCACCGGATCACTTCATCCGGCGGCCTTTTTCATCACTGGGGAAACACTGGCCGGCGGCGCTGACACCGGCCCTGAACATTCAACCCGCCATGCGGGCGAACACGCGCTCGGCGGCATCGATGGTCGCGTCGATCTCGGCCTCGCCGTGCGCCATCGAGACGAATCCGGCCTCGAAGGACGACGGCGCGAAATAGACGCCTTCGTCGAGCATGCCGTGGAAGAAGGTCTTGAAGGCCTCCTTGTCGCAGGCGGTCGCGTCGTTGAAGTTGGCTACCCGGTCCTTGTCGGTGAAGAACAGGCCGAACATGCCGCCGACGTGCTGGGTGATCATCGGGATGCCGTTCTCCTTCGCCGCGGCGGACAGACCCTCGCAGAGCGCCTGGGTGCGGCGACCCAGCACCTCGAAGAATCCCGGCACGCGGATCATCTCGAGCGTCTTGACGCCCGCGGCCATCGCCATCGGGTTACCCGAGAGCGTCCCCGCGTGGTAGACCGGACCCATCGGCGAGATCATCTCCATGATCTCGCGGCGGCCACCGAAGGCGCCCACCGGCATGCCGCCGCCGATCACCTTGCCCATGGTAGTCAGGTCCGGCTTGATGCCGTAGTGGCCCTGCGCGCCGCCGAGGGCGACGCGAAAGCCGGTCATCACCTCGTCGAAGATCAGCACCGCACCGTGCTCGTCGCAGACGTGACGCAGTCCCTCGAGGAAGCCCGGCTCGGGCGGGATGCAGTTCATGTTTCCCACCACCGGCTCGACGATGATCGCGGCGATCTCGTCACCCGCCTCGGCGAACACCTCGCGCACCTGCTCGAGGTTGTTGTACTCGACCGTGGTGGTCAGGTCCGCGAAGGCCGCAGGCACGCCGGGCGAGCTGGGCACGCCGTGGGTCAGCGCCCCGGAGCCGGCTTCGACCAGCAGCGAATCGGAATGGCCGTGGTAGTTGCCCTGGAACTTGACGATGCGGTCGCGGCCGGTGAAACCGCGCGCCAGGCGAATGGCGCTCATGGTCGCCTCGGTACCCGAGGAAGTCAGGCGCACCATGTCCATCGAGGGCACCAGGTCGCACAGGAGGTCGGCCATGCGCGTCTCGCTCACGGTCGGCGCACCGAACGACAGACCGCTCTTCGCCGCCTCGCGGACCGCCTCGATCACGTCGGGGTGGGCGTGGCCGAGGATCATCGGCCCCCAGGAGCCGACGTAGTCGATGTACGGGCGGTCGTTCTCGTCGAAGAAACGCGCGCCCTCGGCGCGCTTGACGAAGACGGGATCGCCGCCGACCGAACCGAAGGCCCGCACCGGCGAGTTCACCCCGCCGGGGATGTGGGCCTGGGCGCGTTCGAACAGCTCGTGGTTGGATGCGGTCATCTGGAGGATCTCCGGAAAATCGTGTTGGATACGTGGTCGGGTTGGCAGGCAGCGCGTGCGGAAATCGTCTCAATCCGCGTTCATCGCGCGCGTCAGGGCCGCGGCGGCGGCACGGATGTCGGGCGCGGCGAAGACCTCGCTGACCACCGCGATCATGTCGGGACGATGCGGCAACAGGTCGGCCACGTTGTCCGCCGTGATTCCGCCGATGCCGCACACCGGCCTGCCGAGCCGCTCCCGGGCCCAGCCGAGCACGTCGGCCGGCGCCCCGGGGGCATGGGGTTTGGTCGGCGACGGGAACATCGCGCCGAAGGCCAGGTAGTCGGCACCGTCCGCGGCAGCGCGCTCGGCCCGAAGCCGGTCAGCATAGCAAGACACGCCGATGATCGCATCGAGGCCCGCGGCCTCGAACCGCCCCCGGGTCTCCACCAGCGGGGCGTCTTCCCGCCCCAGGTGCACGCCGTCGGCGCCCATCTCGATCGCCAGCGCCACGTCGTCGTTGACGATGAAGGGCCGTTCGTGCAGCCGGCACAACTCGGCCAGCGCCGCGGCTTCCTCGCGGCGACGCTGGACGTCGGCGCTCTTGTCCCGGTACTGCACGAGGCTTGCGCCGCCCGCGATCGCCTCGCTCACCGCCCCGACCAGCGCGTCGCGCTGGAAGCGGTTGGTGTCCGTGATCACGTACAGTCCACGCAGGGGGTAACGGCTCATGGCTCGGCCCGGTTCGGTTCGATGGCCCGCTCGGCCAGTCGCCGCGCGCCGACGAGTCCCAGCTCGCCGTCGGCGACCACCCACAACGGCATCCGACCGAGCATGGTCGCAAATCGTCCCTTGTCGAGAAAACCCTCGAGGGTGTGCTCGCGCAGGAACGGCAGCACATGCCCCACCAGTCCCCCGCTGATGAACACCCCGCCGGTAGGCAGCGCTTTCAGCGCGAGATTGCCGGCCTCCGCGCCGAGTATCCGGGCGAACAGTCGACAGGCGATCACCGCGCACTCGTCGCCCCCCTCGCGCGCCCAGTCGGTGATCCGCGCGTTCGGGTCGGCCGCCTGGGCGAGCTGGCGATCCGCGTCCGGCAGGCAGCGACCGAGCTTTGCATGCCGCGCGAAGGCGTAGAGCGAGGAAAAGCCGTCTCCGCTGAGTATGCGCTCGTAGCTGACGTGGCCGCCGAATCGCCCCCGCAGGTAGTCGAGCAAATCCGCCTCGCGCTCGTCGTTGGGACCGAAGTCGCAGTGCCCGCCCTCGCTCGGCATCGGCCGGTGTCGTACGCCGTCGTGGAAGAACAATGCCTCGCCCAGCCCGGTGCCCGGCGCGATCACCGCGGCGTGCCCATCGACGACCACGCCCTCGGGGTTGAGGTTCACCCGTCGCTCGGGAGGAGACGCCAGCGCCCCCAGTCCGACGGCGATCAGGTCGTTGACCAGCCGGACCCGGCAGCCACCCAACTGATCGGAGATCGCGCCCGCCGAAAGGCTCCAGGGCAGGTTGGTGGCCTGCACGCGCGCCTCGCCACCCTCGCCCTGCACCGGCCCGGCGACACCGAAGGCGACCGCGTCGATCCCGCGGGCCCGCTCCGGGCCGAGCAGGTCCAGAAACGCAGACAACAGCGTGCCGAAATCCGCGTACTCGCGACTGGGCAGCGTCCGTTCGAAGCATGCGACCACCTCGTCCGGCTCGAACAGCGCCAGCCGCGCCCTTGTCCCCCCGATGTCACCCGCCAGGATCATGAATCCGTCTCCTCTACCGTCGCCTCCTCGACGGCGTCCGCCGTGAGCAGGTAATCCAGCGCCACGCCCACCCAGTGAACGACGGCCTGCGGCGATCGATGGTAGAACCTCTGCCACGCGTCCGCGCGCGAATCGTCGTAGCGCCCCTCGTCCTCCGGATGCTCGGCCAGCCACGCCAGGCGCACGGCATGGCCGATCACCACGTCGAGCACCAGCGGGTCGTCGATCGCCAGGTCGGGATGACGGGCCGCCATCTCGATCAGCGCGGCGATCGCCTCGACGGTCAGTTCCCGGTACTCGGGCGCCTCGATCCGGTTGAGCCGGTGCTCCACGGCGAGGGCGAAGTTGTGCTCCCTCGCGGTCGACTGCCCGCGGTACAAGTGGCTGTCGAGCACGTTGCGCGGATCGAAACGATTGCCGATCACCAGGGCCGGCACGTGTCCGAGAAGGTCCCAGACCCCCTCGAAGAATCGTTCCGGGAGACGGCTCATCGCCCCGCCGATCTGGCGCTGGTGATACCAGTCGACCGGGCGACCACCGCGCTCGTCATCTTCGTCTCGCGAGGCATCCCCGAGCAGCGTGAATCCGGCCGGGCTGCCCGCCCCGGCCGCGGGCGACTCGCGCGGGGAAACGGCGGCGTCACGTCGATGCAACGCCTCGAGTCGTTCGGGCCGGTCACGCCAGTCGATCGCCTCACGCAGCCGGTCGCGCAACTCGTGCGGTGGCATGCCGACCAGGTCGTCGAGAGCGCGTGAGGGCGTAACCCTCGCCTCGCGGGCCCGCAAGGCGACCAGGATCTGCAGCAGCGGCCCCGTGCGCAGGGTAAGCACGTGCCGGAACAGCGCCGGTTCGGCGCGCAGCCAGGCACCCAGATGAATCACCAGCTCCTGGGTCAGGGCCCGCTCGCGCGGGTCGTCGTCGCAGTAGGCCTCGATCCGGCGCAGGATCTCGCGGTTGGTGACCGGCGTGTCGATGATCGCCTGGCGGGTGTAGGAACGCCCCACCGCCAGGCGCTTCTGGCGCACGATCAGGTCCATCATCGCCACCTCGAGAAATCCGTCGACCTCGCCAATCAGGTCGGCCGTCAGCCGCATCACCTGCCAGGCCCCCACCCGCTGGGCCAGCCGCAGCAACGCCACCCCGTGGCCCCGCCAGTCACGTACCCGGCCGTCGACATCGGCGAACGTCTTCTCGGCGGGCAGGTCATCGCGTTGCAGCCTCTCGAGCAGGGCGAGCCGCTCGTCGAGGGCCACGGCGTCGGCGAAGGCAGCCATCAGCGCATCGACCGAGGGCGACTCGCCCAGCGCGGCGACAAGCCCCTCGACGTCGCCGCCCGGCTCCCACTGGCCCGTGGGGGGCGGCCGGTCGACGGCGACCGATGGCAGGTCCCCGGGCAGACGCCATCGTGCCGCGGTCTCGACCAGCGTGTCCAGCGGCGCGAGCCGGACCGGCACCCCGCCGGTCCGGCCCGCGGCCAGCTCCCGGCAGAACTCGATCAGCGCCCGCTCCGCCTCGCCCTCGAGCATCCAGTCCTCCACCGGGATCACCCAGAGCGGTCGGTCGCTGCCGCGGGCATGGCGGGACAGGTAGGCGAGACTGGTGCGGACCTCGTGGAACAGCAGCGCGGCATCCCGCGCCCGCAGGAAGGTGTCGGTGTCGAACACCGCCGGGATCACGGCCCGCTCGCCACCGTTAGGGAAAGTCTGCACGGATGCCCTACCGCTCTGCGCGCCTTGCTCACGAACGGCTCGCCAAGCCAGAGTGCTATCCGGATCGTGCAGACCTTCACTAGTCACAATCACCCGACCGGCCGACAGACCCAGCAGTCGCCGGGCCGGGCGTCCGGTAAGCCCGAGCCGCACGTTCTCGCCCACCGAGGCCAGTCGCTCGACCAGTGCCTCGGCCGGTATCACGGGGGTACGCACCCTCTCCGGGTCGGTCACGGGACCGATGCCCGCCCGCTCCAGTCGCTCGGCCACCGAGGGCGTCCGCGCCAGGAGTGCCACCCCGATCTCGCGCGCCGGCGTCCCTCCCGTCTGGTGACGACCCACGGGGTCGAGGTCCGCGGGGCGGACCCGCCCGGCGAGCAGCAACCGCCCCACCACCCACAGGCTCTGGGCCCAGACCAGCGGGCGGTTCTCGTTCGCCAGACGAGCGGCCGATCCGGGCGATTCGCGCTCGGCCGGTATCGATTCGGCCGGCACGAAATAGAGCTCGGGCAACACGGGGGCGCCACACTCGCAGACCGCCAGCCGCTCGATCTGCCGATCGAACCGTTCGGCGGCCGCCCGGTCCCCGGCGAAACAGGCATTGATCAGGCGATAGGTGAGGAACAGCGGCCACTCGCACTCGATGCCGGCGAAGGCCTCGAGCTCCTCGGGGTCATAGTGCAGCTTGGACTCGTCCTCGACCGCCGTCTGGTGACCGTCACGCAGGAACCGCTTGTAGCCGTGGCGGCCGGCCAGTCGGGACTCGATGCGTTCGGCCACCTCGTCGGCCTTCCCACCAGCGGCGAAGGCCGGAAAGCCGATCACCGCCAGGAGGGCCGAGTCGATCTCCTTGGAGGCGGATTCGCGCGGGAGGATCTCGTCCAGGCACTGGCGTACCCGAGCGATGTCGTCGGGCACCACCTGCAACCGGCTGCGATCGTCGCCGTCCGCGGCGAACAGGTCGAAACCCTCGGCGGCCTCCAGTGCGGCGAGCACCATCCCTAGGGAGCTGGCGTTGAGCTCGCGTACGCCATGGTTGATCTTGTTGCCCCGTTCCCAGATGCCGTAGTCGGGCGCCACGTAGGCCCGCGACAGGTACCAGACCAGGTTCTGGACGAAATCCACCTCGTCGCGCCCCTGCACGATCGTCAGCCCACCGGCGGTCATCTGCACCAGCATCAGCAGGAACAGCGAGGTGGCGTCGAGTTGCAGGTGCCCCCACTCCTCGTCGCCCACCACGGCCCCGCCGGTCGCCGTGTCGTACTTGGCGTGCAGCGCGTCGATGGGATCGAGGCTCCACTTGAAGCGCTCGACGCGGTCGGCCTGACGCATCATCGCCAGCAAAAGCCCGCGCATGTTGCGCACCACCGCCTGCTCGAGCTCGAAGGCGCGTGCGGCTTGCCCGGCCCGACGACAGGCGATGCCGAGCGCCCAGGGGCCGAGGATGCTGTAGACGTTGTCGCGCACCCAGGCGTCGGTGTAGTCGCCGTGGGC
>CAYUAO010000062.1:9289-11879 GCA_964442775.1 uncultured Halothiobacillus sp. | reverse complement strand
CGGCCAACATCGGCTGGTACGGCACCGCCATGCTCTGCTATGTCACGCCCAAGGAACACCTCGGCCTGCCGGACAAGGACGACGTGCGCGAGGGCGTGATCACCTACAAGATCGCCGCCCACGCCTCGGATCTCGCCAAGGGCTTCCCGGGCACGCAGGTGCGCGACAACGCCCTGTCCAAGGCGCGCTTCGAGTTCCGCTGGCTCGACCAGTACCACCTGTCGCTCGACCCGGAGCGGGCGCGCGAGTACCACGACGCGACCCTGCCCAAGGACGCCCACCAGGTGGCGCACTTCTGCTCCATGTGCGGCCCGCACTTCTGCTCGATGAAGATCACCCAGGAGGTGCGCGAGTACGCCGACCAGCTGGGCGTCGACGAGGAAGAGGCCCTCCGGCGCGGCATGAAAGAGAAGTCGATCGAGTTCGTCGAGAAGGGCGGCGAGGTCTACGGGCGGATCTGATCGCCCGGCTTCGGCCGACCCCTGAACGCAAAAAGCCCCGGTCTTCTCGGCCGGGGCTTTCTCGTTCGAGGGAGGGCGGGCGGTTACATGGCGCCCATGCCCGACATCCCGGCACTGATACCCAGGATGCTGCCGATCAGGCCGAAGACGAAGCCGACGATGATCGTCACGCCCATGAGCAGGAAGTAGAGCTTGAGCTTGCCCATGGCGTAGTTCGCTTCGCTGCCCTCGTCGTTGTGGTAGGCACGGTGAGTGGCGCCGGCGGCCTGCATCAGCACCACGCCCGCCCAGATGGGGATCCAGGCGATGATGATGCCGATGATGCTCAATGCCGTGAGTACGCCCGAGATGATCGAGACGATGCCGAGGATCTGCATCCAGATCTTGCCGCGATAGAGCGGCTCGATGATCGACTGGGTGGTGACCTGATTTTCCATGTGGAATGGCTCCATTTTTCCGTTTTGAATCGTTGCTCCCTGTGTTGTCGGTCGCCCGACAATGATCGATGGTAGCCAAAGCGCCAGCCGATGTCCCTTGGTGTGTGCCGAAGTCCGATCACCGACTGGCGGCGTGGCTGCTCGCGCCTTGAACTTCCACGAAACGCGGGAAAACGTGCCATGCTGATAAGGCCGAAATCGGCCCCGGGGCGGGCCGGTATCGATCGCAGCCTCGAGAGCAAACCGGACGAGGTAACCGATGGGTGAATGGCTTGAAGTGACGGTGGCCGACAAGAAGCGGTGGAACGACGGCCTGTACTCCCTGCGTTTTGACGCGCCATTGCCGGCATTCAAGGCGGGGCAGTTCGTCCGGGTGGGGCTCGACATTGACGGCGAGCGGGTCGCTCGACCGTATTCACTGGTCAACGCGCCCGACGAGACGCCGCACGAGATCTTCTTCAACGTGGTGCCCGAGGGGCCGCTGTCGCCACGCCTGGCTCGCCTCGAGGCAGGCGATACCCTGTTCGTGCATTCCTCGGTCACCGGCACGATGACCATGGAACGCACCCCCGAGCATCGTCACCTGTGGCTGTTCGCCACCGGCACCGCGCTGGGGCCCTTCCTGTCGATGCTCAAGACCGATGCGCCCTGGGCGCGTGCCGAGCGGGTGGTGCTGTGCCATTCGGTGCGGCGCGCGGCGGACCTGGCCTACGCCGAGACGATCCGGCAGCTGGAAATGCAGCACGCCGACCGGTTCGACTTCGTGCCGCTGGTCACTCGGGAAGCCTGTCCGATCGCACTGCGCGAGCGGATTCCGGCGGCGCTGGCCGCCGGCACGATCGAGGAACGGGTCGGGCTGGAACTGCGCGCCGAAGACGCCCACGTCATGCTCTGCGGCAACTCGGACATGATCGAGGAAGTCCGGCAACTGCTCGAGTCGCGCGGCCTGCGTCGTCATCGCCGGCGCGAGCCCGGACACATCACCATCGAGAAATACCATTGAACCCGGGGCGGCACGCGTGAGCCCGGGGCGCCGCGCTAACCCGCCCCTCTCGGCTATACTGGGCCGTCCCACGCCTACCCGGTCGGCCTGTTCGTCGACCACCCTGATCACGGAGTCGCAATCGCCATGGTGCTGATGCTCGATCATCAATCATTGCGTCCAAGCGTGTTCATTGGTGTTCAAAAAGCGTAACAATTCAGTTGGTTAGCTTATAATAGTGTCCGTGCATGTCTATGCGTGTTCGTGGCAATCCAATCCCATTGTGAGTCAGGTTGTGATTCAGGTTGTGAGTCAGATCGCGCATTAACACCCCTGTCGAAACTCTATGCTCTACTCCTTCTGGTGTTTGATGGCTCAAGGTATTGCTGCCGTTTTTTCGGGGTTGGAGGGCTGCCGTACCTCGTCCGCATCAGTCATGCTCGATTGCCCACGTCCACTCCAACGCCCACCACGATTTCCGCATTTGAGCGGTTCCACTCGGGCGCGATTGAGCGACTGGCCGAGTGGATCAAATGCCAAGAATATGACCACAAACCGAACGCCACGTGGCCCCCAGGTGCGGAGCGTCTGGTAAAGATTAAGCACGGTGCAAGCATGATGAAATGGAAGTCAGCCATCGAGACGGTTCTTCGAGACTCAAGGGAGCCGATGTCGCCCTCGGAAATCACCCACGAGATACTTCGTCTTCA
>CAYUAO010000062.1:0-9189 GCA_964442775.1 uncultured Halothiobacillus sp. | reverse complement strand
TCCTCGCTGCCCGAAGACGATCCCAGGCGCAAGATCATCGACTACCTCATTGACTGGCACCGGTCGACGAAAGTGGTCGAAAAGGTCTGGAGGAACAAGGGTACGCAAGTTGCCCTGACCCTCGATGACATCCTGGCCGTCGAAGGGGCTGCCATCGAAGATGCGGGCCAGGCGGTTCGCGTTCCCCGCATGAAGCCGCCGGAACCTTTGCCGGAGAGCCTGGGGCGAGCCTTCGTTTCCGGCGACATCAAAGACCCCAATGCGTCGATTTCGAGTAACCCGGCTGCCGAGTTCACTCTGGAAGAGTTGCGGAGGCTTGCCGCCTCGGATGGCGTTGAGATGTCTCCGGTTCCACTTTCGTTTGAGCCAAGCCAAAACCACGGCGAACGCCTGCAGTCTGAAAAAATCCATTGGACGTTCGCGGACCTGAAGGATGCCGCAAAGTTCGATCCGGAGACCCACGATCTTGATGCCTACTGGCCCAAGACCGTGGTTCGAGTATCGCGGGACAGGAACCCTGATCTCGAAGTGTTGGTTAAGCACTGGGAGTTTTTTTGTCGGGAAAAGCAGGAAGAAGAGAAGCGATTCCGTGAACACCAAGAGGTCTACAAGCCACTTTTCCAATTCCAGCAACAGCTATCAAGCGGAGGAGCCGCTTCGGATTTCGTGGTGGGCTTTTGCCGGGTGGCAGCCAATCTTGATGGAACCGAGTTTGACTATCCGCTGATCACGCGGCGTCTGCGCGTCGAGAATGACCAAGAGAGTCTGGTCCTTCGGCTCGATGAGGATGACCCCAGGAATGAAACCCACCGTCTGGAACAGGCCGATTGGGCTTCACAGGGGGATTTGGCCGGGGTCATCGAGGGTGTGATCGAGGAGAACTCGGAGCGCTTCGGCTTCGACTTGAAGTTCGTCGACATCGAGCCGGTTCTGAAAGCCGTGTCGGGCAAAGTGCACGCTGACGCTCAGACAGCGGAATCTTTGAAGGAGCACAAGGCAGACCATCCGGCCCCCGCGGTAACCGCGGACATCCTCGTGTTCTCGAGGAAGAGAAGCACCGAAGTCCTGGTGGATGACGCCAAGAAGCTGCTGCGCCAGATCGAAGCCGCCAAAGATGACTCTCCTCTCATGCGGGCGGTGATCGACGGGCCATCCGACTCGGGCCGCGAGAACGACGCCCCCACGATCTTCGAAGGCTTTGCCGGCGACTCACTCATGGGTGGTCGACGCGATGGGTCGGCCTACCAGCGCTCACGGCTCTACTTCCCTCGGCCGTACAACGAAGAGCAGATCGAGATTGTTCGCCACATCGAGAGGGAAGGGAGTCTGGGTGCGATCGTCCAGGGGCCGCCCGGCACGGGCAAAACCCACACGATCTCCAACATCATCTCCGACCAGCTGGCGCGAGGAAGGCGAGTGCTCGTCACCTCGGAAAAGGAGTCGGCCCTATCGGCGTTGAGAAAGCACCTCCCCGTGGGGATTCAGGCTCTCGCCATGTCTCGTATCGAAAACGAGGGCGGCATTAAGGAGATGGAATCGGCGTTCAACGCCATCAACGAGAAGCTCGTCCACTATCGCAAGAACGTGGAAGCCGAAAAGATTGACCAGACACAGGACAAGATTTCGGGCTTCCACGAGCAGCTTCGGCTCCTCGATAAAAAACTCGCGGCATTCCATCGTGGTCACAACGAGCCGATCCGCATTTCCAGCGGCAAGCGGCAGATGGAGTGGGGGAACGTGCTCGAAGCCCGCCAATGGCTGATCAAAACTCCGGCGGTGCCAGAAGGATGGATCACGCCTGTTGAGGCAGCGGATGACTCGGTTCAAGTAGAACCCTCGTTCCCAACGACCGAGGATGCCGACCACGGCACCAGAATGGCCGGGCTGGCGGGCGAATTGCAGCCGGCCTGCCTTGCGATCGCCAAAGCGCTCACCGACGTAATGAAAGCTGATCCACTCGGCTTTCCGATCGCCCTGTCAGATGGAGAGTTGGAGCAGCTGTTGGTTCTTCGCCGGGATCTGATGTCGGTGATCGCGGCGGGGAATGTGATCTCGCTTGCCAGCCGCCCGGCACCCGCGAGCCTGATGCCTCCTGCCGAACTGGAATCCCTCGCTCACCAGCACGCGGAGAATCAGGCTCCGGACTTGGCCGAACAGGTGCGGGCTATCGACGCGCAGATCGAAGAGCAGTCCAAGGCGGTCCCCGGTGGGGCAGTGGACGGATCGAGTGAGGAGGTGCAGGACGCGATCAACAAGGCCAAGGCGAGCGTGGAGGCGCTTGCCAAGGCCAGTGCCGTGACACCCCACCGAAAGGTTGCCGACACGTTGACCCCAGGTGGGAGGCTCCACGATCTGCTTGAGTCTGTTTCCCCCGGCTCCGATGCGGAGAGCCTGGCGGAATGGCTGAAATCGGCTGAGAAGGTCGATGCGCTGTACGACGAGATCGAGCCTTTCGATGTTCAGCTGCCAAGCAGTGAGGGAGCGTTCACTGCCAAGTTCATCGAAATCGTCTCCAAGGCAGCCATGCAAGGTAAGAAGCCTGGCCTGATCGGGATGCTGGCGGTGGATAAAAGCACAAAGTCCGCTCTGTCCCAGCTGACGGTGCAAGGCGTGGAGCCGAGTACCAAACAACAGTGGAAGGCGGTGGAGCGGGCGATCGAGTTCCGCCAGGAAGCCAGGCGCGTATCTCGGAACCTCGTCCGTCGAGTAAACGAGGCGATGGGGCGTGAGCCAGATTGGGCCGTGGCGTTTACTGGCAAGGAATCGGACATCGATCGGCTCGACTCGCTGTTGGATGGCTATCGGAACGACATCAAGCTCGTTGTCGAGACCGCCGCCATTCTTGGCGATATGGTGAAGCCCTGTCGTCAGGTCATGCCCAGTGTCGATGTTGGCTCGATGAGCAATGTCCTGAGTGCCGTGTTGTCCCTGTCCGAAATGCACGAGGTTGCCGACCTGCGGAGCGAGAGGGATCGCCTCAATGGCGAGATCGAGCAGGCCGAGCGGAGCAAGCAGGAGATTGAAGCCTCACTGCGCGGCGCTTTGAAGGCGATCGACAAGGAGCGGCGACACCTCCCCAGTGATAAGTCGATCACCGCCTGCCACGATGCCCTGGGCAACATCCTGAGCCAAATCCGGCAGTCGGCCCGGGTTGCGCGGGAGGATCTCGATAGCTTGCTCGATCGTTACGTCGAAGCTCATTCGGATTACGAGGTGTTTCGGGCATCGTATAAGTCGGCGACCGCCTACCAGGCGTTGGTGCAGAAACTCCGGCAGGAAGGCTTCGCGACGTTGGCGGACTTTCTTGTTAGCCCGAAAAACGCGAGTCCGGTCGAGACGGGTTTGGATGCCTTGCTGGCGTTTGAAACGCCTCGAGCGTTTCGGGCATTTCACGAGTGGATTCGAGTTGAGGCGGCCGTTGAGTCGGTGCCGAAGGCGGATGAGTTCGAGACGCTGCAGGTCAAGCGCCACGCGGTCGAGAGCCAGTTGGAGGATGCCTACCTCGCGTTGATCGAGCAGCGTGCATGGCAAGGGTTGGCCGAAAACATTACCCCAGCAGCCAAGTCGCAGATGACGATGGCACTGCAGGCGATGAAGCGGCTGCCAAAAGGGAAGACCGAGACCAAATCTGCGCCAAGGAGGCGGCGAGAAGCCAGGAAGGCAATGCAGCGCGCCTACAAAGCGATCCCCTGCTGGATCATGTCCCACTACTGGGTGTCCGATGTGATGCCATCCGTGTTGGAGGATTTCGATCTCGTCGTGGTCGATGAGGCGTCGCAATCCAGCGCATGGGGTTTGCTCCCCCTGCTTCGGGCCAAGAAGATACTGATCGTCGGTGACGACAAGCAGGTTTCGCCCCTGAGTGTAGGGATGCGGGAAGAGACCATCGGGCGCCTGGAAAGGGAGTACCTGGGGGATGTCGAGTCAGGCAGCATGTTGCTACCCGGCAATTCACTGTATGACCTGGGCTCGGTGATCCTATCCGACAACCTTGTTCGTCTGCGCGAGCATTTCCGCTGCGTCCGACCGATCATCGATTTCTCGTCCCAGCATTTCTACGACGACAAAATCATTCCTTTGCGCGTCCCGAAGCCATCGGAGCGCGTTGATCCCCCCTTGGTAAGCGTTGAGGTCAAGATGGCCTCGGAAGACCGCGGCGGGAGAAATGAGGCGGAAGTGGATGCGATGATTGCCGAGTTGCGGTCCATCGAAGCCGAGCCCTCCATGAAGGACAAGACGATCGGCATTCTCGTGTTCGGTGGGGGAGCCAAGACGGAAAACCAGATCAAGCTCGTCCTAAACCGGGTTCTCGAGGAACTGGGAGAGGACTTTATCCATCGCCGCGATCTGCACGTCGGCGGGGCGAGTGACTTCCAGGGCCGTGAGGCCGACATCATGCTCATTGGGTTCCGGGTGGTTGCGAGCGAAAACGGCACCGTCCGCAAGCTGCACGAGAACGATGACAACGCAAGGAAGATCAACGTCACCGCGTCCCGTGCCAAGGATCAGATGATCGTGTTCCACAGTTTCCCCAGGACCGCGATGAACCCTGCCGACTGGCGGGCCAGGTTGCTGGATTACATGGAAACGGCCCAGCGCTCGGCTCCGAACATGGCGCGAGCCGACATGCGGGAGAAGTGCGAGTCGAGTTTCGAGGAACGCTTCTACGATGAGATCACCCGGAGAGGCTACCGTGTCACTCCGCAGGTTCCCGTTGGCGCGTATCGGATCGACATGGTGATCGAGGGAGGCAACGACAAGCGATTGGCGGTGGAGCTCGACGGGGACAAGTATCACCGAGGGCGGGAAAAGGAAGACGCGCAGCGCCAACGCAACCTTGAGCGAGCCGGATGGGAATTCTGGCGATGCTGGGGTAGTGATTTCGCAGCTGATCCTCACAAGCAGATCCAGCACCTCGGGCAAGTGCTCAAGCAGATGGGCATTGAGCCGGTGAGCGAGGATGAGGGCGTTGATGAGCGCCCGGTCTACGAGCGGCGCGTGTTCGTTCACAGCGAGGGGGCGGTGTCACGCGACAACGACCGCCAGGAGGACTTGTTTGATGCGGCGGAAGTCGCTGCTGAAGACCAGCGCAGCGAAGAGCCAAATGGGGCGCCTGCATTCACAGTGACGGAGGTAGATAGCGCCGAGCGCGAGGCGAGCGCCACGGCCGGTCCAGCGAAGAATACGGGCGTTGATGACGAGCAGACGGTCGAGGTTGGGAAGACTGTCTACTACGCGATGCGAAAAGCTGGGTCCGATGATGAAACCGTGGGTTCCATGCAGATAATTGCGTCGGGAGCCAGCGATGTTTCTATCGGTGTCATCAACCAGAACGCTCCTCTTGCAGCCACCTTGCTCGGCGCATCGGCTGGAGAGGAGGTCGGTTACCGCTCACCCGATGGTCAGCAGAAGATCATCCGGGTCGAGAGGATTATTTAGGGCAACCCTCTCTCGAGCCTGTCCTGTAATCCGGGTTCCGGCGGCACGAGCTAGACATAGGGAGCGGTATCTTGATCAGCGGAACCCTGATCTACGGAAACTGGGGTTATGCCGCCAGCTTTCATGACTGGGATGAGGTGCCCCCTTCTGCCCGGTTCGGATGCAAACAAAGAAGCCCAAGGGGTCGGCACCACTGTGGATCGATCGAAGTGGTGCGTACTGCCAAGGGCGGATCAAGCCAACGTTAGCAACCTATCCAGCTGGGCTGCAACGTCACTTTGGGCCGCGGCGTGAGGTATACTTCTTGGGCTGCGAATCAAGTTTGCGCGGACTGTGAGTCAGGCTTGCGTTGGGCGGTCTTTCTTGCCGCCAATTGTGAGTCAGATTGTGAGTCAGAAAGAGGCGCCTCCGCAGAAAAGCCCTTACAAAACAATAGGTTGGTCTGAACGTGACTTTTGTGCTCGACAACTACGATTCGTTCACCTACAACCTCGTCCAGTACCTCGGCGAGCTGGGTGAAGAAGTCTGGGTGGCGCGCAACGACCAGGTCACCATCGAGGAGATCGAGGCGCGCGCGCCGAGCCACATCGTCGTCTCCCCCGGCCCCTGCGACCCCGACCAGGCCGGCATCTCGCTCGATGTGATCCGTCACTTCGCCGGCAGGCTGCCCATCCTGGGGGTGTGCCTCGGCCACCAGGCGATCGGCCAGGTCTTCGGCGGCAAGGTGGTGCGTGCCCGCGAGGTCATGCACGGCAAGGTCTCGCCGGTCCACCACACCGGCCAGGGCGTGTTCGAAGGCCTGCCCAACCCCTTCGAGGCAACCCGCTACCACTCGCTGGTTGTCGCCCGTGACAGCATCCCCGAGGTGCTCGAGGTGACAGCCTGGACGCAGAACGCCGACGGTTCGATCGACGAGGTCATGGGATTCCGCCATCGCGAATACGCCATCGAGGGCGTCCAGTTCCACCCCGAGTCGATCCTCACCCAGCACGGCCACCAGCAGCTCAAGAGCTTCCTGCGCTATCGCTCCGGCGTGCGCGAACTCGCCCCGGCGTGAGCGCGCCCGTCGGCGATCCCGCTGACGCCCCGCGGGGGCGGGCCGCCGCCGTCCTGATCCTGGTGATCGCCGGGCTGTTGATGCTCGCGCCGTTCACCGTCGATGCCTATCTGCCCTCCTTCCACGCCATCGGCGACGAGTTCGGCGTGGGGCAGGCGGCGATCCAGCAGACCCTCTCGCTCTACCTGCTCGCCTTCGGTTCGATGATGCTGTTCTACGGGCCGGCGTCCGACAGCTTCGGCCGCAAGCGCGTGATCCTGCTCGCCCTGTTTGCCTATGCCCTGATGACCGTCTTCGCCGCGCTCTCGCAGAGCATCGGTCAACTGATCGCCGCACGGATCGGGCAGGGGCTCGCGGCCGGGGCGGGTGTGGTGATCGGCCGGGCGCTGGTGCGCGACCTGTTCGCCGGCGCCGATGCCCAGCGGGTAATGGCCAACGTGATGTTGATCTTCGCCGCCGCGCCGGCGGCCGCGCCCATCATCGGCGGATGGTTGCATGAGTGGTTCGGCTGGCGGTCGGTGTTCTGGTTCCTGCTGGGGTTCTCCGTGCTGCTGGTGGTAGCGATCTGGCGACTGCTGCCGGAAACGGTCGCGCCCGAGGCACGCCAGTCGTTCGCGCCGCGTTTCGTGTTCAAGAGCTATGCGCGGGCGCTGGCCCACCCGCGCTACATGCAGTTGATACTCGTGTTCGCGTTCCTGTTCGGCGGCATGTTCCTGTACGTCGCCGCGGCCCCGGCGATCCTGATCGACCACCTCGGCCAGTCCGAGACCGACTTCTGGAAGTTCTTCGTGCCATTGGTGGTCGGCTTGATCGTCGGCAGCCGCCTGACGCGCTGGCTCGCCGGGCGGATCAGCATGACCGCCACCATGGCCCTGGGGCTTGCGCTGACCGGCCTGGCGGTGATCTACAACCTCGTCCAGGCCTGGGTTCAGCCGCCGGACGTCACGCACGGCGTCTGGCTTACGGTCACGCCGATCACGCTGTACGTCATGGGCATGGCGACCACCATGCCGGCGTTGAACATCACCGCGCTTGACTACTGGCCGGCCCAGCGTGGCCTGGCCTCGGCCCTGCAGGGGGCGACGCAGATGGCGTTCGCCGGGCTCGTCTCGGGACTGCTGGTGGCCTTGCTTGCCGATTCCCTGTTCGCGCTGTCGATGGGAATGGGGGTGTTGTATCTGGCAGCCTTGACCCTGTGGATGCTCTGGTATCGGGCAACGCGGGGTGACCACCGTTCCACATCCTGACTGGGAGCCCGGAAACACGAACGCCCGGCGATGGTGCCGGGCGTTCTGAAACAAGGGTGCGGGGCGGCCACCCCGGGCGATGGGTTACATGCCCATGCCGCCGCCGTCCTTCTCTTTGTCCTTGTCCTCGTCCTTGTCTCCGGCGGTCGGCGGCGGAACGGCACCGTCAGCGCCACCCTGGGCGCCGGCGCCACCTTGTGCGCCACCCTGGGCACCGCCTTGCGCGCCGCCCTGGGCACCGCCTTGTGCGCCACCCTGGGCACCGCCTTGAGCTCCACCCTGGGCACCGCCTTGTGCGCCACCCTGGGCGCCGCCTTGAGCACCGCCCTGCGCACCACCGCCGCCTTGCGGCTGTTGCTGTGGTTGTGGGGCGGCGCCACCGCCGGAGCTCTGGGCATGGGCGCTGCCCATGCCGATCATCGTCGCCAATGCCGTGCTGCTGATCAGTGTAGCGATGGTCTTGGCTTCGAGTTTCATAGAAAACACCTTTTCAGGTCGTACGTGAATGTTTCGGTCGCTTGCCGAATCGCGAGCGGGAATGTCGCTCGCTGGCCCTGTGTCAACGAGTCGGGACGAGAGTTCCTGAATGTTTCGTTTTTTTCGGGCATGCCGAAGACGGGCGGCTCATCGGCATGTCGGATGGCGGTGATAGAATCCCCGCCATCATGTCAGTCAACTGGTGAGCCGGGCCCGCGCGAGCGAGCCCTGCCAGCAACAGCAAAGGTGGAGAATGGCCGGTCACAGCAAGTGGGCGAACATCAAGCATCGCAAGGCCGCGCAGGACAAGAAGCGTGGCAAGCTCTGGACCAAGATCATCCGCGAGATCACGGTTGCGGCGCGCACGGGCGGCAACGCCGACCCGGCGGCCAACCCGCGCCTGCGCCTGGCCTGGGACAAGGCCCTGGGAGCGAACATGCCCAAGGACACCATCGAACGTGCCGCCAAGCGCGGGGCCGGTGACCTGGAAGGGCAGGATTTTGTCGAGGTCACCTTCGAGGGCTACGGCCCGGGTGGTGTGGCCGTCTACGTGACCGGCATGACCGACAACAACACCCGCACGGTCGCCGACGTGCGCCACGCCTTCTCCAAGAACGGCGGCAACCTCGGCACCGACGGTTCGGTCGCGTTCCTGTTCTCCCGCATCGGCGTGCTCTACTACCCGCCGGGTAGCGACGAGGATCCGATCATGGAGGCGGCGATGGAGGCCGGTGCCGAGGACATCGAGGTGTTCGACGACAACGCGATCGAGGTGATCACCACCCCGGAGACGTACAGCGACGTCAAGCAGGCGATGATCGACGCCGGCCTGCCGCCGGAGGAAAGCGAGGTCACCATGCGCGCCTCGACCACCGCCCCGGTCGAGGGCGAGAACGCCGAGAAGGTGGTCAGGCTGATCGACATGCTCGAGGACCTCGATGACGTCCAGGAGGTCTACCACAACGCCGA
>CAYUAO010000061.1:0-11946 GCA_964442775.1 uncultured Halothiobacillus sp. | reverse complement strand
GATTGCGAACAAACCCGCGAGCCAGAGATGCCATCGAATCGTGCAGAGTTTCCCTAACGAGGTATCCGGGCCCGCCGGCCGTGGAGGTGTGTCGGAGTGCATGCTGGGGACATCGGATGATGTTTTTGCTTGCAAATCAGCCACTCGGTGTGAGAATTTGCGATTGAATTTCCGCGGCCGTCGGGACAAGCTTACTTGTCCGACCGGGGCAGAACGAGGGCAGGGACCATGGAACGCACCACGACATTCGGCGTCGGCCGCCTGGCGCGAGCAGCCGTCTTCTCGCTGGCCGCCGGCGGGCTGGCTCTTCCCTTGTCCGCGCAGGCGGGAGACGTCCCGGCGGCGGTCTCGCAGGATATCTACGCGAACGGCGGGGTCGAGCACTGGCTGCCCAAGGCCGAAGAGGGCGACATCTTCGCCCAGTACGTCATGGGACACATGTATTCCAACGGCAAGATGGTCGAGGCCGACCCGGAAGTGGGCCTGCGCTGGTACCGCGAGGCCGCCGAGGCCGGTTTCGCCCCCAGCCAGTTGGCGGTCGGCACCATGTACTTCGAGGGCCAGGGCGTCGAGCGGGATCGCACCAAGGCGCTCGACTGGTTCGAGCGGGCCGCCGAGAAGGGCTACGCTCGGGCGCAGAGCAACCTGGCGGCGGTCTACCTTGGTGAGGAAGGCATCGAGCCGGACTACGACAAGGCTCTTCACTGGTACCGCGAGGCGGCCGCCCAGGGACACACCGTGGCGCGCTACAACCTCGGCATGATGTATGCCCATGGTCTGGGACTGGAGGAGCCGGACTACGTCGCCGCCTACGGCCTGCTCAGTCCGATGGTGGAGAACGGTCACCGCGCGGCCGACGACCTGATGCAGTCGTTCCTCGGTGAAATGGACGAGGAGGAATTGGCCGCGGCGCGCGACTTTTCGCGGGAACTGCGCGGGAAGGATCGGATGCTGGTCGCTCTCGACCAGCGGGCCGCGAGTCGCTGAACGTCCTGTCGTGAACCGGAACAAACGGCGCCCGAGGGCGCCGTTTTTCATGCTGGCTCAGGAAAGCCTGCAGGGTTTCCCCTCACAACAGGGGCGTGGTCAGCCGGGCGATGTTCTGCGCCAGGATGCGACCGCGGCTGCGTGCTCCCCACTCGTCACCTTGCAGGCGGGGGCAGGCGCGCCGGTAGGACTCGATCTGGTCGGCCAGGCGCGCGGCGGTCTCGCTCGAGTAGCACAGCAGGCCGAACTCGGCGTTTATCAGCGAGGAACGCACGTCGAGGTTGGCGCTGCCGACCAGCGAGATCCGTCCGTCGCAGAGGGTGATCTTGCTGTGCAGCAGCCGGTCCGGATGGCGGCGGATGATCACCCCGGCCTCGAGCAGTTCGTCGAAGTAGGATTCCTGCGCCAGTTGCACCAGCGGATGGTCGAGCGATTCGGGCAGGATCAGCTCGCAGTGCACCCCGCGGCGGGCGGCGGCCTTGAGGGCGTCGAGGGTGGATTCGTCGGGGACGAAATACGGGGTGACGACCTCGAGTCGCTCGGTGGCGGCATGCAGCAGGCCGAGCAGCAGGCGCTGGAGCAGCGGTTCGGGGTACTCGGGGCCGCTGGGCAGGCCGATACAGGATTCATGGCCGGCCACCGGCAGGGACGGGAAATGGGCCTCGTCGTCCAGCAGCAGGCCGGTCTCCAGGTACCAGTCGCCGGCAAACACGGCCTGCAGTTCGAGCACCACCGGCCCCTCGATACGCAGCATCAGATCCTCGTAGCGCAGACCGCGGCGGAACTCCGGGTGGACCAGGTTCATCGAGCCGGTAAAGCCGAGCCGGCCGTCGACTACCACCAGCTTGCGGTGGTTGCGCAGATCGAATCGTGCCGACTTGCGCGGCAGCTTGGAGCGTGGGAAGGCACGGCCGACCGCGATGCCGCGCCGGGCGAGACGTCGCAGTCGGCGCATGGCCCGCTTGGAGCCGAAATCGTCGGCGATCAGCCGGACGGTCACGCCCCTTGCGGCCGCCCGCTCCAAGGCGTCGAACACCGGGCGGGTGGCCCGGTCGATCGCGACGATGTAGAAGGTCAGGTGGACATGATGTCGGGCGGCGTCGATCTCGCGCACCAGCTCGGCGACGAAGGCGTCCATCGAGTCGATCAGGGTGATGCGGTTGCCGTCGAAGAGCGGAAACTGCCGCCACCGGCGCACCATCTGGTCGACCGAGGCGAAGCGGGCCGGCAGGTTGCCGCTTCCCTGCGGTTCCACCCGGGCCAGGCGTTCGGTGATCGGTCGGAGGATCTGCGTCAACTGCACGATCTTCTCGGCCCGGTCGCGGGAAATGCGCGGCCGGCCCACCAGCAGGTACATCACCAGCCCGACGATGGGCAGGAAGAAGAGCAGCAGCAGCCAGGCGGTGGCGGCCGTGGGTGGGCGGCGCAGCGGCACGATGAACAGGGCGGCGAGCCGGATCGTCCATTCGACCAGGACGTAGAGCTGCGCGATGGGCGAGTCGAGGGCGCCCATCAGCGTTTGCCGCCACCCGAGGCGCGCGCCAGCACCCGGTCCATGGCCCGGGTCGTCAGGAGGCGCTTGAGCACGGCAAACAGGTAGGTCGGCACGGTCACCGGGTAGCGTGCTTTCGGCCGACGCGACTCGATCGCGTGGATTACCCGGCGGACCACGGCATCCGGCTCCAGGGTGAACGGCGCGGCCGGACCGGGTTTCTTCAGCCGCTCGAGCTGGCGCTCGTAGGCGTCGCGGTGCACCGACTGCCGCCAGTCGATGTTCGCCTCGAAGGCGCGCTGGGCGTTGGCGCGGAATCGCGAGGCGATCGGACCGGGCTCGATCAGCGAGACGTCGATGCCGCTGCCGGCGAGTTCCAGTCGCATCGTGTCGCTGATGCCCTCGAGCGCGAACTTCGAGGCCACGTAGGCCCCGCGAAAGGCGAGCGCACTCACCCCCAGCACCGAGCTGTTCTGCACGATGCGGCCGAAGCCGGCATCGCGCATCGCCGGGATGACGAGGTTGGTCAACTCGACCGTGCCCAGGAGATTGGTCTCGAGCTGTGCGCGCAGGGTGTCGCGTGTCAAATCCTCGACCGCGCCCGGTTGCCCGTAGGCTCCGTTGTTGAACAGGGCCTCGATCGGGCCGCCGGCCGCCTCGACCGCCGCGGCGAGGCCCGTGACGATGGACTCGGAATCGTCGAGGTCCAGTTGCACGGCCGGGATGTGGCCATGTGGCCAGTCGGCCAGATCGGCCGGGTCGCGCAGGCTGGCGACCACGTGGTGACCGCGCGCGGCCAGCGTCTCGGCGGCGCATCGGCCGATGCCGGACGAGCAGCCGGTAATCAGGACGCGGCGCGGTCGGGTGGCGAGGTCGGACACGGACGGGGCTCCTTGGGAGAAGATCGATCGGGCGATTGCGCTTGAGTTCACAGCACTTATACTCCGGGATCAAACCCGAATCACATGAATACCAGAGACGAGGTGAGGTTGCATGGCATTCGAGAATCAGGCCACCGTCCAGACGGGGGTCGCCCAACTCGAGACCCACAAGGTCATCCGCAACACCTACATGATGCTGTCGCTGACGCTGCTGTTCTCGGCGCTGACGGCGACGGTCTCCCTACTCGCCGGCGTGCCGGGCTGGACCTCGCTGCTCACGCTGGGTGCCGCATTGGTGCTGGTCTGGTTCGTCCTGCCGCGCACGGCCCATTCGGCCGCCGGGCTCGGGGTGGTGTTCGCCATCACCGGCCTGCTGGGCTTCGGTCTGGGGCCGATGCTGAGCCATTACCTGTCACTGCCCAACGGCGGGCAGATCGTGATGACCGCGCTGGGCGGCACGGGGGCGATCTTCCTCGGCCTGTCCGCCTACGCGCTGGTCTCGCGGCGCGATTTCTCCTTCATGGGCGGTTTTCTCGTCGTCGGACTGGTGGTAGTGCTCGCGGCCATGCTGGGCAACATCTTCCTCGAGATCCCGGCCCTGTCGATGGCGATCTCCGCGGCGGTCGTGCTCCTGATGAGCGGTTTCATCCTCTACGACACCGGGCGGATGGTGAACGGCGGCGAAGACAATTACCTGCTGCTGACCGTTAGCCTGTATCTGAACATCTTCAACCTGTTCGTGCACCTGCTCAGCCTGCTGGGGATGAGCCAGAACGACTGATGCCGGCAATTGTCCCTCGGCCCGACCGGGCCGGGGATGCCGGCAAACCGGGCCCCTTGTTCCTGCAAGGGGCCTTCTTGTATCCGCCGACATGTGTCGGGTCGTGAAGGAGGGCGCAATGGATCTCTGGATGAAGATCGGCATGGCCGTGCTGCTGGGCGCGGTGCTGCTGTTCCTGCTGCCGCGGGTCAAGCCGATGATGGCGGCCAGTCGCAAGGGCTCGCGCGAGGAATGGCTGGGGGTGGTGCTGATCCTGCTCGTGGTGGCCGGATTCGTGGCGTTCCTGATGAACGCCGTGGGCGGCTGAGGGGAGCCGTGGTTGATCGGCGCGTACCGGCGCGACGTCATGAGCCGGTAACATCAAGTTTTCGTTGCCGGGGTCGATAACCCCTCCTGCCCACCGGAATCGTACGGGTATGGATCCGCCTGACGCGGGCTAGAGGGTAGGAGGAGCAGATGTTGGCGTTGTTGAATCGTTTCAGTTTGTCGCAGAAGAACCTGATCGGGTTCGGGCTGATCCTTGCCCTGATGATCGCCATCGCGGTGTTGACGATGGTGAACATGACCAAGGTCGCCGACGAGGTCGAGGAGGTGGTCGAGCGCGGTCAGCCGGCGGCGTTCGCGGCCGTTGCCGTCCGCACCCAGATCGAGCGCGGGGTCGGGGCGCTGGGCTTCTATCTCCAGAGCCAGCGTGACGAGGACCTGGCGCGCTTCCGCGACGCGTTGGAGAAGGTCGAGGCCGCGCGGGCCGACCTGGCGCGCCATCGTGACCAGGCGGACGGCGACGCGGGCGGTCGCCTCGACGAGCAGATCGACCGGTTCACCACCACGGCCGAGAAGATCATCGCCATTTCCGGTGACGAGGCCGCCAACAACCCGGGGATGCAGTACGCCAACGAGCATGCCAACCCCTTGCAGCGCGAGATCTCGGGGCTGCTCGGGCAACTGCTCAACGCCGAGGAGGATGCTGACGCCAGTCGTTACTCCCGTCGCCAGCTGGTGATCGACCTCGCCCGGCTTCAGGGCGACTGGGGCAACGTGGTCGCCGGTCTGCGCGGCTTCATCTCCTTTCGCTCGCCGGCGCTGCGCGAGAACTTCGATCTCTATGCCGGCCAGGTGCTCGAGCGCTCGCGGAAGATTGCCGAGGAGTACGACTACCTGCTGACCTTCGAGCAACTCGACACCATCGAGCAGCTCAACGAGAAGGTCCCCCAGTTCATCGAGGCTGCCGACCACGCCTTCGACCTGCACGCCTCCGACAAGTGGCGCATGGACGCCTACCTGGTGCGCACCGAACTCACGCCGGTCTTCCGGGAAATCGAGCAGAGCGCCCAGTCGATCGTCGATCGCGAGCGAGGACAGATCGCCGAGCGCTCCGACAGTCTGCTCGCGGCGCTGCAATCGACCAGCAACTGGCAGATCGGTTCGGTGGTCGTCGGGATCCTGGTGGTCGGCCTGCTGGCCTGGCTGTCGGTGCTGACGATCTCCCGGCCATTGCAGCAGATCGCCGGCCGCATGCGGGATATCGCCGAGGGTGACGGAGACCTCACCCGGCGCCTGCCGGCCGAGGGCAATGACGAGATCGCCCAGGTGGGGGCGGCATTCAACACCTTCGCCGACACCGCGCAGAACCTGGTGCGCGAGGTGGCCCGCTCGTCCTCGGCCATGTCCGAGGCCTCCGAGAGCCTCGAGCGGGCATCGCAGCGGGGCCGCGAAGGCGCCCAGCGCGAGGAGGCGGCGATCGACTCGTTGATGAGCGGCATGGGTCAGACGCTCGAGGCGGCCGAGGAGGTCGCTCGCGGCGCCGAGGAGGCCAGCTCGGCGGTCCAGCAGGCGAACCGGCAGTTGCACGATGGCCTGGGGCAGGTCAACGGCAGCGCCCGCAACGCCGAGGAGCTCGACGAGGTGCTGACCCGGGCCGAGGGCATCGTGGCGAACCTCTCCGAGCAGTCGCAGTCGATCGGCAAGGTGCTCGACGTGATCGGCGCGATCGCCGAGCAGACCAACCTGCTGGCGCTGAACGCGGCCATCGAGGCGGCGCGCGCCGGCGAGCAGGGTCGAGGTTTCGCCGTGGTCGCCGAGGAGGTGCGTTCGCTGGCCAATCGCACCCAGGATTCGACCCGCGAGATCACCGACATCATCGCCCGCCTGCGCGAGGGGGCCTCGGAGGCGGTCGAGGCGATGACCTCCGGTCGCGAGGTGAGCAACAGGAGCCTCGAGGCAGTCACCGAGGCCGATCGCATGCTCAACGAGATCGCCAGCGCCTTCGAGCGGCTCGAGGACATGAGCACGCGCATCGCCGCGGCCGCCGAGGAGCAGACCGCCGTGTCCGGCGAGATGAAGACCAGCATCGAGCACATGAGCGAGACCACCTCGGAGAACGCGAACTCGGCCCAGGAGACCGCCGAGGCGGGCGAGTCGGTGGCCCGTTACGCGCACGAGCTCTCCCGACTGGTGAGCAAGTTCAACGTCGGCTGAGCGGTCGGCCAGCCCGCGCTCTCCACGCCCGGGGGCCCCCGGGCGTCGTCGTTGGTGGTGGTCTCCCTGGTTGCCCCGTGCCAACCTGGCCTAGAATGAGGGCAGGTTCACCACGCCGGGACGGCGTGATCACGGCCCTCGGCCAAGGAGACCGGAATGCGCGCGACCGCCTACCTGCTGGCACTCGGACTGCTGGTGCCGTTCTGGGGGCTGGCCCTGCTGGCCTGGCTGGGTTCGCCGGGCTGGGCTGCCCACGGGCTCGATGCTTTGTCCGCCTACGCGGCCGTCATGCTCGGTTTCCTCGGCGCGATTCACTGGGGCGTGGTGCTGGCGACGACGCCCGCCGAGCGGGCCCTGCTGGTGGGTGATGCGCGTCACCGGCTCGCCTGGGGGGCGTTGCTGGTGCTGGCGGCCTGGATCGCGGCGATGCTGCCCTGGGCGGTGTTGTCGCTCTCCCTGCTGTTCCTGCTGCTGATCCTTTCCTGGCAGGTCGACCGGCGCTGGCTCGACAGCCTGCCGGTGGGCTGGTCCTACCAGCGCCTGCGCCAGTGGTTCACCCTGTTTGCCGCGCTGGCCCTGCTGGCGGCGATCGCCTCCTGGCTGCGGCCGCTGATCCCGGGGATGGGCGCATGAGCGAGCAGCCGGAGACTCCGGAGGACGGCAAGTCGGGCAAGGGCGGGCGTTTCGTCACCCTGCGCCGCTGGCTGATCGCCGGCATCCTCGTCTGGGCGCCGCTGGCGGTCACCTTCTGGGTGGTCAACGCCCTGATCTCCTTCATGGACAAGAGCATCGTCCTGCTGCCGAGGGCCTATCGGCCCGAGGAACTGATCGGCTTCGAGCTGCCGGGGATGGGCGCGTTCTTCGCCGTGGTGATCGTCCTGCTCACCGGCGCGCTGGTCGCCAACATCCTCGGCCGCAGCCTGATCCACGCCTGGGAGCGGCTGCTCAACCGCATCCCGCTGGTGCGCAGCATCTACTCGGCGGTCAAGCAGGTGGTCGAGACCTTCGTCTCGCAGGATTCGCGCTCGTTTCGCGAGGTGGTCCTGGTGGAGTATCCACGCCGCAATGCTTGGTCGATCGCCTTCGTGTCCGGCGAGCCCATCGGCGAGGTGCAGGATCGCACCGAGGAGCATCTGGTGACCCTGTTCGTGCCCACCGCGCCCAACCCCACCTCGGGGTTCGTCATCATGGTGCCGCGCTCGGAGCTGGTCGAGCTCAACATGACCATCGAGGAGGGATTCCGCATGGTGGTTTCTCTCGGGGTGGTCGTCCCGCCGCGCCGCGACGTCGATGGCCGTCTGCTCGACGAGCCGCCGCCCGAACCCTACCTGGGGCGTCAGCGCGCCGCCGATCCCCGCGACGAGGCGTGACCCGCCTGCCCGGCGCTCGAAAAATCCCGCGTCCGGCGCTACTATAGCGGGCTTTTCTCACCATACGGGCTGAAGAACGATGCAGATGCGGACACACACCTGCGGTCAAGTGGACCAGGCGCTCCTCGACAAGGAAGTGCAGCTGGTCGGCTGGGTAAACCGGCGCCGTGACCACGGCGGCGTGATCTTCGTCGACCTGCGCGACCGGGACGGACTGGTGCAGGTGGTGTTCGATCCGGACGACCCCGAGATGTTCGCGGTCGCCGAGACCCTGCGCAACGAGTTCGTCATCCAGGTGCGCGGCCGGGTGCGCAATCGCCCCGAGGGCACCGAGAATCCCAATATCCGTTCGGGGCAGATCGAGGTGCTCGGCCTGTCGCTGACCGTGCTCAACCGCGCCGAGCCGCTGCCGTTCCAGCTCGACGACGAGCGCGTCTCCGAGGACGTGCGCCTGCGTTATCGCTACCTCGACCTGCGTCGCCCGGAGATGCTCGAGCGCCTGCGCCTGCGCCACCGGGTGACCAGCGCCATGCGCCGTTTCCTCGACGATGCCGGCTTTATCGACGTCGAGACTCCGGTGCTCACCCGCGCCACCCCGGAAGGCGCGCGCGACTACCTCGTGCCCTCGCGCACCCACCCGGGCGAGTTCTTCGCCCTGCCGCAGTCGCCACAGCTGTTCAAGCAGCTGTTGATGGTCGCGGGGATCGAGCGCTACTACCAGATCGTCAAGTGCTTCCGCGACGAGGACCTGCGCGCCGACCGTCAGCCGGAGTTCACCCAGCTCGACATGGAGATGAGCTTCGCCGACGAAGAGACGGTGATGGGTCTGATCGAGAACATGATGCGCCACCTGTTCATCGAGACCGTCGAGGTGCCGTTGCACGATCCGCTGCCGCGCCTGACCTGGCATGAGGCCATGCGCCGATTCGGTTCGGACAAGCCGGACCTGCGCATCCCGCTGGAACTGGTCGACGTGGCCGATCTGGTCAAGGATGTCGACTTCAAGGTCTTCTCCGGCCCGGCCAATGACCCGCGCGGCCGTGTCGCCGCCCTGCACGTCCCGCAGGGCGGCAAGATGCCGCGCAGCCAGATCGATGACTACACCAAGTACGTCTCGATCTTCGGCGCCAAGGGCCTGGCCTACATCAAGGTCAACGACGCGACCGCCGGTCGCGAGGGCCTGCAGTCGCCGATCCTCAAGTTCCTCACCGACGAGGCGATCGCCGGCATCATGGAACGCACCAATGCGGCCGACGGCGACCTGATCTTCTTCGGCGCCGACAAGGCCAAGATCGTCAACGAGGCGCTCGGCGCGCTGCGCGTGCGCCTCGGTCACGACCTTGGCCTGGTCGAGCACGGCTTCAAGGCGCTGTGGGTGGTCGACTTCCCGATGTTCGAGTTCGACGAGAAGGACGGTCGTTTCTACGCGCTGCACCACCCCTTCACCGCGCCGCATCCGGACGACGTCGACAAGCTCGACTCCGACCCGGAGAACGTCCGTTCGCGGGCCTACGACTTCGTGCTCAACGGCTACGAGCTCGGCGGCGGTTCGGTGCGTATCCACGAGCCGGAGATGCAGCGGCACGTCTTCGCCAAGCTGGGCATCGACGAGGAGGAGGCCAACGAGAAGTTCGGCTTCCTGCTCGACGCGCTCAAGTACGGCGCGCCGCCGATGGCCGGTGTCGCCTTCGGTCTCGATCGCATCGCCATGCTGATGAGCGGCGCGACCTCGATCCGCGACGTGATCGCCTTCCCCAAGACCCAGTCGGCCGCCTGCCTGTTGACCGACGCGCCCGGCGAGATCGACCCGGCCGCGCTGCGCGAACTCTCCATTCGCGTGCGCCTGCCGCCCAAGGAAAACAAGGAAGACAAGGGCTGATCCTCCACTCCTACGCTTGCAATCGGTGCTGCCGTCTATAGTCATGGGTGGCAGCAATGCCCTGTTCGTTGGCCGCCGGGCCGACCCGGCGCGCCGCCCTTCCCGGGAGGCAGTATGACCGCGAATGCCCAATCGGACCGCGCCGCGCGCGAGATCCCCGTCGCCCTCGAACCCGAGATCGCCCGCATTGCGCTGGCCTCCAAGCCGGCCGCAGCAGTGACCGACGCCGAGCGCGAGGCCCTGCGCGCCGAGATCAAGGGCTTGCTGGTCGAGCAGGACGCGGTGCTGGTGGTGCACTACTACGTCGACGAGGACCTGCAGAAGCTGGCCGACGAGACCGGCGGACGGGTCTCGGACTCGCTCGACATGGCCGCCTTCGGCGCCGAGCACGAGGCGCAGACGCTGGTGGTCTGCGGGGTGCGCTTCATGGGCGAGACCGCCAAGATCCTGAGCCCGGAAAAGCGCGTGCTGATGCCCGAGCTGCACGCCGAATGCTCGCTGGATCTGGGTTGCCCGCCCGAGGAGTTCACCGCGTTCTGCGACGCGCACCCCGACCGCACCGTGGTGGTCTACGCCAATACCTCGGCCGAGGTGAAGGCGCGCGCCGACTGGGTGGTGACCAGTTCCAACGCCCTGGAGATCGTCTCGCACTTGAAGGATCGTGGCGAGAAGATCCTCTGGGCGCCGGACAAGCACCTGGGGCGCTACATCCGCGACAAGACCGGCGCGGACATGCTGCTCTGGGAGGGCTCCTGCGTGGTCCACGACGAGTTCCGCGCCGACGCGCTGGCCGAGCTCAAGGAAAAGCATCCCGAAGCGGCCATCCTGGTCCACCCGGAATCCCCCGAGGCGGTGGTGAACATGGCCGACCGGGTGGGTTCCACCTCGCAGCTGATCAAGGCGGCCACCGAGCTGCCCAACGAGACCCTGATCGTGGCGACCGACCGCGGCATCTTCCACAAGATGGCGGAGGCCGCGCCGGGCAAGACGCTGATCGAGGCGCCCACCGGCGGCCGCTCGGCGACCTGCGTCTCCTGCGCGCATTGCCCCTGGATGGCCATGAACGGCCTGGTGAGCGTGCGCGATGCCCTCAAGCATCCGCAAGACCACGAGATCACCGTCGACCCGGCGGTCCGCGTCAAGGCGGTCGAGTCGATCCAGCGCATGCTGGACTTCTCGCGCAGTCGGGGCATCGTCACTCGAGGCAACAACGACGCCTGATCCAGTCGGGCCCGTCCGCTTCGGTTCCGAAAAGGCCCGTCATTCGACGGGCCTTTTGTGTTTTCCGGGGTGGGTTGTGTTTCGGTGTCCGTATCTTGCTGTTTTCTTAAGAAAAGAGTTGCGAATATTCGCAACTGCTTTGATTTGTGGATGTGCTCGCTGAATAAAAATAATCGACTTCTTTGCTCGGGTATTGGTGGCGTAAGGTGACTTCACCGGTTTTGATACTGAAGGAGGAAACCATGAAAAAGCTGATCGCCACCCTCGCCGTGATGATCGCCGCGCCGCTGGCGCTGCAGTCCAACGTCGCCCTGGCCGAGACCGAGAAGACCAAGCAGGTCGTCTATCATTTCAACTCGGCTGACATGAAGACCATCAAGGCCGGCCTGCGCAACGTGACCAACCACATCAACTCGCCTTCGGGCGAGGAGACCGAGATCGAGATCGCGGTCCACGGCGGCGGCATCGACATGCTCACCGAGGCGCGCGAAGACCCGCAGCTGCAGGCGGCCATCGACAATGTCAAGGCGCACGAGGTCCAGATCAAGGTCTGTGCCAACACCATGCGCGGCAAGAATCTCGACGTGGAAGACCTCTATTACACCGAAGAGTCGGACGTAGTGCCGTCGGGTGTGGCGTACCTGGCCGACCGGCAGGCCGAAGGCTGGGCCTACATCCACCCGTAAACCATCTCGAACCACCGGCTGTCCCGACAGGGCGCCGGAGTCGCTGAATACTGATCAACCCGGGGCCCCGCCCCGGGTTTTATCGTTGAGGGCGCGGGTCCTGTCGCTGAGGAAACTCTGCACGAATGCCATGCCACTGAAGGCTTGGCGAGTCGTTCGTGATCAAGGCGC
>CAYUAO010000060.1:1186-12058 GCA_964442775.1 uncultured Halothiobacillus sp. | reverse complement strand
ACGCGGAGCCTCGCGGAGCTGGAACGGGCCTCCAAGGGCCCATCTGCGGCGTTGCGGCGCTTGCGAATGGCGACGGCCATTCACGGCGCACCGCGCCTTGCATCTGGGCCCTTGGAGGTCCCGCTTCAGACGTCATCGAATCGGGCAGAGTTTCCCTCAGGGGTCGAAACCGAGGATTTCGTTGCTAAAGCGGTTGCCGCCGACGCCGCCCAGGCCCTTGAGTTCGATCTGGAAGACCACGGCGTTGGAGTACTCCGAGTCGTCGCCCGGGTCGGTGCCGACGTTGGGGCGGACGATGTAGCGCTTGAGGGCCAGCCGCGCCGACCAGCAGCAGGACTCGTAGCCCACGCCGAGCAGCGACTGGACCACCTGCTCGGATTCGAAGTCGTAGCCGGCGCGGCCGAGCATCGACCAGCGCCGCGAGAGCGGCCAGGCGAACGAGACGTCGCCCTGGCGGTAGTCTCGTTCGCGCTCGTCGACGCCCTCGCGGGTGAACCAGGAGAAGTTCAGGATGCGGTTGTCCTCGCCGCGGTAGCCGATGCGGGTCTGCGAGCGGGCGAGGACTTCCCGGTCGGTGTCGTACTCGGCGGTGAACGAGCCGTTCCAGTTCTGCGTGACGTCGCTGTAGACCTCCGCGAGCACGGTCGAGCCGCCCGCTTGCTTGTAGGTCTCCGACCGATTGGGAATCATCGTCTCGGAGTCCTCGAAGCGGTAGCGTTGCGCGGCGCGCAGCGACAGCGGCACCGTGCCCTGCCGGGTGTCGATCAGCGACCAGGACAGCCCGTAGGAGAGGGCGTTCTCGTCGGCGATCCGGTCGCCGCCGGAATAGCGATTGGGGCGGAACAACTCACTGTAGCTGAGTGTGGTCTGCCCGGTATCGAACAGCGGGATGTCGTTCTGGTCGCGATACGGCACGTGAAGGTAGTAGAGCCGCGGTTCGAGCAGGGCGCGGTAGCGGCCGGTCTCGCCGTAGGCGCGTTCGAGGAACAGGCTGCCGTCGACGCTCGAGATGGGCACGGTGCGCGAGGCGCTGGTGTCGAAGTCCGTTCCCTCGTCGGTATCGTCGAGGCGATAGCTGGTCGTGTCGAGCGTGACCTCGGGGCGCAGCCTGTACCAGGTGTCCTCGAAGGTCTGGCCGAGGCCGATGGCCGCGTGTGCCCGGTCGCCGGCGATCCGCTCGCTCGACGGGTGGGCGAACCGCGTGACGTCCGCGCGCACGCTCAGGGTCGGGGCGACGTGCTCTCCCCATTGCCCCAGGCCGAAGCGGTTGCTCGCCGTCAGCCGCGGCATGATGCGGTACGGATGCTGGCGTTCCTGCAGGTCCGGGTTGATGGTCTGGTAGCGTCGGGCCTCCAGGCCGAGGTTCCAGCCGCCGCCCGGGCGGGCGTCGATGCGCAGGTCGCTCCTGAGGTGGCTGGAGGTCGACTGTTCCAGGGTCGTGGAGAAATCCTGGAGGAATCGATCGTCCGAAACGCGGTTGACGTCGAGCCGGTAGTCGAGGGCCGGATTGACCCGCCCGTTGCTGTCGAGGCCCAGCGACCAGCGCGAGCCACCGTCGACGCGATCGTCGGGCAGGTAGAAGAAGTCGAGCTGTTCGCGTCCCCTGTCCTCGCGACCGAAGCGGTGCAGCCAGCGCACCTGCCCGCCCAGGCCCAGGCCGCGCCGGGTCAGGAGGGTGGGGGTGAGCGTGGCGTCGAGGTTCGGGGCGATGTTCCAGTAGTAGGGCTGGGCGTACTCGAAGCCGCCCTCGCTGCTGCTGCCGAGGGTCGGGTAGAGAAAGCCGGACTGGCGGCGATCGTCGATCGGGAAATTGAGATAGGGCGAGTAGAACACGGGCACGCCGCCGGCGCGCAGGGTGGTGTGCCAGGCCTCGCCGCGTCCCGTCTCGCGGTCGAGACTGATCTCGCGGGCCCGGAATTCCCAGTCGCGTCGTTCGACCGGGCAGGTGGAGAAGGTCGCCTGGTCGAGCCGGTGGCGCTGCCGGTCGTGCTGGACGATGGTCTCGGCCACGCCGGACAGATGACGGCTCTCCAGCCAGTAGCGGGTGCGCTCCAGGCGGCCCGCGTCGGTGTCGAGGTTCAACTCGCCGCGCTCGGCCTGCACGGCCAGGTCAGCGGTCTGCAGCCAGAGATCGCCCTCGGCGGACACGCTGGCCTCGGGGCCCTGTCGGTAGACCAGTCGCTCGCCCCGCACCCGCCGGCCCGGCTCGTCGACGATGGCATCGCCGATCAGGGTGACGACGTCGTCGGAGCCGTACTCGGCCCGATCGGCCGAGGCCTTGCCGGGTTCGCCTTCGGCCAGTGGCCGGTAGGCGGGACGTTCCGGGCCGAAGGTCGGACAAAGCCCCCAGGTGTCGCCGCTGGCCGCGATTGCCGGTTGCGGCGTCTGGCTGGCGGCAAGGCCGCCGGCGCCCAGGGCGGCGGCGACCGCGATGGCCAGCGGCCGGCGCGTCTTCCCTGACTCCATGCGGGACTCTCAGGTCTCGGCCGGCGGGGCGATCGGGTCGAGGATCTTGCGGAAGTCCGCCGCGATCTCGTCGATCTCCCGTTCGCCGTCGACGCGGGCCAGGCGGCCGTCGCGCTCGTAGTACTCGACCAATGGCGCGGTCTGCTCCTGGAACACCTCCAGACGGCGACGCACGGTGTCCTCGTTGTCGTCGTTGCGCTGAACCAGTTCGTGCTCGCAGTGGTCGCACTTGTGGTCGGAATCCGGCGGGTTGGTGTAGCGGTTGAACACCGCGCCGCATTCCTTGCAGGTCATCCGCCCGGTCAGGCGCTTCATCAGCTTGTCGAGCGGGACGTCGAGGAGGATGCCGAGTTCCAGCGGACGGTCGAGGCCCTCGAGCATTTCGTCGAGTGCCTCGGCCTGGGCGATGTTGCGCGGGAAGCCGTCGAGGATGAAGCCGCGCTGGGTGTCCGGCTGGGCGAGGCGCTCGCGGATCATGCCCAGCACGATGTCGTCGCTGACCAGCTGGCCCTCGTCCATCGCGGCCTTGGCCTTCAGTCCCAGCTCGGTTCCCGCGGCGACGGCGGCGCGCAGCAGGTCGCCGGTCGAGATCTGCGGGACCTTGTAATGTTCCACCAGGCGTGCCGCCTGTGTGCCCTTGCCCGACCCCGGGGCGCCCAAAAGTACGATTCGCATGGTTTTCCAGATCTTGATGGCCGTGGATTTTGCCGACCGGATTCGTGACCGGGACTCCGGTCGGTCGGCGAAAAAAGGTATCATATCGAAAACGCCGTGGCTTGCGGCGGTATGGCACTTCGTGCAGACCTTCCCTTACGTTCAACAGCAATTTATCGAGGCCGATTTCCATGGACCTGTCGAAGATCCCCGCCGGCAAGAATCCGCCGGAAGACATCAATGTCGTCATCGAGATCCCCGTGCAGGGCGTCCCGGTCAAGTACGAACTGGACAAGGACTCCGGCGCGCTGCTGGTCGATCGCTTCATGGCCACGTCCATGTACTACCCGACCAACTACGGCTTCATCCCGCAGACGCTCTCCGACGACGGCGACCCGGTCGACGTTATGCTGGTCGCGCCGCTGCCGCTGCAGCCGGGTTGCGTGATCCGCGCCCGCCCGGTGGGCATGCTGGAGATGACCGACGAGTCGGGCATCGACGCCAAGATCATCGCCGTGCCGCACGACAAGCTCACGCCGCACTACCACGACGTCGAGAAGGTCGAGGACCTGCCGGGCTTCCTGCTCGAGCAGATCCAGCACTTCTTCGAGCAGTACAAGGCGCTCGAGCCGGGCAAGTGGGTCGAATGCAAGGGCTTTGCCGACAAGGCCGCGGCCTGCAAGGAGATCGAGGACTCGATCGCCCGCTACGAGCAGCAGTGATCCGGCGTGAGCCGGGGCGGCTCCCCGGCATCACCGATCGACGCGGCCGGCGGGGGATTCCCGTCGGCCGCGCTTGTTTTCCCCGGCGACGCTGATCTGATGGCGTTCCGCATCCAACGGCGAACAATGGCGAGCCCCGAGCGAATCGATGCTAGATCGTCTCCATGACCATGGCCGGGCCAGGCGGGTGTTCCGCCTGCGCATCCTGTTCGCGGCCCTGATCTCGCTCGCCGTCGTCCTGACGTTGCTCGGGCGCGCGGCCTGGCTGCAGATCGCCCAGCACGAGTACTACCTCGCCAAGGCCGAGAAGAACCGCACTCGCGTCGTCGTGGTGCCGCCCGAGCGCGGCCGCATCTTCGACGCCCAGGGCGAGGTGGTGGCCGACAACGTTGCCACCTACCAGGTGCAAATCACCCCGGAGCACAGCCGCGATGTCGCGGCCGAACTCGAGACGCTCGCCGAGGTGCTGGGGCTGGATGCGCGTGCGGTCGAAGCGCTCGAGGAGCGCATCCGGGTCGGCCGCCGCTTCGACCCGGTGCTGGTCAAGGCCGACCTCGACGAGGTGGAGCGGGCCCGGCTCGCCCGGCTCAAGCCCTGGCTGCCGGGCACCGAAATCGTCTCCAGCCTCAAGCGGGTCTACCCGTACCGCGAACTGTTGGCCCACGTGGTGGGTTACGTCGGTCGGATCAACGCCGAGGACGTCGAGCGCCTCGACCCGGACGCCTATCAGGGCACGCAGTACGTCGGCAAGACCGGCATCGAGCGCCAGTACGAGGACCGCCTCCACGGAACCCCGGGCTACCGGGTCGTCGAGGTCGACGCGCTCGGCCGCGAGGTCAAGGTGATCGAGACGCAGCGCCCCGAGCCGGGCGAGGACATCGCCCTGACCATCGACGTCGGCCTGCAGGGCGTGGCCGCCGCCGCGCTGGGCGAGTACGCCGGCGCCGTGGTTGCCCAGGACCCGCGGGACGGGGCGATCCGTGCCATGGTCTCGCGGCCGTCGTTCGATCCCAACGTCTTCGTCGACGGCATCGGCCACGAGGAGTACCGCCGGCTGATCGAGCATCCCGATCGCCCTCTCTACAACCGGGCGACCACGGCCACCTACCCGCCGGGTTCGACCATCAAGCCGGTCATGGGGCTGGCGGGCATGGAGTACGACCTGATCGACCCGGACGAGCGTTTCTTCGCCGGTCCCTACTACCGGATTCCGGGCAACGAGCATCGCTACCGCGACTGGCGCAAGTGGGGGCACGGCTGGGTGGACTTCGAGGAGTCGGTGTACCGGTCGGTCGACGTCTACTACTACGACCTCGCCTATCGCATGGGCATCGACCGGATGCACGCGTTCCTGACCGAGTTCGGTATCGGGCGGAAGACCGGCATCGACCTGCCCGGCGAGCGTGCCGGCCTGATGCCGTCGCGCGAGTGGAAGCAGCGGGTCAAGCAGGAGATCTGGTTCCCCGGCGAGACCGTGATCGCAGGCATTGGCCAGGGCTACATGCTCTCGACCATCCTGCAACTGGCCGACATGACCTCGACGCTGGCGACGTCCGGGGTGAGACATGTCCCCTGGCTGGTGGCCGGGGACCGGCAGGCGCCGCCCCGGCTGGACCTGTCGGACGACGGGTACTGGCAGCGCGCCCGCGAGGCGATGCGTTCCGTGGTCGGCCACGAGCGCGGCACGGCCCACAAGATCGAGGCGCCGTACCCGATCGCCGGGAAGACCGGGACCGCGCAGGTATTCTCCGTGGCGCAGGACGAGGAATACGATGCCGAGGAGCTCGAGCGACGCCTGCACGATCACGCACTGTTCGTCGGCTTCGCGCCCTACGACGACCCGGAGCTGTCGGTGGCCGTGCTCGCCGAACACGGCGGGAGCGGCTCGGGCACCGCCGCGCCCATCGCCCGCCAGGTGATGGATTTCTGGTTCGACGTCGAGCCCGATGCCGACATCGAGCCCGAGTTTTCGGAATACGGGGACTGATTCATGGCCGTTGACCGTCTGGAACCCGCACGCTGGGGCGACCGGCTGGCCGGGACGCTGCGCTCGGTGTTCACGCTCGATCCCGTGCTGCTCTTCTTCGTCGCCCTGATTGCCATGATCGGTGTGGTGGCCGGCTATTCGGCCGCCGGGCAGAGCGATGCCTGGGTCGAGCGGAGCATCGTCCGTCTCGGCCTGGGCTTCGCCCTGATGCTCGTGATCGCCCAGATACCGCAGCGCTGGTTCTTCGCCGTCGCGCCGTGGCTGTACGCGGCGGTCGCGCTGATGCTGGTGGCCGTCTGGCTGGTCGGCGACATGGGCGGCGGGGCGAAACGCTGGCTCGATCTGGGTGTGATCCGTTTCCAGCCCGCCGAGCTGATGAAGGTCGCCATGCCCATGATGATCGCCTGGGCGCTGGCCCGTCGCCCGCTGCCGCCGCGCCCGATGGACGTGTTCCTGGCGTTGCTGGCCGTCGGCGTGCCCACCGTACTGATCGCCGGACAACCGGATCTCGGCTCCTCCCTGCTGATCATGGCCTCGGGGCTGTTCGTGCTGTTCTTCGCCGGGCTCTCGTGGTGGTACATCGGCGGGTTCGTCGCCCTGACGGCCGCCGCCATGCCGGTGATGTGGCTGTTCGTCATGCACGAGTACCAGAAGGAACGCGTGCTGACCCTGCTCGACCCGACGGGCGACCCGCTCGGAAGCGGCTATCACACCATCCAGTCGATGATCGCGATCGGTTCGGGCGGCGTCTGGGGCAAGGGCTGGCTCGAGGGCACCCAGTCGCACCTGGACTTCCTCCCCGAGGGCACCACCGACTTCATCCTCGCGGTCTACGCCGAGGAGTTCGGACTGGTGGGGCTGATCGTGCTTTTCCTGCTGTATCTCGCCGTGATCTGGCGCGGACTGTGGATCGCCGAGCACGCCGAGTCGGTGGAAGGACGCCTGCTGGCGGCGTCGATCTCGATGACCTTCATGGTCTACGTGCTGGTCAACGCCGGCATGGTGCTGGGGCTGCTGCCGGTGGTCGGCGCCCCCTTGCCGCTGATGAGCTACGGCGGCACGGCGCTGGTGACCATCATGGTGGGTTTGGGTATGCTGATGAGCATCCGCACTCAACGCAGTTTCCTGGGGCACGACCGCTGATGACACACGCTTGGACCCGCGCCGCACACGGCATGCTGCTTGCCGCCCTTTTCACCGCCGGCGGCGCGCAGGCCGGCGACTATCTCGATCGCGACGAGGTGCAGGGTTTTATCGACCAGGCGGCCGGCGAGACCGGCGTCTCGCGCGAGCAGATCGAGGCCTGGCTGGGCGGTGCCGAGTACCAGCAGAAGATCATCGACGCGATCACGCGTCCGGCCGAATCGAAGACCTGGGGCGAGTACCGCCCCATCTTCCTGACCGACAAGCGTATCGAGCGCGGCGCGGCATTCGTCCGCGAGCACGAGGAACTGCTGGGCGAGGTCGAGTCGACCTACGGTGTCTCGCCCTACGTGATCACCGCCATCATCGGCGTGGAAACCTTCTACGGACGCATCACCGGCGGCTACCGGGTGATCGACTCGCTGGCGACGCTGGGGTTCGATTATCCGCGGCGCGGGGAATTTTTCCGCGGCCAGCTGGTCGACTTCATTCGCCTGGCCGGCGAGGAAGACATTCCCATGGACAAGGCCCAGGGCAGCTACGCCGGCGCCATGGGCCTGCCGCAGTTCATCCCGTCGAGCTACCGCCATTACGCGGTCGACGGGGACGGCGACGGTCGCCGCGACCTGTGGGACAGTCACCACGATGTGTTCGCCAGCGTGGCCAACTACTTCGTCGAGCACGGCTGGGGGCAGGGCGAGCCGGTGATGTTCGAGGTGGACGTCAACGGAGCCGAGGTCGACGACCTGCTCAACGAGGCGCGCGATCTCGCGCCCAAGACCACCCTGGCCGAGCTTCGCGACCGGGGCGTGTCGGTGCCCGACGACGCCCCGGTGCCCGACGACTTCGAGGTCATGCTGTTCACGCTCACCGACGGCGATGACGTGACCCATCACGTGGGATTGAACAACTTCTATGTCATCACCCGGTACAATCACAGCGTGCTCTACGCCACGGCGGTCTGGCAGCTCGCCCAGGAGATCGAGGCGGCCGTCGACGGGGAAGGCGCGGGCGTGTCCGCGCGGGCCGGGGAGCATGACCAGGCGGATGCCGGCTGAGGCGCTGCACCGCTGGGCGGTCGCGGCGTTCGGCGCGCTCGTGCTCGCCCTCCTGCTCGGCGGTTGCGCCGGCGGGCCGTCGCCCGATCGCGCGGCCACCGAGGATGCCGTGCCGCGCGACGAGCCTCCCTCGAGCCGCGGCAACCCGGACAGCTACTCGGTCCTCGGCAAGCGCTACTCGGTGCTCGCCAGCAACGCGGGCTTCACCGAGCGCGGGCTGGCCTCATGGTACGGCGAGAAGTTCCACGGGCGACCGACCTCGTCGGGCGAGCCCTACGACATGTACAAGATGACCGCGGCGCACAAGACCCTGCGCCTGCCCACCTACGTCCGGGTGACCAACCTCGACAACGGCAAGAGCGTGGTGGTGCGGGTCAACGATCGCGGTCCGTTCGTCGACGACCGGATCATCGACCTGTCCTACGCCGCGGCGCACAAGATCGACATGACCGGCCGGGGCACCGTGCCGGTCGAGATCGAGGTCGTCGGTCCCGACGAGACGCTCACCGCGGGTCGGGATTCCGCCTCGAGGGGGAACCGGGCGACCGGGGCGACGTCCCGATCCGGGTCTCGGGCCAGGGCCCGGCCCGTGTCCAATGCCCACTGGGGCGAAAACGTCTTCGTCCAGGTGGGGGCGTTCCGCGACGCGGACAACGCTGAGTCGATCGGCGCGCGTCTGCGGCGTGCCGGCCTCTCGGCGGTCAGCCAGACCGCCAACGGCTGGACCCGCGTGCACGTCGGCCCGCTCGCCTCGTCCGAGGAGTTCGATTCGGTGCGCGAACGGCTGCGCGAACTCGGCTTTCACGAAACAACGATGGTGGTGAACAAATGATCAATGCCTTGTCCACGACATGGCGAGGCGGCTGGTTCGCCGGCCTGCTGGCGACGACCCTGCTTGCCCTGCTGGCCACGGCCAGTCACGCTGCGCTGCCCACGCCGGGCGCGCCGGATCTCTCGGCCCGTTCCTACGTGCTGCTCGACTACGCTACCGGCCAGGTGATCGTCGATCGTGACGCCGACCGGCCCGTGCCGCCGGCGAGCATCACCAAGCTGATGACGGCCTACCTCGCCTTCGAGGCCATCGAGAACGGCGACATCGCGATGGGCGACGAGGTCACCGTCAGCGAGAAGGCCTGGCGCATGGGCGGCTCGCGCATGTTCATCGAGGTGGGCAAGCAGGTCACGGTCGAGGAACTGCTCCAGGGCATGATCGTCCAGTCTGGCAACGATGCCGCCACCGCCCTCGCCGAGTACGTCGGCGGCAACGAGGAGTCGTTCGTGGCGCAGATGAACGCCACCGCCGAGAGCATGGGGCTGAAGGAGACCCACTTCGAGAACCCCACCGGCTGGCCGGCCGAGGGCCACCTGATGTCCGCACGCGACATCGCGACCCTCCTCTCGCGGCTGGTCCGGGAATTCCCGGATCTCTACCAGTACTTCCGCCAGAAGTCCTACACCTACAACGGCATCAAGCAATACAACCGCGAGAAGCTCCTGTTCCGCAACGAGTGGGTCGACGGCGGCAAGACCGGCCACACCGAGGAGGCCGGCTACTGCCTGGCCACCTCCGGCGCTCGCGACGACATGCGCCTGGTTGCCGTGGTGCTGGGCACCGACAGCGACGAGGCCCGCAACAATCAGGCCGAGGCCCTGCTCAACTACGGCTTCAGGCACTTCGAGATCGTCGACGTGCGCGATGGTGGCGAGACGCTGGCCAGCCCGCGCGTCTACAAGGGCGAAATGGACGAGACGCCGGTGGGCCTGCGCCGGGATCTTTCCGTGCTGGTGCCCAAGAGGCAGCGCGACGAACTGGCCGTCAGCCTCAGGCTCGACGACGGGCTGATCGCCCCGCTGAACGAGGGTGACGCGGTCGGCTCGCTGGTGGTGCGCCTCGGCGAGGAGTCGGTCGCCGAGCGCCCCGTGGTCGCGCTGGCCGACAACCCCGAGGGTGGCCTGGTCAAGCGCACCACCGACAGTTTCTGGCTCTGGTGGGACAACTGATGACCCGGGAGCCCCGCCCCGTCTACCTCGATGGCGAGTGGTGCGACACCGAGACCGCGCGCGTCTCGGTGTTCGACCGCGGCTACCTGTTCGGCGACGGCGTCTACGAGGTGATCCCCGCCTTCTCCGGTCGGCTGTTCGGCGCGGACGAGCACATGGCGCGCCTGTCGCGCAGCCTCGAGGCGATCGGCATCCCCGAACCGCTCTCGCCGGACGAATGGCGGGCGGTCTTCGACCGGCTGCTCGCCGGGATCGACGCCCCGGATGCCGCCATCTACCTGCAGGTCACCCGCGGCGCCCCGGCGAAGCGCGATCACGCCTGGCCGGGCAGCGACGTGCCGCCGGGCGTGATGGCGACCGTCTCGCCGATCGGCACGATCACCGGCGGCGCGCGGGTGATCACCGTGCCCGACATGCGCTGGGCGCGCTGCGACATCAAGAGCATCAACCTGCTGCCCAACACCATGGCGCGGCAACAGGCCGCCGAGCGGGGCTGCGACGAGGCCGTGCTGGTGCGCGACGGGCTGGTGATGGAAGGGGCGGCGACCAACCTGTTCGCCGTGATCGACGGCCGGCTGGTGACCGCGCCGACCGGGCCGCGCATCCTCGCCGGCATCACCCGGGGGCTGCTGCTCGACCTGGTGCGCCGGGAGAACCTGGTCGAGGTGGACGAGTCGTTCATCACCATCGGCGCGTTGCGCGAGGCCGACGAGGTGTTCATCACCAGCTCGACCCGCGATCTCTGGCCCGTGGTCGAGATCGACGGCCGCCCGGTCGGTTCCGGGGCGCAGGCCGGCCCGGTCACCCGTGAGCTCGATCATCACTTCCAGGCACTCAAACA
>CAYUAO010000060.1:0-1086 GCA_964442775.1 uncultured Halothiobacillus sp. | reverse complement strand
TCGAGCGCGAGACCCTGATCGACTTCCCGACCGAGTTCCCGATCAAGATCATGGGCCCGGCCACCGACGCCTTCATCCGCGAGATCAAGCAGGCCGTCGACGGCGTCGTCCCCGGCCTGCCCGAGTCGGCCTGGAAACAGCGCGCCAGCGGCAAGGGCAACTTCGTCGGCCTGACAGTCACCTTCACCGCCACCTCCCGGGAACAGATCGACACCGTCTACCGCGCGATCACCGCGCATCCGGACGTGAAGATGTGCCTATGAGGTGAGCTGGAAGCTGACAGCTTGAAGCTGGAAGAGGCGAGTCGGGGGCGAGTGCGTACAGGCCTGGCCATGCGGTCGTGAGATTCCAGTGTTTCTTCAAGCTTCAAGCTTCCGGCTTCAAGCTCATTACCTATGTCTTTCCCCCCTGATTTCCATTGGCTAGGCGAGCGCCGCGACTACCGCGCCACCTGGGCCGCCATGCGCCGCTACACCGCCCGGCGCACGCCCGAGACCCCGGACGCCTTCTGGGCGCTGACGCATCCGCCGGTGTTCACCCAGGGACTGGCCGGTCGTCCGGAGCACCTGCTGAACCCGGGGCGCATCCCCGTGGTCCCGACCGACCGCGGCGGGCAGGTGACCTACCACGGCCCCGGCCAGCTGATGCTCTATACCCTGGTCGACCTGCGTCGCGCCGGGCTGGGGCCGCGTGACTGGGTGCAGCGCCTCGAGCAGGCGGTGATCGACTGGCTCGGCGAGCGGGACGTCGCCGCCGAGCGCCGCCCCGACGCCCCCGGTGTCTACGTCGACGACGCCAAGATCGCGGCGCTCGGCCTGAAAATCCGCCGGGGGCGCTGTTATCATGGCCTGTCGTTCAATATCGACATGGACCTGGCGCCATTCGCCCGCATCGACCCCTGCGGCTACCGGGGACTGGCCGTCACCGACGTCAGGCGGGTCCGCGGCGACACCGAGCCCCTGTCGGCCATTGCCAGGGAACTCGCGACAAGGCTCGCCCGGTAGCAGGAACGGGGTGTCGACGCCTCCCGGAGCGGCGAGTTGCACTCGCCGACGCGGAGTACAACTCCGCGGTCCCCGGCCTCGT
>CAYUAO010000059.1:0-12085 GCA_964442775.1 uncultured Halothiobacillus sp. | reverse complement strand
GCCAGAGATGCCATCGAATCGTGCAGAGTTTCCCTAGAGCAGGTGGTCCGCGAGAACTCAGTAGGTTACTTCGCGCACCTTCTGGACCCGGTCGGGTGGCCCGATCAGTTCGATCAGCCCCTCGTACGTGACCGGCAGCTGGTGGCAGACCGACCCGTCCGCCGTGCAAAGGACCGGCGAATGCCGCCCGCGGTGACAATGTGAGCACAGTTCGATGAAGCCGGGCCCCTGCGCCTCGAAATCAATGTAGATGCCCCCTCCCTCGAACGCCGTTCGTCGGCTTGCCTTTTCCTTCCAAGTGGCCGGCCATTGCGCTGGCGGCACGAATGCCGGCAAGCAGCGCGCGGTGACGCTCGGGGTGAGCGCATCGAATGCGATGGGCCGGTCCGCGTCGGGGAAGCGGATGGCGAGAGGAGGGAGATTGTCTGGTGGCCGGCCACGGTTGTCGATGCGCACCAGGTAGTACAGGTACTGGTCCGGTTGCTCGAGCGGCTCGCCGAACGCGGTCAGGTTGCCGGTATCGACACGCGAGACGTGCGAGCAGCCACCGAGGAGGGCAGCCGAGGTGAGCAGCGTGACGAATATTGGAGAGCATTTCATTGGTCACGCCTCAGTTGTCTCGAGGATGGATTACCCGGGAGTCTAGCCACCGGGCGTACCGCCGGTAACCGTCAGGATTCCCTGGGTGACCAGGGCGCCGGTGGACAGGACCAGTCCCGCCCAGGGGATCCAGCGAGGCACGTTCGGCACGTCCTCGGGCTGGCCGCGACGCTTGAGCACGATCAGCGAGCCGTTCACGGTCACGAAAACGGCCAGCATGATCGCGCTGGTGAGGTTCGCCAGTGTCGCCAGCGGCAGGAGCAGGGCAAGCGCGAGTATGGTCCCGGTGACGACAAGGGTGGCGATCACCGGCGTGCGCGTGCGCGGGTGAACCCGCCCGAACGCCGGCGGGGCGCCGGAGCGGTCGCGTCCCATGTCCATCAGCAGGCGCGTGGCCATGATGATCTGGCCCAGCGCGCCGTTGACGATGATGAACAGGCTGATCAGGCCCAGTGGTACGCCCGGGTGACCCGTGGCCTCGACGACGGCCACCAGCGGAGCGCGGGCGGCGGCGAGGTCGTCCGGCGAGAGAACGCTGGTCGCGGCGACGGCCACCAGGGCATAGACCACGAGCGAAATCACCACGGCACTGACGATTGCGCGCGGCATGCTGCGCTTGACGTCGTGAACCTCCTCAGCGAGGTTCGACATGTCCTCGAAGCCGATGAACGAGTAGAGCGCGAGGAAGGCGCCCAGAAACAGGCCGGCGATCATTCCGAACTCGAGCCCGCCCAGCGATTCGGCGAGCCGCACGGGGGCATCTCCCATGTCCGGGGCCGCTACCCAGACGACGTAACCCAGCCCCGCCATGCCCAGAAGGGTGGTGACGGCCATGAACCAGGCGCTTTCCCGCATGCCCGCGATGGCAATGCCGCCGAGGGCCAGGGTGACTGCAACCAATGTCCAGGCACGGGGCAGATCGATGAATAGCGAGGCATAGCGTTCGAAACCGGTGAGGATCGTCGCCCCGGAGACGGTGCCCGTGGCCACCAGTCCCCATCCGATCGCAATGCACAGCCCCCGGCGGCCGAATGCCTGCCGGGCGTAGTCGATCGGTCCCCCGGCCTCGGGAATCCGTGCCGTGAGTTCCGAAAACGACAGCGCCGTGAGTGAAGCGACGAGTGCGGCGAGGACGAAGGCGAACGGCGTGAGCAGACCCGCGGCCCCGGCCACTTCGCCGATCACCACGTAGATGCCGGCGCCCAGAATCGTGCCCAGACCGTAAAGCGTGAGCAGCACCGGGCCCACTTCGCGCTGCAGTACCGGCTGGCGTGGCGCGGGCAATCCCTGGGGGTACGGCGTCTCCGGCCGATCTTTGCTGTCTCGCGTCATGTCCGGATTGTAAGCGGCGAAGCGGGCCGGTGCCGAAACGACCTGCCAGCGGCACCCATACGGCGCGCAGCGAGATTCGGTTGGTGTAGAGTTTCCCTGTCGTCGGTCCAATGGCCGAGCCACGCGCTCACGATGAGGGAGCCTCCCGCATGCCTGTGTTCCTCATGTTCCTTCCTGTCGTTGCATTACTGCTCGCAGGCTGCGGTGACAACTCGATGCCGGACGGGCTGGTCTCTCCCTTCGAGACCGAGCGACTGGTGGTCGCGACACGCAACGGGCCGACCTCCTGGTACCAGGGGCGTGACCAGTCGCCTACCGGGCCGGAACACGATCTGGTGACTGCCTTTGCCGACAGCCGCGGCTGGTCGGTGGAGTGGCGGGTGTTCGATTCAACGGCCGCCGTGCTCGAGTCCCTTGCCGCGGGACAGGTTCACCTGGCGGCAGCGGGCCTGACGCATCTGCCGGAGCGCGACGAGCGGTTCGAACCGGGGCTGGTGCACGGTGAGGTGGTCCAGCAGGTGGTCTGCCATCGGGACGACCGGCCGTTGCCGGATACGCCGGCGGGTCTCGCCGACGTGGACCTGCACGTGACGGGCGAGTCGAGTTACGTCTCCCGGCTGGAGGAGCTGGCCCGGGGGGAGCCGGGGCTGACGTTCGTGGCGGACGCCGCGCGCAGCAGCGAGGTACTGCTCACCCAGGTGGCGACCGGCGAGGTGGACTGCACCGTCGCCGATTCGTCGATCGTGCGCGTGGTGCGCCGCTACTGGCCGCATCTCGAGGTGGCGATGAACCTCGAGCGGGCCGAACCGGTGGGATGGTATGCCGCCGCCTCGCTGCCGGCCCTGGCCGAGGCGACGCGTGACTGGCGGCAAGGCGATCCCGGCGAGGCGGCGGTGGCAGCGATGCGCGAGCGCTACTATGCCCACATCGGCGAGTTCGACTTCGTCGACCTGCGGGCGCTCGACCGCCGCCTGGACGATCGTCTGCCGCGCTACCTCGACGAGTTTCGCCACGCCGCCGAGGAAACCGGCCTGGCCGTCGACCTGCTCGCCGCGATTGCCTACCAGGAATCGCACTGGGATCCGCGCGCGACCTCGCCGACCGGGGTGCGTGGCATCATGATGCTGACCCGCCCCACGGCCGAGTCGCTCGGGGTGGAAGACCGCCTCGATCCGCGCGAGTCGATCCTCGGCGGCGCCCGCTATCTCGCCGACCGTCGTGACCGCCTGCCCGAGGACATCCCGGAGCCGGATCGCACGCACCTCGCCCTGGCGAGCTACAACCTCGGTCGGGCGCACGTGCTCGACGCACGCCGGCTTGCGCGGGAGCTGGGGCGCGACCCGGATTCCTGGGCCGACATGCGCGAGGTCCTGCCGCTCAAGGCCGACAAGCGCTACTACCCGCAGACGAAACGCGGTTACGCACGCGGCTACGAATCGGTGCACTACGTCCGGCGCATACGCAATTACCGTGACGTGATCGCCCGGGACCTTGCCGACTGACGTCGGGGGAGGGCGGGGCGAGCGACCGGAGCAGTCAGCGCCCGCTCCTGGGCTCGGGCATTGCGCTACCCGACCGGTGGCTGGTCGTGTCGCCTTCCTCGTGGTTGCGCATCATCGGATCGACCGGCGTGAGGCTGATCCGGGCATCGCCGTGGGCGATCAGGTCGCGCAGCAGCATGATGATCCCGGCAACACAGAGGAACAGACCGAAGTTGAGCGCCGTGGCCTGGAAGTGCCGCAGGACGAAGAACAGGCCGGCCTGATCGGCGGGGATCCACAGGATCGGCGCCATCACGCCCAGCAGCGCGATGAACGAATAGACCATGAAACGGATGAAGTGCAGCGGCACCCGCTTGATCGACAGGCCGTAGACGATCGTGGCCACGATCAGCACGCTCGCCATCGCCTGGGCGGCGATCATCGCGCGGTCCGTGATCGCGCTGATCCGTGATTCCTCGTAGGTGGCGGCACTGGTCTGAGTGAAGACCTCGAGCAGGATGGCGTTGCCCGCGAGGTAGGCCAGGCTGAGGAAGAAGGGGATTATCAGCAGCGGGTTGTGCCGCATCAGTCGGAAACCGGTTGCGCTGTACCAGACCAGCAGCCAGAGCGGGATCGAGAGCACGTAGATGAAGGTCGCGATCGTGATGGCCATGTTCGTCTCGGTCCGTGAACGTGTGGTCGGTTGCCGGGCATGGTCGGGATTTCCCTTGACCTTCCCTTGCGGTCATGCCGCGATCGGATCGCTCGACGGCGGGCGATTCGCGTCGCCGCCGAGAGCATCCGACGTCCATTTTTCTTAGGAGGCTAATCGATAGCCCGAGGGCAGTGTATCGATTCGTTCGGTCGGCGAACAGGGAGTCCGCCCGTGGAGGCGAAACGGCTCGCCGGGGGTATGGCGCGTTTCTGCCGCGCTGGCGGGGGCTGCCGCGAGAGGCACGAAAAAGCCCCGAGAAACGGGGCTCGTTTATCCGGCTGGCGGGGCGCGAATCAGTAGTCGGTTTCCTCCTCGACTTCGTCGCCGGCCTCCTCGGCCTCGCCACCCATCTTGTCGGTGGCCTCCTCGACCTCGTCACCAGTCTCTTCCATGGTCTCGTCGACCTGTTCGCCGGCCTCTTCGGCCGGGCCCAGGTCGTCGCTACAGCCGGCGAGCGTCAGGCCGAGTGCCATCATCAGGGCGATCAGTGCGTTGCGTGGGTTCATGCGTGGTCCTCCGGTTCGCGCCGGGCTCACCCGGCAGGTGGGTGTCGGACGTGGAATCGGTCACGAGGCGCGCTCGCCACCGGTCCTTTGAGGGATGGCGCCGGGCCGGGTTCCAGCCGCGTCAGAATCCGTCCACCTTGCGGACCTCGTCGAGCGGCAACTGGCCGGGACGCGGCCAGACATCGGCGGCCTTCTTGCCGATCGCGACCATGAAGGAGATCAGGTGATCGTCGGGCAGGTCGATCAGGCGGCCGACCGCCTCGAAATCGAAGCCGTCCATGGGGCAGGAATCGAGTCCGATTTCCCTCGCGGCGAGCATCAGGCTCTGTCCGGCGATGCCACAACTGCGCATGACCTCGTCGCGCTCGACTTGCGGGCGGTCGCGGTAGTACGCGTCGATGGCGCCGGCCATCATCTCGCGCACCTCGGGCGGTGCGCCTTGCCAGACGCGTTCGGCTTGGTTTCGCCACACGTCGCGGCGACCGCAGAGGATGACCAGCATCGAGGCGTCGGTGACCTGTGCCTGGTTCCAGGCGACCTCGCGGATCCGCTTGCGCAGTTCGGGGTCGCGAACCACCACGAAGCGCCAGTGCTGCAGATTGAAGGCGGTGGGGGACTTCATCGCCAGTTCGATCAGGCGATCCTGCTCTCCCTCCGGCAGACGATGGTCCGGGTCGAATTGCTTGATGGCGCGCCGTGTCTCGATCGCCTCGCTGACTCGCATGCAGTCTCCTCGTGCTTTGGATTCCGGCACGGGAGTATAGGCATCGAGTCGGTGGTTCGCCGGAAGGGGACGATCGGCTCAGAATGACTTGCCGCGCAGGGCGCGCAGCAGGGCGCGGGCCTGCCTGGCCGGCTTGTGGTGCGGGTTGAGTTCGCGCTCGACGCGGCGCTGTTCGGCGACGAGCCGGCGCTGTTCGACGCTCTCGGGCGTCTCGCGGTAGAGTTTCTCCGCCTCGCTGGCCGGGCCGCGCTTGGGATCGAGGCCCTCGACGTCGACGACGAACCGCATACCGGCCTTGCCGATGGTCAGCCGATCTCCGGGACGCACCGACTTGCCGCGCTTAGTCACGGTCTGGCCATTGATCTCGATCTTGCCGCCGTCAATCGCCGCCGAGGCGAGCTGGCGGGTCTTGAAGAAACGCGCGGCCCAGAGCCAGGTATCGAGCCGCTGGCTGTCCCGGGCATTCGTCGGTGAGTCGGAGTGATGTTTCCTGGCAGCTTTTTTCACGTCAAGTTCGCCAATGGCGGCGGTTGGTAGGCTACGATTCGGGTCTGATTCGGATGACGACAGGCGTGTCGTCCGCGGTTTTCTTCGATTGGAGGCATCATGCAACTCGAACTGATCAGCTTCAAGCTCTGTCCCTTCGTCCAGCGCTCGGTGATCACCCTCCGGCACAAGGGTGTGCCGTTCGACACCACCTTCATCCAGCTCGACGACCTGCCGGCCTGGTTCGACGAGGTCTCGCCGCTGGGCAAGGTGCCGGTGTTGAAGGTCGACGGCGAGGTGCTGTTCGAATCGGCGGTGATCAACGAGTTTCTCGACGAGTCCTTCGGCGAGCGCATGTTGTCGGACGACGCGCTGGAGCGCGCCCAGCAGCGGGCCTGGATCGAGCTGGGATCGGCGGGGATCATGGCGATGTTCGGCGCGGTGACCGCCCCCGAGCAGGAGGGACACGAGGCCAAGCGTGCCGAGCTGGCAAAGCTGCTCGGGCACCTCGAAAGGCACCTGGCCAGAAAGCCGCCGGCGCCGTTCTTTGCCGGCAGTACGCTCTCGCTGGTGGATACCTCGTTCGCGCCGCTGTTCCAGCGACTGTTCGCCCTGCCGGAGTCGTTGCTCGACTGGAACGCGGTCCCGACCGTGATGCGCTGGGGAGAGCGTTTGAGCGACGAACCGGTGATCCGGGACTCGCTGCCCGAGGGCTTCGACGAGCTGTTCCCGATGATGCTCAGGAAGCAGAACGGCTGGTACGCGCGGCAGTACCTCTCCGACTGACCCCGGCGCCGGCGGTCAGCCGCCCGCTCGGCCTCGCTCGAGGCGACGGTTGATCACGCTGCCGGCGCCGGCGCCCAGGACGATGCCGGCGCCGACCCACAGGGCGAACCCCTTGCCCTCGCCGATCATGGCGAGCGCCGTGCCCGGGCAGACCCCGGTACCCGCCCAGCCCAGGCCGAACAGCACGGCGCCGACGATCAGGCCACGCTTGAACGGCTTGTGGCGGATGGAGATCGGCTTGCCGGTGTTGCGCGCGCGCAGGCCCGTCCGGTGGGCGATCCAGGTCAGTGCCGCACCGAGAGCCACCGCCGTGGCGATCACCCACAACAGGCGCAGGTCCTCGAACAGCAGCAGCTCGCTGATGATCGCGGGGCTGGTCGCGCCGGCCCGGCTCAAGAGAAAGCCGAAGCCGATGCCGAAGGCGAGAAACAGCAGGTTGCGTCCACCGACCATGGATCAGACCCCCAGCAGCGAGGCGGCCAGTTGCGCCGTGCCCACCGCGACGGCGAAGAACACCGCCGAGGCGACCACGCTGGACGGAGCGGCCATTGCCACCCCGGCAATGGTATGCCCCGAGGTGCAGCCGCCGGCGAGGCGGGCGCCCAATCCGATCAGCACGCCGCCGATCAGCCACCAGGCCGCCGATCCGAGCGTGGAATCCGGCACCAGGGCGGTGTAGAACGCGCCGAATTCCGCTGTCGTGCCCTGCCAGCCCGGGGCGCCGTCGGTGAGCGCGGCGAGCAGGCCGCCGAGCACGATCCCGAGCAGGAAGACGATCCGCCAGTCGGCGTCGCCCTCAGGCCTGCCGCCGGGGCGCAGGCGCGCGGCCAGGTCGGCGAACCCGGTCGAGCAGGACAGCGGCTGGTCGGCGGCCCAGCGTTGCGCGAAGGCGAGCAGGGCGATCAGCGCCCCGACCAGCACGGGCGTCCACAACGGGGAGAAGAAGGCCTCGATAAACGTATCGATTTCCATTGTCGCCAGGGCTCGGTTCGTGGTCGGTCGAACCCAGACCTTAGCGACACGGACGTCTCGGCGCCAACAGAGGTTTTTTACCGGCCCATAACGAGAATCACCCCCGGCTGGCGGGGGTGACGGTCTTGGGCGGTTCGGGCGCGGGTCGATCAGTCGGAGCGGTCGCCGGCCTCGCCCTTCTCGGGCAGGGTGATGTTGAGCTCGAACAGCTCGAACTGCTCGTTGTGCTCGACCTCGAACCTTACCGCGTCGTCCTCGACGTGGACGTACTTGCGGATCACCTCGAGGATCTCCTTCTGCATCTCGGGCAGGTAGTGCGGCGCGCGGTGCTGGCCCTGAGCGCGCTCGTGGGCGATCAGGATCTGCAGGCGCTCCTTGGCCATCTTGGCCGACGGCTCCTGGGAACGGTTACGAAAGATATCCAGCAGTCCCATGGCTCAACTCCGACCGAACAGGCGACCGAGAAAGCCCTTCTTCTCGGTCTCGATGAAACGCATGGGACGCTCCTCGCCCAGCAGGCGGGCGACGGCGTCCTGGTAGGCCTGGCCGGCGTCGGTGTTCTCGTCGAGAATCACCGGGCGGCCGGCGTTGGAAGCCTGCAGTACCGCGTTGGACTCCGGGATCACGCCCAGCAGCGGCACGGCCAGGATCTCGAGCATGTCCTCGACCGAGAGCATCTCGCCGGTGCCGACGCGCTCGGGGGCGTAGCGGGTGATCAGCAGGTGCTCCTTGATCGCCGTCTCGCCTTCCTTCGCCCGGCGGGACTTGCTGGCGAGGATGCCCAGCATGCGGTCGGAGTCGCGCACCGAGGAGATCTCGGGGTTGGAGACCACGATGGCCTCGTCGGCGAAGTACATCGCCAGTTGCGCGCCGCGCTCGATGCCGGCCGGAGAATCGCAGACGATGTACTCGAAGCCTTCCTCGCGGAGGTCGTCGAGAACCTTGCTCACGCCTTCCTCGGTCAGCGCGTCCTTGTCCTTGGTCTGCGAGGCGGGCAGGACGTAGAGGTTGTCGACCTCCTTGTGACGGATGAGCGCCTGGTTCAGGCCCGCCTCGCCCTGGATGACGTTGACGATGTCGTAGACCACGCGCCGCTCGACGCCCATGATCAGGTCGAGGTTGCGCAGGCCGACGTCGAAATCGATCACCACGGTTTTCTTGCCGGCCATGGCCAGCCCGCTCGAGATCGCGGCACTGGTTGTCGTCTTGCCGACGCCACCCTTGCCGGAGGTTACCACCAGAACTTTGGACACGGGTTGTCTCCCTGTTCGCGAAAGGTTGTTGTCGTTTCTCGGTCCCGCCGGGCGAGGTCGGCGGGCAATACGGATCGTCGAGGATGATCTGCTCGGATCCGCCGCCACCCGGGCGCGGCAGGTCGTTCGTTATCGAGGCGAGCCGGGCGGCAGCCGATGCGGGCAGCCCTTCGCCGGTTGGGGCGGACTTTGCCACAAAGCCGCGTCATTCCCAACGTCCCTGTCCCGGTCTGCCGATGGCCGCGTCAGTCGAAGGTCTCGACGACGAGCTGGCCGTCGACCAGTTCGACCACGGCACGCTTGCCCCAGGCCGGGTGGCGGGCGAGTTGTTCGCCGTCGAGGAAGGTGCCGCAGATGGCGATGATTTCGGGCTCGAAGGACTCGCAGAAGATGCGTGCCTCGGCCAGTTCGCCGGCGCCGGCCGCGGCGGTGCCCTTCAGCGCACCGTGGATGTAGATCGATCCGTCCGCCACCACGCGTGCCCCGGCGCCGACGGTGTTCATCACCACCATGTCCTGCCCCTGGGCGTAGAGCTCGGTGCCCGAGCGGACCGGGTGGCGCAGGATCATCGGGGCCACCGGACCGGCCGGGGCGCTCGGGGGCGGTTCGGCAGCCGGTACCTCGGCGGGTTCCGGCTCGGTGGCCGGTTCGGCCTCGGCTCGAGGCGCCGCGGGGGGCTCGGCGCTCGCCCGGGAATCGAATACCGGCAGTTCGGCACCGCGCGCCTGGGCCTGCTGCTGGTCGTTGCCGTGGATCACGCCGACCGGTTCGAGTCGGTAGTTGCGCAGAAGGCTGACCAGGGCCGGGAAATCGATCCACTTGCCGCTGTCGGCGATGGCCGCGAGATCGATCACGCAGGGCTCGCGCTCGTCGCTCACGCCGGGATTGCCGAAGCGTTCGCTCAGGCTGCGGGTAAGCTTGAGCAGGTGCGTCTCGAACAGGTGGACATGGGTGAGCGTCAGGGGGCGTTGATCGATGTCGAGGGCGGGGGCGCCGGTCCGTTTGGCCTTGCGGGGGTTTGCGGTCATGGATGAACTCGATTGGCGTCCTGTTGTTGGTTGGGTTGTGCTCGCCGTCGCACCGGCCTGATTGACGGGGGTCGCGCCGTGGTCGGTCACAGGCGGCACAGGGCGAGGTGGAAATCGATGTCCTCGCCGAGTTGGCGGGGGTGCCCGTTCTCCCGGTCGAGCGTCATGAATCGCACCGTGAAGCGGTGCTTGCCGGCACTGATCTCGGGATAGCAATCGGTGTCGTCGTCGATCATCACGCGCAGCAACTGGTAGGGCGAGGCGCTCTCGATGCTCTGTTGCAGGAAGCCCGCCTCGGCGGTCACCGCCATGGTGTCGACGCTGTTGCGGATCAGGTCGATCACCAGCTCGTTGGCCTGGCGGATGTCGGCGAACGGGGCCAGCCAGGCGTCGATGTCGCGGCGGCGTTCGTCCTCTCCCAGACCCAGCCAGTAGTGCAGGCCGGGGATGTCGAACTCGCACAGGGCGCCGGGGATCGAGGCCCGCTGACGCACGGCGTTGAGCAACTCGTGGTTCTTCAGGTGCGCGCCCGGCTGGGCGTGGTAGCCGTGCAGGGCCTTGATCAGCCCGTTTTGCCGGTCGAGCAGGGCATCGAGCTTGTCGCGGTCGACCCCGGGCGAGTCGCGCACCCTCATCAGTCGGGCCTGCTGGCGCTCGAGCTCCTTGATCAGCTCACGCTTGATGTCGATGCGCGAAAGGACATCGGCGGCCTCGAGCAGCAGCAGCACGGTACAGAGCGTGTCGTCCCGCGAGTTGCTCGTGAGGTGATGGTCGATGCGAGAGAACAGGTGGTCGAGCCTGAGGCAGGCCCGGATCCGTTCGTTCAGCGGTTGCTCGTAGATTTTCAGGGGTGCGTTCCGATCCATTGGATGCCGATGCGGGTCGGGAGTGTGGCGGCCGTCTCGCGTCAAGGAAATTCTGAATGAAATTTCCTTGGCCATTCTCGGCCTGCTGGCGGGATAACTCAACTCCCGCGAGCACTCACGGCTTGCGGCCGCGCGCGTGACGGATTCAGTCCGGCTCGTATCCCAGGATCGGCGCCAGCCACCTTTCGGCCTCCTTGCGGCTCCAGCCCTTGCGCCTGGCGTAGTCGTCGACCTGGTCGGGACCGATGCGGCCCACGCCGAAGTAGCGCGCCTCGGGATGCGCCAGGTACCAGCCGGACACGGCGGCGCCCGGATGCATGGCGTACGAGTCGGTCAATTCCATTCCGATTCGCTCGGGCGCCAGGAGTTCCCACAAGAGTCCCTTTTCCGTGTGATCCGGGCAGGCGGGGTAGCCGGGGGCGGGGCGTATGCCCTGGTATTTCTCGGCGATCAGCTCGTCGTTGGACAGGTTCTCGTTGGGCGCGTAGCCCCAGAATTCCTTGCGCACCCGCTCGTGCAGGCGCTCGGCGAAGGCCTCGGCCAGCCGGTCGGCGAGTGACTGCAGCAGGATGGCGTGGTAGTCGTCGTTGGCTTGCTCGAAGCGCTTGACGTGTTCCTCGATGCCGATGCCGGTGGTCACCGCGAAGCCGCCGATCCAGTCCTTGACCTTCGTGCCGGTCGGCGCGACGAAGTCGGCCAGGCACTGGTTTGGCTTGCCGCCCGAGCGCGGCATCTGCTGGCGGATGTGGTGCAGGGTGGTTTTCACACCCTGGCGCTTCTCGTCGGTGAACACGCGGATGTCGTCGTCGATCGAGGCGGCCGGCCAGAAGCCGTAGACGGCGTTGGCTTTCAGCCACTTCTCCTCGATGATCTGCCGGAGCATGACCTGGGCGTCGTCGAAGAGCTTTTTCGCCTCCACGCCGACCTTCTCGTCCTCGAGGATCCTGGGGTACTTGCCGAACAACTGCCAGCTCTGGAAGAACGGCGTCCAGTCGATGCGCTCGACCAGGTCATCGAGCGGGTAGTCCTCGAGCACATGCACGCCCGGCTGCTTGGGCGCGACCGGGGTGTAGTCCTCGAAGGAGACCCGCTGGCGGTTGTTGCGTGCCGTCTCGATGGAGACGCGCTTGGCCTCCTTCTGGTTGGCCTGGCGGCGCTCGACCACGCGGGCGTATTCGCCCTCGACCTCGTCGACGAAGGCCTGCTTGTCCTTGCCCAGCAGCTTCGAGGCGACGCCCACCGCGCGCGAGGCGTCGAGCACGTGGATCACGGGGTGGTCGTAGACCGGGTTGATCTTGAGCGCCGTGTGCAGCTTGGAGGTGGTTGCGCCGCCGAT
>CAYUAO010000058.1:0-12234 GCA_964442775.1 uncultured Halothiobacillus sp. | reverse complement strand
GCACCTGCCCGGCTCAAGGCGCGCTTCAGCGGTATGGCATTCGTGCAGAGTTTCCCTTGGGGAGCCCCCCCCTCGGACAGGGGAGGATCCCGCCAGACGAAAAGAGGGCGAGCCGGTCGGCTCGCCCTCTTTCGTGTTCCCGGTCCGGTGCCGACCGCTTCAGTCCAGCCGCTCGAGGCCGTGGGACGAATCGACCGGGATGAACCAGTCCTGGTAGCGGTTGCTGTGATGCACAATCCAGCCGCGGGCTCGCAGGACCTCACCTTCGAGCTCATCGAAATCCCAGCCGGGGAAGTGATCCAGGTGATCCCGGTCTATCTTGAGTGCCACGCGCCCTTCCAGGTTGACCCAGACATTGCTCCGGCTGTGACCGACGGACTTTACCCGCCCTCGAACGATCGCCGCGCCCTGCACGTCGTCGGGGATTCCTTTGGCGGACGGCAGGCCGGGATCGTAAGCCGACAGCGACCAGAGTCCAACATCCTCCTCGCGCGCCTCCCGTTCGCGATCGAGCAGACAGTCGGCGAGCTCGAGATTCGGTGCGACGAACACCGCCATGGCCATGCCCTGCTCGAGGAGCTCGGCCTGCACCGAACGCCCGTCGGGCAGGTAGAGATAGGAGAGCCGGCGGCCGTATCGGTCCTCGCCCTCGGTGGCGTCGACCACCGTCACGCGGTTGTCGGACTCGGACAGCAGGGCGCGCAGGGCCTGCTGCGCCTCGCGCGCGAACGGCTCGTCCCGCGAGCCGTCGCGGCCGAGTTCCGGGGTGTCGATGCCGACCAGGCGCACCCGGTCACCGTCGGTCAGGCGAACGGTGTCGCCGTCGTTGACGTAGGAAACCGTGGCCGACTCGCTCGACAGCCCCGAGGGCGGCGCACAGTCGAGGTCACCCCGGGGCGGCTCCTCCGCCGCGCAACCGCCGGCGACGAGCAGCATGGCCACCAGGCCGGCGAACAGGCGACGCGCACGAAAAAGGGCACCGGGAAGGTCCGCGGTGCCCTTTCGCTGCGTCCGACCGACAGGCGGGAACGCGACGACCATGCCGGTCTTACTTCTTCTGACCGTAACGGTTGCGGAACTTGTCCACCTGCTTGGCCATGCTGCCCTCGGAGCGCTTCCCGGTGAAGAACGGGTGGCTCGCCGAGGAGACGTCGATCTTGACCAGCGGGTACTCGTTACCGTCTTCCCACTTGATAGTCTCCCTCGACTTCATGGTCGAGCGGGTCAGGATGGCGAAGTCCGCCGCCGCGTCCTGGAACACGACCGGCTGGTAGTTCGGGTGAATGCCTTCTTTCATCTCGATTCTGCCCTGGTAAAGGTTCGAAAGTTGGGTCGGATGCCGCCGGGGCCGCATCTCAGGTTGATCGTCTTCGGGTTCGCCCCTGGAGGGGCCGCCGTCCCACCGCAGCGCACCGGGATTTGACAATCACCACGGGCGTACGCGGCCGGGACGGCCAAGGCGCGAAATTCTACCCAAACTCATGGCACGGCACAAGCCTGCTCCCCGCCCCGTGACGGGCACTCTACTCATGGCGTACGCGCCAGCGCCCAGACCGATACCGATTCCACTCCAGCCAGCCGGAGTTCCGCGGCCAGCGCCGCCGCGCTCGAACCGGTGGTCAACACGTCATCGACGATGGCGACCCGGCCCGGCAACGGCCCGACCGCCTCGAAGGCGCCCCGCAGGGCCTTGCGGCGGGCGCTCGCCGACAGGGCCGTCAGCGAACCGGTGTCGCGTACCCGTCGCACGCCGCGGTGAATCGGTGGCAGCCCGGTCGCCCGCGCCACCCCCTGAGCCAACAGCCAGGACTGGTTGAAGCCGCGACGACGACGCTGGCGCGGATGAAGCGGCATCGCCACCAGCGCATCGACATCGGCCGCCGCACCGGCGGCCATGACCGCCTCGACGAGCGTCGCTTGCAACAACGGCACGACGCTGAAATCCTGACGGTACTTGAGTCGATGGATCAGGGCGCGCGCCGAGGCGTCGAGGTCGACCGCCGCGATCACCCGCTCGAATGGCGTGGGTCGACCGACGCAGGCCGCGCAAGTCTCGCCAACCGCCCTTTCGTCCGGGTCGCCGGGGAGGACCAGGCCGCAGGCACGGCACCGCGGCCGCCCAAGCGCGGCGCGCCATTCGCGGCCACAGTCCGGGCACAGCCCATCGGACTCGACGGTGTCCAGACGGCAGAGATGACACGGCGCGTCGAACCAGCGCCGCCGTCGCGAGGGCATCCATTCCATGCTAATCTGCATCCCATACGCATATTTCAGAGGTGGCTCACCATGAACCATGACGCGTCCGCCGAAACCTTCGACGACAACGAGGAACACACCCCGACCCGCATCTCCGGGAAGTCGGCCCAGCGCGCGGCCACCTGGTTCAACTGGGGCAACATCGTGGCGATGCTCGTTCCGCTGCCGCTGGCGATCTTCTGGACCGGGCTATCCATGCTGGTCTACGCGCTGAACAAGCACCACCCCAACCCCAAGGTCGGCCATTACACGCAATGGGCCGCCTACCGCTTCTACGCCATCGCCGGGACGGTGGTGGTGATCGGCACCTTCGCCCCACCCAGCCTTCTGTTCTACCTGGTGCTGTGGGGGATCGCCGCGGTGATCATCATCCCCTGGTCGCTTTACGACCTCTACCGTATCAAGCAAGATACCTGGGAAGATTCCTTCACCGAACCGACCGAATCGTTCGAGGACGACTGACTCCATGACCCGCCCGCTCTGGCGCAAGCAACAAGCGCTCGACCTGTTCGCCAAGCCCTTCAACGATCTGCTGTTCCAGGCGCAGACGGTGCATCGCGAACACTTCGATCCCAACGCGGTGCAGGTCAGCACCCTGCTCTCGATCAAGACCGGCGCCTGCCCCGAGGACTGCAAGTACTGCTCGCAGAGCGCCCGTTACGACACGGGCCTCGAGCGCGAGCGGCTGCTGCCGCTCGACGAGGTACGCACCGCCGCTCGCCGGGCGCGCGAGAAGGGTGCCTCGCGCTTCTGCATGGGGGCGGCCTGGCGCAACCCCACCGACCGCCAGCTCGAGAACGTCATCGACATGGTCCGCGTGGTCAAGGAGACCGGCATGGAGGCCTGCGTGACGCTCGGCATGCTCAAGCCCGAGCAGGCCGCCCGCCTCAAGGAGGCCGGGCTGGACTACTACAACCACAACATCGACACCTCGGCCGAGTACTACGACCAGGTGATCACCACCCGCTCGATCGACGACCGCCTCGAGACGCTCGACCACGTCCGCGAGGCGGGCATCAACGTCTGCTCCGGCGGCATCCTCGGCATGGGCGAATCGCGCGAGGACCGCGCCTCGTTCCTGACCACGCTGGCCAACCTCGAGCGCGCGCCCGAATCCGTGCCCCTGAACATGCTGGTACGCATCCCCGGCACGCCGATGGCCGACGTGCCCGCGCTCGACCCGATCGAGTTCATCCGCACCATCGCCGTGGCCCGCATCATGATGCCCAGCTCGCACGTGCGCCTGTCCGCCGGCCGCGAGGGCCTGAGCGAGGCCATCCAGGCCTGGTGCTTCTTCGCCGGGGCGAACAGCATCTTCTACGGCGAGAAACTCCTGACCACCGAGAACGCCGACGCCGCGGCCGACGAGGCCATGTTCGAGAAGCTCGGCCTCGTCCCGCTGATCCCCGAGGGCTGCCAACTCGACGAGACCGCCGACAGCGCACCGGCCTCCGCCTCGGCCTGATCGACAATCCGATGACGGCCGGCACGGGCCGCGACTGACCACCGGGTCGGCCGCGGCCCGTTTGGTTTATTGGCCCGAGAAACCGAAGTCCCATTGTGGGAGCGGGCCCTGCCCGCGAAGGCGACGACAGTCGCCGCCCCGACGCGAGAGCGGAGCCCCTCTCATGCCGGGACCCGCGCGCAACCGCGCGGTTCGCTTGCAAGGCAAGCTCCCACAGGCCGGAGCGGGCGCCGTAGGAGCGGCTTTAGCCGCGATGCCATGGGAGAAGTGTTGGGCCATCGCGCCTGAAGGCGCTCCTGCGGCGTCCACTCGCCGCTATTCGCCATCCCGATCGACGGCGACCTCCACCTCGTCCGGCGCCAGGCACACCTCGTCGTTGCAGGCCTGCAGGTCGAGGCGCAGCCGTGTCGGCATCTCGCCGGTGACCGGCACCCGCAGCTCGAGCGTGCCCTCGTAGACGTCGATCGCCGAGCGGGCAAACTCGGCGCGGAAGGGCTTGCCCGCCGGGTAGTCGATCGGTCCGATCTCGCCGTCGATGGCCGAGACCCGCGTGGGCACCAGGAAGTCCTCGCTCGCCGGGTTGGCGTTGACGTGAAAGCCCTCGTCGATGGCGATGCGCACGCGGATGGCCGCACCGTCCTCGATCACGCGCGCCTCGACGGCGACGTGATCGCGCGTCTCGCCCGGCCCGCCGTCGTCCCCGCCCGCCTCGGCCAGCCGCGCGGCCTCGCGCGTCACCACCTCGGCGCGCGACGGCCGCGAAAGCTCGCCGACCAGGAATGCCCAGTCGCCCGGCGCGGCGTCCACCTCGGCGGCGAACCCCGCCAGCGCCCGCACGGCGCGCGCCTGCCGGGCCGGACTCTCGAGCAGCATGCCGAGATCGAGGAGAAACACCACGGCCTGCGAATGGCCCGACGGCGCGACGTCGTCACCGACCAGGGGCGGGTTGAGCGGCAGGCCCGCAGCGGATTCGGGCGGGCGCTCGTGCAGGCGACCCGACTCGTCGAGGTAGTCGCGCTCGATCGCCGCGGCCAGTCGCTGGGCGCGGAACAGCCAGCGCAGGTCGTGGTCCGCCCCGTAGAGCGCGAGCATCAGCCGGCCCACGGCCGCGTGGTCCGAGAGGAACGCCTCGCCGGAGACCTCGCCCTCGTAGGCCTGCCGGTTCAGCCGCTGCGCGTCGTCGTCCCAGAGCGTCGCCCAGATCCACTCGGCCAGCGCCTGCGCCCGCTCGTGCCAGTCGCCCCGGTCGAGCGGCTGGGCGGCGGCCAGCAGGCCCAGCCCGGCCAGGGCGTTGAACTCGGCGACCCGCTTGCGATCGCGCCGGGGCAACCCGCGCGCCTGCCGGGCGTCGAGCAGCGCGGCGTAGTCGGCCTCGAACGGCGCGACCGACTCGGCCAGCTCGCCGCGCTCGAAGGCGGGAAACGCCCGCCCGACGGCCAGGTTTACCGCGCCGCCGTCGGGCAGCTCGTGGTCGATGCGGCTCTCGGGCAGCTCGGCGAGCTGATGCCAGTCGAGGAAGGCCTCCGCCCGCTCGCCGAGCACCTCGCGGATCTCGGCGGCGGTGAAGACGTAGCTCTTGCCCTCGATGCCGTCGAGCTCGGCGTTCTCCGCGGTGAACAGCCCGCCGCCCTCGGCCAGCAGGCGTCGCTCTAGGTAGTCGACGCTGCGTGCGGCGACATCAGCGAACCACGCCTCCTCCAGTCGCTGCCCGGCACGGGCGTACAGGCCGATCAGCTGGGCGTTGTCGACCAGCATCTTCTCGAAGTGCGGGATCGCCCACTCCGGGTCGACCGTGTAGCGGTGGAACCCGCCGCCGACGTGGTCGAACAGCGCGCCGAGGCTCATCGCCGCCAGCGTCTGGCGCAGCATCTCCTCGGCCGTCTCGCCCTGTTCTTCGTCGTCGAGCGCGGCGAGCAGCAGGCCCACGCGGGGCGATTGCGGGAAGCGGCTCGACTGGCCGGGCGGGGCGAAGCCGCCCACCAGCGGGTCGAACCGCTCTTCCAGCGCCTCGATGGCCTGCGCCCGCCAGCCCGCCGGATCGATGCGCTCGGGCGCGAGACCGGCCTGCGAGCCGTCGCGCAACGCCTCGGCCGTCCGCTCAGCCCGCTCGACCAGTGGCGCGCGATCCTCCCGCCACTGCCCGGCGAGGCGCTCGAGGATCTCGGGGAAGCTCTCGCGGCCGGGTAGCGGCTCGGGCGGGAAGTAGCTGCCGGCGAAGAACGGCTCGAGGTCCGGGGTGAGAAAGACGTTGTTGGGCCAGCCGCCGCCCTCGCCCAGCGCGCGCGTGGCGGCCATCAGCACGGCATCGAGATCCGGGCGCTGCTCGCGGTCGACCTTGATGTTGACGAAGCCCTCGTTCATTGCCGCGGCGATCTCGGGGTCCTCGTAGAGCTCGCGCTCGGCGACGTGGCACCAGTAGCAGGTCGAGTAGCCCACCGAGACGAAGATCGGCTTGTCCTGCTCGCGGGCCAGCGCCAGGGCCTGTTCGCCCCAGGGGTGCCAGTGGACCGGGTTGTCGGCGTGATCGCGCAGGTAGTCCGAGGCGGTGTCGGCCAGGCGGTTCTCGGCTACCGCCGGCCCGGCGGACAGTCCCAGAAGAATCAGTGGCAACAGGCATGCGCGCCATCGGTCCATGTTCTCACCCCATCTTGCGCCCCCAGGGAACGTCTGCACGAATGCCATACCGCTGAAGCGCGCCTTGATCACGAACGACTCGCCAAGCCTTCAGTGCATGGCATTCGTGCAGACCTTCCCTGGCCAGAGAATGGCACAGGCAAGCGCGATATGCCCCATGTCGGGCCGGCAGTGCTAGGCTTTCATCTCACACCCCTTTATGCCGGAGCGCAGATGTTCGAAGCCGCCGAACTGGGCCGCCACGTCGACAAGTCCGATTTCAAGAAGGCCGTGCCCGGGCTGCGCCTGCAGTTGCTCGAGGCCCAGCGCCGGGCGCGGGCCGCCAATCTTCCGGTGATCCTGCTGATCAACGGCGTGGCCGGCGCCGGCAAGGGCGAACTGGTCAACCACCTGCTCGAGTGGCTGGACTCGCGCGGCGTGCAGACGCACGTCTTCTGGGACGAGACCGACGAGGAAAAGCAGCGCCCGCGCTGGTGGCGCTACTGGCGGGCCATGCCGGGGGGCGGAGAGATCGGCGTGCTGTTCGGCGGCTGGTACCAGCACCTGATCGAGGATGCGCAGCACGGCAGACTGGGCGAGGACGGCATCAGCGGCGAGCTCGAGCGCATCCGCGAGACCGAGCACATGCTCGCCAACGGGGGCGTCCTGCTGGTCAAGTTCTGGTTCCACCTCCCGGCCGAGGAACAGGCCCGCCGGGTCAAGGCGCGCCGCCGCGATCCCAAGAGCCACTGGCACATGGCCCCGGAGACGGCCCGGGCCGCGGATCATTACGACGAGTACATCGACATCGCCACCCGCGTGGTGCGCGAGACGGATACCGGCGAGGCGCCGTGGTTCCTGGTCGAGGCCACCGACCCGCGTTTCCGCGATCTGACGGCGGGCAAGACGCTGTTGCGCGCCATCGACACGCGCCTGGCCGCCAGCGCCAAGGAAACCTCGCTCAAGGTCTCGCATGCGCCGGCCCTGCCCGAGGCCGAGAGCGCGCGACGCACCATCGTCGACCACGTGCCCGACGACCTCGTGCTGAAAAAAACCGAGTACAAGCGACACAAGGGGGCGCTCGATTCCCGGCTCAACCGGCTGGGCTGGGAAGGGTTCAAGGCACGTCGCCCGGTGGTCGCGCTGTTCGAGGGCTGGGACGCGGCCGGCAAGGGCGGGGCCATTCGCCGGCTCACCGAGGCGCTCGACGCGCGGCTCTACCGCGTGATCCCCATCGCCGCCCCCACCGACGAGGAGTCCGACCGCCACTACCTGTGGCGCTTCTGGCGACACGTGCCCCGCGACGGCTACTGGACCATCTTCGACCGCTCCTGGTACGGCCGTGTGCTGGTCGAGCGCGTCGAGGGGCTGGCCCCGCAACCCGACTGGGCGCGCGCCTACCACGAGATCAACACCTTCGAGGAGCAGCTCGCCGAGCATGGCGTCATCCTGCTCAAGTTCTGGCTCAATATCACGCCCGAAGAGCAGCTCAAGCGCTTCGAGGCCCGCCAGCGGACGTCCTACAAGAAGCACAAGATCACGGCCGAGGACTGGCGCAACCGCGAGAAGTGGGACGACTACAAGGCGGCGGTCAACGAGATGGTCATCCGCACCTCCACGGAGTACGCGCCGTGGCACATCATCCCGGCCAACGACAAGCGCTACGCGCGCATCGAGGTGATGCGGATCGCCGCCGAGGCGGTGAAGAAGACCCTCAAGGCTGAACGCAAGCGCAAGGACTGATCCGCCGACAGCGTCATGGAAACCGACAAGATGACATTCAGCCACCGCCTGCGCGAGGCGCACGGACGGCAGATCGGGGTGATCTCGCTCGCCTTCGGCGTGCTGCTGGCCGGCATGATCCTGGTGGTCGCCAACGGGGTTTGGCAGAACCATCGCCTCCAGGCCGAGCTCGCCACCGTCACCCGGGATCACGGCGAACGGCTGCAACTGACCAGTGACTTGTTGGAGTCCGCCTACAACCGCCACCAGACGATGATCAACCAGCTGCTTACGGACGATCCGTTCGAGCGCGACGAGCTGATGATGGACTACCACCGCTGGGGCAACCGCGTCGGCGAGACGCGCGAAACGCTGCGCGAGCGCCTCGACGACAAACACAGCCTCGAGCTGATGCAACGCCAGGACGAGATGATCCCGCGTATCGTCGAGCTGCAGGATCGCGTGGTCGATCTCGCCGGCAACGACGAACTCGATCCGGCCATGCAAATCGTGCGAGACGAACTGTTCGACCTCGACCGGGAATTCGACGGCGTCATCCAGGAATTGCGCAGCCACGAGCAGGACCGGATGCAGGCGGCCATCGATCGCGCCCGAGACACCGCCGAAACCTCGCGACGGTTCATGATCTGGTTCGGCATCGGCGGCATCCTGTTCGCCACCATCCTGATGGGGACCACGCGACGCACCTTCCGCCGTCTGCAGCACGAACTCCACGAACAGGCCGAGCAACTCGACCGGGCCAGCGAGCGCCTGCGCTTCGAGGCCGCACACGACGCCCTGACCGGCCTGCTCAACCGCCGGGCGTTCTACGAGCGGGCCGACCACTGCCAGCGCCATGACGGCCCGTCATTCGCGCTCGCCTACATCGACCTCGACAACTTCAAGCCGATCAACGACCGCCACGGCCACGCCATCGGCGACGACGTGCTCACCCGGGTGGGCGAAAGGCTGCAGGCCTTCGCCGGGGAGGCGGGCGTCGCCGCGCGTCTAGGCGGCGACGAATTCTGCCTGCTCCTTCCGGACGACGAGACGCTCGCCGAGCGGGAGGAGGCGCTCCGGGACGAACTGGAACGCCCGCTTGAGGTCGGCGGCCACCGCATCGTGCCGCGCCTGAGCATCGGCTGGGCCCGCTGCCCCGCCGACGGCATCGACCTCGACGAACTGATCACCCGTGCCGACGCACGGATGTTCGAACAGAAGGGCGAACGACGCCGCGGGCCGGCCGATCGGCGCGAACCGGGCGGCGACGACTGACCCGGCTCAACCGGCCGGGGTCGCGCCGATCCAGGCCGTGGCGATGCCGAAGTAGATCAGGATGCCGCCGATGTCGGCGATCGATGTGATCAGCGGCGCCGAGGCCGTGGCCGGGTCCAGCCTGAAGCGGGTGAGCAAAAACGGCAGCAACATCCCCACCATGCTGCCGAAGATCACCACGGCGATCATCGACAGGAACACCACGTTCGCCAGCATGGTGCCGCCGTAGAACAGGCCGATGCCCCAGGCCGCCGCACCCATGGTCACGCCCAGCGCGGTCGCCACACCCAGCTCGCGGCTCCAAAGCCGCGCCCAGTCACCGGAGGAAACGTCCCCGGTCGCCAGCGCGCGCACCATCATGGTCGCCCCCTGCGAGCCGGCGTTGCCGCCCGAGCCGATGATCAGCGGCAGGAAGAAGCTCAACACCACCGCCGCCTCCAGCGTTTCCTCGAAGACCGAGACCGCGCCGGCGGCGAAGATGGCCAGGAACACCAGCAGCAACAGCCAGCCGATGCGTTTCCTGAACAGGTCGAGCATCGAGGCGCCGCGCAGGCTCACCTGCCTCGCCCCCAGGCCACCGAGCTTGTGGATGTCCTCGGTCGCTTCTTCCTCGACGACGTCCATCACGTCGTCGATGGTCACCATCCCCAGCAGCACGCCGCCATCGTCCACCACCGGCAGGGCCGTCAGGTCGTAGTGCTGCATCTGCCGGGCGACCTCCTCGCGGTCGTCCGCGACCCCGGCATGTACCGGGTCGTCGTCCATCAGCGCGGCCATGGTCGACTCGGGATCACCCAGCACCAGCTTGTGCAGACTCGTCCAGCCGAGCAGCCTGTCGTGCTCGTCGGTGATGTAGAGCGTATCGATGGTCTCGCTGCGGCCGGCATGCTGCTGGACGTGCTCGAGGGCGTGCGCCAGCGTCCAGTCCGGCTGCAGGGCGATGAATTCCGGCGTCATCAGCCGCCCGGCGCTCTCCGGCGGGTAGCCCAGCAGCCGCAACGCCTGGCCGACCCGCCGCGGACTCAGACAGCGGACCACCGCCTCGCCCTGTTCCGGCGAGAGATCCTCCAGCAGGGCGGTCAGATTGTCGGGGCGCAGCCCTTCCAGCAGCTCCCGCGCCAGTTCGTCGTCCAGCCGCTCGACCAGTGCGAACTGCACCAGTGGCTCGAGAAAGCCGAACACCTCGGGCCGCCGCTCCTCCGGCAGCACCGCCAGCACACGGCCCATCCCGTCCGTGTCCAGCCCCGCCATCGCCCGCGCGATGTCCTGGTCACGCATCGTCGCCAGGTCGTCGCACAAGGCCCCCGCCTCGAGCTCACCGCGTTCGAAGCGGTCGAACGACTCGGCAAGCTGCTGGATTTTCTCGAACTGCGGCATCGGCGGCTCCGTCTGGGAGGGGTGGACGGGTCGATATCAAGCTATCGGCTCGGTGACTCGGCAAGGAGCAATATAGCCGCCAGTGGCGACTTGTTCCGAGTGCCGGGCCAAGCCTTCACGGGTCGAGACGATCCAATCAGCGAGAAAGGGGCCTTGCCGGTGAAGGCCGCGTCAGCGGCAGGCCCCGCTCCCCCTCGTCACTGCATCGCCTCCTGGATCCTGCGCTCCATTTCAGGGGTTATCTCGGTGGAACGCGGCGGTAGTGCCGCCTCGCCTCGCTCGCCGTTTTCATCAATGTCTTCCAGCAGCCGTTTCATCAACTCGATCTCGCGCACCTGCGCGGCGATGATCTCGTCGGCCAGTTCGCGCACGCGCGGGTCGCTGATATCCGCCTTGCGGGCGTTGTTAATGGCGATCGAGTGGTGGGGAATCATGGACTCCATGAACTCGGCATCCCCGATCAATAACTGGCCCCGATTCGCGAACAGCAACAGCACGCCGACCAGCGCCGCCACGACGACCACCGTGATCTTGGTCCTCAACCCCTTGTACATCGGCCACATGAAACCCAGCATCACCACCGCCATGACGCAGCCCATCAGCAGGGAGGCAACCAGGCGGTTCAAGCTGAACGTGGCGTGGTCCAACGCGAAGACGAGCTGGTACATCAAGAACAACATGATGACGGTCGACGTCGCGATCATCGCCGCGAAGCGCCCCCACCCCATACCGGACATCTGCGTTTTCTCACTCATTACGGGTTCCCCCTTGCCTATGACACGTGGCGTGGGCTAGACACCGAAACGCACGCATGGTGCCGAGATCCCCGCAGTAGTGGCGCCCGCCACGCACAGCCACCCAGAGCGTAGACCGCGCCTTTCGCATCGACCGAGATGGGTGGGCGTTTGGGTGTCGTGGATGGGGAGTCAGGGATCGTTTCAAGCAGGGGGTAGTGTTTCGCGCGCCGGTTGCGCGAGCAGGCATGGAGTCGGCGCCGTGCCCGGCGCACGAGGGTATTTTCTTGCTTGTCCAAGAAAATACCCGAAAAGAAGGACACCCCGGCGTCCTGGCCCTGCGGGCCTTCGAGCCCGGACGGAGTCCGGCCCCGAAGCCTCGCGACCGGCGGCTGGCTTCGGGGCCGGCTCGACGTGACTTCCTGTCACGGCGAGCCTCGGAGCGACGTCCCTGTCGCTCCGACCCCGAGCCACCCACCGGCCGCGAGGCAGGATGCAAGGGGGATCTGGCTCCCGACCATCAGGTGGCGTGGCTCAAACCGCGAGGGAACCGCTGGTCTGACGGTGTGTTCTTGGTTTGATCGAAGGGGCGAGTCCCCTTGTGCCTTGCCTCGCGAGCGAGGGGTTGCAGGGTCTGGCCGGCATGGAAGCCGGCCAGAGGTTCGCCGCGACACGACGTCGCGTCGAACCGCCCCGTCCGCAATCCCTCGTTCGCGAGGCTGATCGTCGCGGATGCAATCCGCGGCGATCAGGCCCGGAGGGCCAAGGCATCGGGGTGTCTTCTTTTCGTCG
>CAYUAO010000057.1:0-12400 GCA_964442775.1 uncultured Halothiobacillus sp. | reverse complement strand
GCCCTACGAGAACACCTACCGGGTGCGTTATCGCACCGACGGCATACTGCACGAGGTGGCCCATCCGCCGCTCAACCTGGCACCGCGCATCGCCTCGCGATTGAAGATCATGTCGCGCATGGACATCTCCGAGCGGCGTCTGCCGCAGGACGGACGGATCAAGATGAAACTGTCCCGCACGCATGCGGTCGACTTCCGCGTCAGTTCCCTGCCCACGCTGTGGGGCGAAAAGATCGTGCTGCGCATCCTGGACCCGTCCACGGCCCGGATGGGCATCGACATGCTCGGCTTCGAGCCGGAGCAGAAGAAGTGGTACATGAAGACCCTGGCCCAGTCGCAGGGCATGATCCTGGTGACCGGGCCCACCGGCAGCGGCAAGACCGTATCGCTGTACACAGGCCTGAACATCCTCAACACCGCGGAGCGCAACATCTCCACGGCCGAGGATCCGGTGGAGATCAACCTGGAAGGGGTCAACCAGGTGGCGGTGAATGCGCGCGTGGGGCTGACCTTCGCCACCGCGCTGCGATCATTCCTGCGACAGGACCCCGACATCGTCATGGTGGGCGAGATCCGCGACCTGGAAACCGCCGAGATCGCGATCCAGGCCGCGCTGACCGGCCACCTGGTGCTGTCGACCCTGCACACCAACGACGCGCCGCAGACCCTCACGCGCATGGTCAACATGGGCGTGCCCGCCTACAACATCGCCTCCTCGGTGAGCCTGATCATCGCCCAGCGACTGGCGCGACGACTGTGCAATAATTGCCGCACCCGTGAGAAAATCCCCGACGAGGAGCTCCGCCGCGAGGGATTCACCAGAGAAGACCTCGCCGACTCGCCGAAGATCTACAAGGCCGTCGGCTGCGACCAGTGCACCAACGGCTACAAGGGTCGGGTCGGCATCTACCAGGTCATGCCGGTCTCCGAGGCGATGGGCCGGATTATCATGCAGGGCGGCAACGCCATGGATATCGCCGACCAGGCACGCGAGGAAGGCGTCGACGACCTGCGTCGCTCCGGCCTGAAGAAGGTGCTCGCCGGCGTGACCAGCCTCGAGGAAATCAACCGCGTCACCAAGGACTAAACGGCGGCCGGGATCAAGGGAGAGACGAGATGGCCATTGCGGCAAGCAAGAAAGAGACAGGCGAGAAACCCGTATTCAGCTACGAGGCACGCACCAAGGAAGGCCGGGTGATCAAGGGCGAGATGGCGGCGTTCAACGACACCGCCGTGCGCGCGGAGATCCGGCGGCTGGGGATGACCCTGATCCGCATCAAGCGCAAGTCCAAGCCGCTGTTCTCCAATTCCAAGCCGGTCCAGCCACGCGACATCGCCACCTTCGCCCGGCAGCTGGCGACCATGATGACCGCCGGCCTGCCGATCGTGCAGGCCCTGGACATCATCGCCCAGAGCGCCGACAAGAAGGCGATGAAGGACCTGGTCAACGAGGTGAAGAACGACGTCGAGAGCGGCACCAATCTCGCCGACGCCCTCGATCGGCATCGCAAGCATTTCGACGAGCTGTTCGTCAACCTGGTCCGCGCCGGCGAACAGTCCGGGGCGCTGGAGGTGGTGCTCGAACGCGTCGCGACCTACAAGGAGAAGACCGAGAGTCTCAAGGGCAAGATCAAGAAGGCCCTGTTCTACCCGACCGCCGTGCTAGTGGTCGCCTTCATCGTCACCGCAATCCTCCTGATCTTCGTCATCCCGCAGTTCGAATCGCTGTTCCAGGGCTTCGGCGCCGACCTGCCGGCGTTCACCCAGTTCGTCATCGGCCTGTCCGAGCTGTTCCGTGAATACTGGTACTGGATCTTCGGCGGAATCGGCGCGGCGATATTCCTGTTCGTCTTCGTCAAGCGCCGCTCGGACCGATTCAACCACTTCCTCGACAGACTGATCCTCAAGCTGCCGATCTTCGGCCCGCTGATGGAAAAGTCCGCGATCGCGCGGTTCGCCCGCACCCTCTCGACCATGTTCTCCGCCGGGGTGCCGCTGGTCGAGGCCCTGCCGCCGACGGCCGGGGCGACCGGCAACGCCGTGTTCAGCGACGCGGTGATGAGCATGCGCGACCTGGTGGCCGCCGGCTCGCCACTGCGCATCGGCATGCAGCAGTCGAACCTGTTCCCGGTCATGGTGGTACAGATGGTCGCCATCGGCGAGGAAACCGGCGCGCTGGACACCATGCTGAGCAAGGTGGCCGACATGTACGAGGAAGAGGTCGACAACATGGTCGACGCCATGTCGAGCCTGCTCGAACCGATGATCATGGCCTTCCTCGGCATCGTCGTCGGCGGTCTCGTCATCGCCATGTACCTGCCGATCTTCAAGCTGGGCGCCGTGGTCTGATCACCACGCCTCCGAATCGGCTCCCCACGGCCCGCGTCCTTCACCGGGCCGTTTCCATGTCAGGCACCTGAACCATGTCCGAACTGCAAGCCTTGTTCCAGCAACACCCGGCCACCTGGATCGTCATCGCCACGCTGTTCGGCCTGCTGGTGGGCAGCTTCCTCAACGTGGTGATCAATCGTCTGCCGGTGATGATGGAACGGGCGTGGAGGCGTGAATGCCGCGCGCTGCTCGCGGGCGACGAGGACGCCACCGGCCCCGACGAACCCTTCGACCTCGTCCGTCCGCGCTCGCGCTGCCCCGGCTGCGGCGCGCCGATCCGGGCCTGGCAGAACATCCCGGTGATCAGTTGGCTGCTGCTGCGCGGGCGCTGCGCGAAATGCGGCCTGGCCATCTCCTGGCAGTACCCGCTGGTGGAGGTGGCGAGCGCCGCCCTCACCGGCATCGCGGCCTGGCACTTCGGCCCGACCGCGCTGGCGCTGGCCGTGTTCCTGCTCGGCTGGGCCCTGCTGGCCGCCTCGGTCATCGATCTGAAGACCCAGTTGCTGCCCGACGTGTTCACCCTGCCGCTGCTGTGGCTGGGCCTGTTGCTGCCGATCGTCCTGCCGGAATACCACCTCTCGCTCGAGGAGGCGGTCCTCGGAGCGGTATTCGGCTATCTCGCCCTGTGGTCGGTCTACTGGCTGTTCAAGCTCGTCACCGGCAAGGAGGGCATGGGCTTCGGCGATTTCAAGCTGCTCGCCGCACTCGGCGCCTGGCTCGGCTGGCAGATGCTCCCCCTGGTAATCCTGCTCTCGGCGCTGGCCGGCAGCGTGATCGGGATCGCGATGATCGTGGCACTGAGCCACGACCGACGCATCCCGATCCCCTTTGGACCGTATCTCGCGATCGCCGGGATCGTCGCGCTCTACCTCGGCGACCCCATCATGTCGGCCTACCTCGGCGGCCCGCTCTGATCGCGGCATGGCATCCGAGCCCCCTCACCGGAACGAGGCGACCGGCCGGCTGATCGGCCTGACCGGCGGCATCGCCAGCGGCAAGAGCCTGGCGGCCTCGATCTTCGCCGACCTCGGCGTCCCGGTCATCGACACCGACACCATCGCCCGGGAGCTGGTGGAGCCCGGCAGCCCCTGCCTCGACAAGATTCGCGCCCGGTTCGGCGACGACATGCTCGGCGACGACGGGCGCCTCGATCGGGGACGATTGCGTCGACATATCCTCGACGACCCGACCGCGCGGGCCGACCTCGAGGCGATCCTGCACCCGGCGATCCGGGAAACCGCCCGCAAACGCGCGAACGCCGCGGCGCATCACGCCCCCTACGTACTGGTCGTCGTCCCGTTGCTGGCCGAGGCCTCGGTCTGGCCGGCCTACCGCGACTGGCTCGACGGCGTGATCCACCTGACCGCGCCGCTCGCGACTCGCCGCGAGCGCCTTCTCGCCCGCCCGGGCATCGACCCCCGCCAGGCCGATCAGCTGATCGCCGCGCAGGTCGATGACCGCAGCCGCCGGGCGGTCGCCGACATCGAGCTGGTCAACGACGACACCCCCGACTCGCTGCGCGAACGGATCGTCGACCTCGACCGGCGCCTGCGGTCATCCGCCGACTGATCACGACGCCTCGAGCACCAGGAAACGCTGCAGGCGCCACCAGCCTCGCCGCCCCAGCCGGGCCGGCGTCAGCCAGAGCGTGAAACGCCCGGATTCCCGCGAGTCGAGCGCCACGCCGACCAGCAATGGCCCCTGCCACAAAATCCGCGTCTCGCCGCGAATCGTTTCGCCGTCGGGCAGGAGCAATTCGGCACGACCGCCCGACCAGGCCAGTCGCCCCTCGGCGGCAAACCCCGGCGGACGATGCCGGCACAGGCGCCATGACCAGCCCGAAACCACCAGCCAGGCCGCCGAACGCCACCACCATTCCAGCGGCGGCGTGTGCGCACCCACCGGCCGCGGCGCCTGCCAGACCACGAGGCTCGCGGCCAGCCAGGCGGCCACCGCCAGTCCCACCCAGAGCGCCAGCAGACCGTGGTCGGCGACCAGCCGCTCGCGCAATCCGGTCGATGCCCGTTCCATGGGCACACCTCCATCAAAGCGAAGCCTCCGTGGGTAATGCTATCCTTCCCCACCAACCCAGACGAGCCCGAATGCGCCCATGTCCGACGCGATCGACACAACCTGGCAGGATCTCATGCGACCGAACGCCGAACCGGACGCCGGCGGAATCCTGCTCACCGACCTGCCCGAACGCCGGGTGATCGAGGTCACCGGCTCGGAGGCCCGGGCGTTCCTGCATGCAATCCTCACGCAGGACATCGAGAACCTGGGCGACGAGGCCGCCGCGTTCTCCGCACTGTGCAGCGCCAAGGGCCGCGCGCTGGGCCTCATGCGCATCGCCTCCCACGACGGCGGCTTCCGGCTGGTCACGCACGCGGATCTCGCCCCCGGGATGCTCAAGCGCCTGCAGATGTACGTCCTTCGGCGCGATGTGCAGCTCTCGCTGACCGACGACCAGGCCGCGCTCGGCGTCATCTGGGCGGACGAATCCACCTCGGCCACCTGCCCCTTCGACGACGATGCCGTGGCCTGCGAGGCGATCGAGCGACTCGGCCGCAGCGAGCCGTCCGCGGGCCACTTTCCGACGGTGTTCGACGGCCATGGACGGATGTACCTGCGTGAAGACGGGGGCGCTGCCGGCGGCATGCGCATCGCGGTACACGGCCCGACCGCCGAGTTGCGGGCGATGGTCCAATCCGCCCGCGACAAGGCCGCCATCGTCGGCAACGATCACTGGACACGCGCCGAGATCGAGGACCGTATCCCCGAGGTGGACGGCGAGACGGTCGAGCACTTCGTGCCGCAGTGGATCAACCTCGACGAGCTCGACGCCTTCAGTCTTAAGAAGGGCTGCTACCCGGGCCAGGAAGTCATCGCCCGCATGCACTACCTTGGCAAGCCCAACCGGCGCCTGTTCGCCGGCCACGTGCTCGGGCTGGCACCGCCGGCGCACGGGACCCCGGTGAGAACCGACGGGGAGGAGACCGCCGGCGAGGTCGTGCGCAGCGCGCCGCTGCCCGACGATTCGGGCAGCCTGGTGCTCGTCGTGATCAAGCTCAAGCACCTGCACGACTCGCTGAACATCGACGGACTGGCGCTGAGCCTCGACCCCCACGACACCATCGAGGGCGGCAGCGCCCGGGCCGGCGCCCGGCACTGACCGCCATCCCACCAATCACCGCGAACGAATACGACTCATGACCGACAACCGCCCCGAGACCAACTCGCTCGCCGACGACCAGCTCGTCGTCGGCAGCCGTCGCTTCACCTCCCGGCTGCTCACGGGCACCGGCAAGTACAAGGACACGACCGAGACCCGCGAGGCCACCGAGGCCGCCGGGGCCGAGATCGTCACGGTGGCGATCCGGCGCAGCAATATCGGCCAGAACCCCGACGAGCCCAACCTGCTCGACGTGCTGCCGCCGGAGCGCTACACCATCCTGCCGAACACCGCCGGCTGCTACACCGCCACCGAGGCGGTGCGCACCTGCCGGCTGGCGCGCGAGCTGCTCGACGGCCACAACCTGGTCAAGCTCGAGGTGCTCGGCGACGAGAAGACCCTCTATCCGGACGTCACCAACACCCTCGCCGCCGCCGAGACCCTGGTCGCCGACGGCTTCGAGGTGATGGTCTACACCTCCGACGACCCCATCATCGCCAAGCGGCTCGAGGAGATCGGCTGCGTGGCGGTGATGCCGCTGGCCGCGCCGATCGGCTCGGGTCTGGGCATCCAGAACAGGTACAACCTGATGACCATCATCGAGAACGCCGAGGTGCCGATCATCGTCGATGCCGGCGTCGGCACCGCCTCGGATGCCGCCGTGGCGATGGAACTCGGCTGCGACGGCGTGCTGATGAACAGCGCCATCGCGCACGCCAAGAATCCGGTGCTGATGGCCTCGGCCATGAAGAAGGCGATCGAGGCCGGCCGCGAGGCCTTCCTCGCCGGGCGCATGCCGCGAAAACGCTACGCCAGCGCCTCCTCGCCGGTCGACGGCCTGTTCTTCTGATCCCATGAGCGAGACCAAGGACAAGAGCGACGGCATCCGCCGGCGCATCCGCTCGTTCATCCGCCGCGAGGGCCGGCTCACCCCGGGCCAGCAGCGGGCACTGAACGAACTGGGCCCGAAGTACCTGATCGAGCCGGAAGGTCCGCGCATCGACCCGGCGGATCTGTTCGGCCGGACCGCCCCGCTGACCCTCGAGATCGGCTTCGGCAACGGCGACAGCCTGGTCGAGATGGCCGCGAAGGACCCGGACAGCGACTTCATCGGCATCGAGGTGCACCGCCCGGGCGTAGGGCACCTGCTCAACGGCATCGAGCATTTCGGCCTGACCAACCTCAAGGCCGTCTGCGGCGATGCCGTGCCGTTCGTCGAGCAGCGCCTCGGCGAGCAAAGCCTCGACCGGCTGCTGCTGTACTTTCCCGACCCCTGGCACAAGAAGCGCCACCACAAGCGCCGCATCGTGCAGACGCCGTTCGCGGATCTCGTCGCCAGCCGCCTCAAGCCCGGCGGGCTTTGGCACCTGGCGACCGACTGGGCCGAGTATGCCGAGCACATGCGCGAGGTGCTCGACCCTCACCCGGCCTTCGTCGCCGAACACGAGGGCACGGGGGAAAACGCCCGACCCGACTGGCGCCCGCGCACCAAGTTCGAGCGCCGCGGCGAGGAACGCGGGCACCGGGTCTTCGATCTGCTCTATCGCCGGCGCTGAGCGTCGCACCGCGGCCGAAGGACCGGCCGCCGCAGGCCAGCCTGCCCGGGGGAAATGAATAGCCGTCAACTTGTTCCGGTTGGCCTAAACCCCTATTATCGTGGGCTTTCGCTCGAAACGGCAGTCGAGAGATGCGCGCTGGTGCCGCCCTTCTGCCCACCGGGCCAACCGGATCCCGCAGCTTTTCCACGTTCCATCTTCACTGCTTTCCAACAGGAGGGACCATGTCCAAGAAGCATCCCGTTGTCGCGGTTACCGGCTCGTCCGGCGCCGGCACGTCAACCGTCAAGACCGCCTTCAACCACATCTTCCGCCGCGAGGAAATCTCGCCGGTCGTGATCGAGGGCGACAGCTTCCACGCACTCAACCGCAAGGACATGCGCGAGCGCATGGCCGCCGAGGCCGAGAAGGGCAACAACTTCTTCTCCCACTTCGGCCCGGAGGCCAACCACTTCGACAAGCTCGGCGAGCTGTTCAAGAGCTACGGCGAGTCGGGCTCCGGCAAGAAGCGCTACTACCTTCACAGCGACGAAGAAGCCGCCGAGCACAACGCCCGCCTGAACACCAACCTCGGCCCGGGCGAGTTCACCCCCTGGGAAGACATCCCGGCCGGCTCCGACCTGCTGTTCTACGAGGGCCTGCACGGCCTGGTGAAGACCGATGACGTCGACGTCGCCCAGCACGTCGACCTGGGCGTCGGCGTCGTGCCGATCGTCAACCTCGAGTGGATCCAGAAGATCTTCCGCGACAACGCCGAGCGCGGCTACTCCGCCGAGAAGATCGTCGACACCATCCTGCGCCGCATGCCGGACTACGTGAACTACATCACCCCGCAGTTCTCGGAGACCGACGTCAACTTCCAGCGCGTACCGACCGTCGACACCTCCAACCCGTTCATCGCCCGCGACATCCCGACGCCGGACGAGAGCGTGGTCGTGATCCGCTTCCGCGATCCGGACGAGTTCGGCGTGGACTTCCCGTACCTGCTGCAGATGATCCCGCACTCGTTCATGTCCCGCTACAACACCATCGTGGTGCCGGGCGGCAAGATGAGCTACGCGATGGACCTGATCCTGACCCCGCGCATCCACCGACTGATCCAGGAACGCGACGCGTAAGCGCAACCGATCCGCACGAACGGACACAGGCCCCCGTCGGCAATCGCCGGCGGGGGCTTTTGCTTGGTTCTCCGCCCCGCCCCCGGCGAGTGAAAGATCGCTCAGGAACGGCGATGATCGCCCCTGCAGGACGGGGCTTCCCCCGTGGAGTCATCGTAATAGCGGTAGGTGTCGCGGCCCGCCGCCTTGGCCGCGTACATCGCCGCGTCGGCATGATTGACCAGCGTCTCGGCGTCGTCTCCCTGCTCCGGGTAGACGGCGATACCGATCGAGGCGCCGATCGACACCGACTCGCCCTCGAGATCGAACGGCCGGGTGAGCACCTCGATCACCTTGTGGGCCACCTGGCCGGCAAAGCGCGCTTCCGGCAGGCCCTCGAGCAGGATGAGGAACTCGTCGCCGCCCAGGCGACCCACCACGTCCTCGTGGCGCAGCAGCCGCTGCAGACGCGCGGCGACCTCCTGAATCAACCGGTCGCCAACCGCGTGCCCGAGCCGGTCGTTGACCTCCTTGAAGTAGTCGAGATCGAGGAACAGCAACGCCACGCGGGTCTGCTCCCGTCGGGCCCGGCCCACGGCCCGGCCGATCCGGTACTTCAGCGAGGCGCGGTTGGGCAGGTCGGTCAGCGGATCGTGCCGGGCCTGGTGACGGATACGTCTCTCGGCCGCCTTGGTCTCGGTGATGTCATTGAAGATGTGGATGAAGTGACTGACACGCCCCTCCTCGTCGGTGACCCGGCTGATCGTCTGCAGCGCGGTCAGCCGCTCGCCGCGACGGTTGCGGTAATCGAGCTCTCCCTGCCAGCTGTGGTCGCGGTGCAGGTCCTGGCAGATGCGTTCGAGTTTCCTGTTTTCCCGGTCGTCGAGCTCGAAGAGATCGGACATCGGCCGACCCAGCACCTCCTCGGCGCCAAAGCCGGTGATACGCGTGAACGCGGGATTGACACGCAGGATGCGGTGGTTGGGCGAGGTGATCATGATGGCCTCACCGGTCCCCTCGAACACGCTGCCGGCCAGACGCAGCTCACCGGCCGAGCGCTCCAGCTCCTCGGCCTGGCTGGACAGTCGCTCGAGCACCGGGCGCAGGGCGCGCGCCGCCAACCAGGCGACGAGGGGCAACAGCAGGAGAACCGTGATCAATGGCCAGAGCAACCGCCCGACCATCGGCCGGTAGAACGCCCAGAAGGGCACGTCCACCACCAGCGACCAGTCCTGACCCGGCAGCGGAGCGGCGATGAACACCTGCGGTTTGCCCTCCGAGCGGAACCGGCCCAGCGTCGGAGAAGGCAATTTCTCAGAGGGCGTGACCTCGTCGATCAGGTCCGCCGGCACGCGGCTCAGCGTGGGGTCATCGCCGGTCAACGAAATCACCCGCTCGGTACCCGCCTCCCGCAGGAAGGCGCGCGCCTCGGGCGCCAGTTCGGCGGCGTGTTCGAGCGACGCGCGCAGTTCCTCGACCTCGAAGAACATCACGTCCTCCCCGAGCCATTCGCCGTCGTGGACGATCGGCGCGGCGACACGCCAGAGCATGCGCCCATCGGCCGTCACCAGGTCCCGCTCCAGCTCGGGTTCGTCCGGCAGGGAGGTCAGCCCGGTCTCCCCGATCCGGGCGACGACGTCGCCGTCGACGCTCAGCCGCGTGATGCCGACCGCCGACGGGGAACCGTTCAGCGCGTCGGTCAACCTGGGGGTGGTGTAGTCGACCAGCTCGTCCAGCGCCATCTCGCCACGCAGGTGAGCCGCCAGCCGCTTGCGTATCTCGGTGCGGCTGGTGGCCTGCCGGGCGACCTCGTCGTACTGCGCCAGCACGTTGCCCAGTGCGGTCGCACGGGCCTCCGTGCCGAACAGCATGCTCTCCTCGAGCCCCTCCCGCGAAGCCTGGTAGATGGGCACCGCCGTGACCAGCGCCACCAGCACGCCACTGACGAGAATACCCAGCACGGCCAGCAGCATGGCCTTGCGGCGAATCAGGCGGATGGCATCGAATTCGTGCATGAGTCGGGAGACTCCGGTCGGACAGGAGCCGCCCGGCAACGGCCGGATCGACTGGGAAGGAGGAAAGCGCAACGTGGGTGTCACGCCTTTTTACAGAATGAGTGTCCCAGAAAGTCGCCCTCGGGGCCACCGAAAGCACCCCGGCACGACCCGCAAGCCACTGAAAACAATGGGAATCGTTCGCATCGACGTCCTCATCGCAGGATGCTCACGGCCGGAACGCTTTCCGCCAGCCCTCGGCCCGGTCGCGGATCGCCGCGGCCCGGTCGGCATCGATACGCTCGACGTGCTTCCACTGCAGCGCCGTGCGCGGGTGCCGGGCGAATCGTTCTCGATGGCGCAGCAGGAAATCCCAGTAGAGCGTGGTGAACGGACAGGCCGACTCGCCGACCGACTCGCCGGGGTCGAAACGGCAATGCGCGCAGTAGTTGCTCATCCGCTGGATGTAGCGCCCCGAGGCGACGTAGGGTTTGCTCGCCATCACGCCGCCGTCGGCATACTGCGACATGCCGATCACGTTGGGCAGCTCGACCCACTCGACCGCGTCCACGTAGACGGCCAGGTACCACTCGTGCACCGCCAGCGGTCGTACACCCAGCAGCTGGGCGAACAGCCCGGTGACCATCAGCCGCTGGATGTGGTGCGCGTAGCCCAGCGAGAGCGTCTGGCCGATGGCCTGGTCGAGACAGGTCATCGGGACGGGCCCGTCGTCGGGCATCCGGCCGTGCCAGTAGAACGCCGGCAGGGGTTCGTTCGCCTCGAGGGCGTTGCTCTCGGCGTAGTCGGGCATCGCCCACCAGTAGAGGCCTCGAACGAACTCCCGCCAGCCCAGCACCTGGCGGATGAAGCCTTCGGCCGCCGCCAGCGGCATGCGCCCGTCTCGGCAGCCGGACTCCACCGCCTCGATCACCCGCCGCGGGTCGATCAGCTTGAGATTGAGCGCGGCGGAAAGCCGCGAGTGATACAGCCAGGGTGCGTCGGTCCAGATGGCGTCCTGGTAGGCACCGAACTCAGCGCTGCGCTGCTCGATGAAATCCTCGAGTGCCTGCTCGGCCTGGGCCGGCGTGACCGGCCAGTCGAAGCGCGACAGCGCCTCGTGATCCCCGCCGGGGTGATCGGCAAAGCGATCGGCCACCCGCTCGATCACGGCCCGGGTGATCCGATCCGGCGGGAACCGGACCGGCTCGGGCAGCAGGCCCGGACCCCGCGCATCGAAGGACCGCCGGTTGGCGGCATCGAAATTGAATTTGCCGCCCAGCGGTTCGTCGCCGTCCATGAGCACGCCCAGTCGGCGTCGCTGGACGCGATAGAAGTGCTCCATGCGCAAGGTCTTGCGCCCCGCCGCCCACTCGGCGAACCAGGCCTCGTCAACCAGGAAATGCCGATCGGGCCGCTCCTCGGCGACCACGCCGGCGTCCTCAGTCACCGCCCTCAGCCCCTCGCGCAGGCGGTACTCGCCGGGACAGACCCAGATGACGCGCTGGGGTCGCCAGCGGGCAATCGCCGCAGCCAGGGCCGCCGCCAACGTGGTCAGGTCATCGTCTGCGGCATCGGCAGGCAGTTCACGGTAGTCGACCCGCCAGCCATCCACCCGGCGGTCGGCGGCAAAGTGGCGCATGGCCGAGAGAAACAGCGCGATACGCGACTGGTGCGACCACACGTGGCTCGCCTCGCCGGCCACCTCCGCCATCCAGATGCGATCACGGGCCGGGTCGGCACCGTCGAACAGCGCGCTGCCGACATCGAGCTGGTCGCCGAGCACGACCAGCAGGTGACGGACGGGGATTTCAGTCATGGGGTTTCCTCGTACGGCGACAACGTTCGGAGCAATAGATCACGTGATCCCGGTCACGGGCCCACTTGCGTCGCCAGCTGAATGGCCGGCCGCAGACCGGGCAGACCTTGGTCGGCCGATTGGCGGGATGATTGCGCGCCTGCCGGGCCATCAGAACGGGCGCCCCGGTGACGACGGTGCCCGTGGCGTGCGACGTGGCGCTAGGGAAACTCTGCACGATTCGATGACGCCTGAAGCGGGGCCTCCAAGGGCCCAGATGCAAGGCGCAGTCCGCCGTGAAGGGCCGTCGCCCTTTACAAGGGCTGAACCGGATCGGCAGGACGCCGATCCGGCCGGCGCGAGCCGGCCCGAAGGGCGGGGTTCATGGACGAACC
>CAYUAO010000056.1:0-12411 GCA_964442775.1 uncultured Halothiobacillus sp. | reverse complement strand
CTGCCGTCGGCGTGGATATCGGTGCGGATGATGCCCGGCTCGTCCGAGGCCTCGTGCACCACCGCGCCTGCACCGTCGGCAAACAGCACGCAGGTGTTGCGGTCCGACCAGTTGACGATGCGCGAGAGGGTCTCGGCACCTACGACCAGCGCGCAGCGTGCCGCGCCGGTCTTGATGAACTTGTCGGCCACCGAGAGCGCGTAGACGAAGCCGGTGCAGACCGCCTGCACATCGAAGGCCGGCGGGCCGTGGATGCCGAGCTTCTGCTGCAGCAGGCAGGCGGTCGAGGGAAAGGTGCGATCGGGCGTGGTGGTCGCCACGATGAGCAGGTCGACCTCTTCCGGCACGCGACCGGCCGCTTCGAGCGCCCGACGCGCCGCCGGCTCGGCCAGGTCGGAGGTCAGCTGGCCCTCGGCAGCGATATGGCGTTGCTCGATCCCGGTACGCTCACGGATCCAGGCATCGGAGGTATCGACGATCTGCTCGAGGTCATGGTTGGTCATGACCCGCTCGGGGAGGTAGCTGCCGGTCCCGGTGATGCGCGAGTGGATCATCGCTCGCTGCGCTCCTGAAGCAGGGTTTCGAGGCGCTGGTCGATGCGCCGCGGGACGTCCTTCTCGATCTCGCGCAGCGCGACGTCCAGCGCGTTGCCGAACGCCGCCACGTTGGCCCCGCCGTGGCTCTTGATGACGATACCCTGCAGTCCCAGCAAGCTCGCGCCGTTGTAGCGGCCCGGGTCGACGCGTTTTTTCAGTCGCGCGAGCACCGGCATTGCCATGACGGCGGCAAGCCGGGAGAAAATCCCACGCTTGAACTCCTGCCGCAGGAAATGGCTGATCATCTTGGCCACGCCCTCGCTGCTCTTGAGCGCGACATTGCCGACAAAGCCGTCGCAGACCACCACGTCGACGCCGCCCTTGTAGATGTCGTCACCCTCGACGAAGCCGATGTAGTTGATCGGCCCGGTCTCGAGCCGCTCGGCGGCGCCCTTCACGGTATCGTTGCCCTTGATCGCCTCGGCGCCGACGTTGAGCAGCCCGACGCGCGGCGAGGGATTGTCGTCGAAGGCCTCGACCAGCACCGAACCCATCACGGCGAACTGGAACAGGTGCTCGGCGTCGCAATCGACGTTCGCGCCCAGGTCGAGCACGTGGGTGTGCCCGGATTCGTTGGGCAGCGCGGTGCAGATCGCCGGGCGCTCGATACCCGGCAGGGTCTTGAGGACGAACTTGGCGGTCGCCATCAGCGCGCCGGTGTTGCCGGCACTGACCGCTGCCTGGGCATGACCGTCCTTGACGAGATCGATCGCCAGGCGCATCGAGGAGGTCTTCTTGGTACGCAACGCGATCGCCGGGGACTCGTCCATCGCCACCACCTGGTCGGCGTGAACGATCTCGATCCGGTCACGGTCGACCCCGGACTGCTCGGCCAATTGCCGCTCGATGGTGGCCTGGTCGCCGACCAGCAACAGCCCGGCCGACGGATGGCGCGACAGGAAACGGGCGGCGGCACGGACCGTCACCTCCGGTCCGTGATCGCCGCCCATCACGTCAATTGCGATCTGGCTGGTCATCGACGCCCCTCGTCCGCAGGAAGCTCGCGCGTGACGACGCGGCCCGCCTCACCGCCAGGGCGGCGCGCGCAGGCCGTGCCGCCTGGCAGGCAGGCGGCACGCGAGCGGTCGGCAACGGAAATCAGGCGTTGTCGCCCGACTTGGTGACAACGCGGCGGCCGCGGTAGAAGCCGTCCGGGGTGACGTGGTGACGGCGATGCGTCTCGCCACTGGTCGGATCGATGGACAGCTGGGTGCTCTTCAGGCTGTCGTGGGCGCGGCGGGAGTCGCGCTTGGCGCGGCTGACCTTGTTCTGCTGTACGGCCATGGTTTTCTACCTCCAAAATGATCAAGACGCGCCGGGGCGCGCCTGCTAGCTTTCACGATTTTCCCTTTCCGTCACGACGTACTCGCCGCGACACGAATTCAGTCTTTCCCGCCGGGCCTTCTCTTCAGCGCGGCCAGCGCGGCGAAGGGGTTGTCCTCGCCCTCGTCGACCGGCTCGGCAAGCTGCCCCGACTCGTAGGGCCGATCCGACGAGATCGGCCCGCAGGGCGTGTCGTGTACCGGCATCAGCGGTACGGCCATCAACAGCTCGTCCTCGATCAGGTCGAGCGGTCTGACCCGTCCCTCGCGTCCGAGGATCACCGGCTCGGCCTCCGTTTCCACGTGCTCGGCCTGCTCCTCGCTGAACACGAAGCTCAGACGCGACGCCGAGGCGACCGACTGCACCACCGTCTCGCGGCAGCGGGCGCACTCGAGCGAAAGCGAGGCCTCAACCTCCATCTCGGCGGCCAGCGGGTGGACCCCCTGACCCTCGAAGAAACGCAGCCGGTAGGACAGGCGACCATCCTCGGGGGCCATGTCGCGGCAGCGCGGCAACGACGAGATCGGCACCTCTCCGACTCGCTCGTCGCCCGACCGGCAGGCGGCGCGCACGTCGATCGGCACACTCAACGACTTGGCGGTCTGGCTGTCGTCAATCGACATCGGCTAGGTCCTGAGCCAGCTGCCCGTGACGCACGATGGCGCCAACGGCCTTGCAAGCGGGAATCTTAATCCGCTAAGTTTACCGGCTTCTCACGCTTTCGCCAAACACTATGCCATACCGCAAACCCAGCCTCGTACTCGCCTCCGGCTCGGCCACCCGCCGCCAGCTGCTCGACCGACTGCGGCTACCTTACGCGGTCGATCCCGCCGATATCGACGAGACCATCGCGGCGGACGAGCCGCCAACGGATGCCTGCCGGCGACTGGCCCGCGCCAAGGCCACCCGGGTCGCCGAACGCCATCCGGATACCGTGGTACTGGGCTCCGACCAGCTGCTGGCCTGGCGCGGTGGCATCCTGGGCAAGCCCGGTAACGCGGCGGGAGCCCGAGAACAACTGGCCGAAATCGCCGGCGAAGACATCGCCTTTCACGTGGCAGTCAGCCTGTCCTGCCCCGACGGGCGATCGCTCGACTGGCACGAGACGGTCGTGGCGCGCATGCGTCAGCTCTCCGAGGAGGAAATCTCCCGCTACGTCGAGGTCGAAGAGCCATTCGACTGTGCCGGCAGCATGCGCTCCGAGGGCCTCGGCGTGTGCCTGGTCGAACACATGGATAGCCACGACCCCAGCGCCATCCTCGGCATGCCGCTTATCGCCACGGCACGACTCCTGCGCGAGGCCGGCCTCGACCCGCTGCGCGACTGAATCCCGGGGGCGCATGAGCCCGGGGGCCGGTGGCCATCGGGCGGCCCCGAAAGGCAGCCGGACGGTCTGGGGCGACACGCGTTTGACGCCCGTGACGCCTTGCAGTAAAAACGCCGCTTCCCATCACTAGGATGTCGTTCCATGTCTCTGCTCATCGCCGCCCTGCTGGGCGTCATCCAGGGCATCTTCATGTTCCTGCCCGTCAGCTCGACAGCCCACCTGGTGCTGACCCAGCATTGGCTGATCGAAAAGGGCCATGACCTGCCGCCGCCGGACAGCCCCGAGATGATCCTGTTCGACCTGGTGGTGCACGTCGGCACGCTGGTCTCGATCGTGGTGGTGTTCTGGTCCAGCCTGTGGCGCTTTTCGCGGAACGCGGCCACCGGCGCGCTGCATTGGGCCTCGGCCGAGGGACGCCACGAGGGCATGCCGCTGTACCTGCGCCTGTTCCTGCTGGGCATGCTGTCGGTGCTGGCCACCGCCGCGATCGGCTTCACCCTCAAGGCCACCTTCGAGCACGTCTTCGCGACACCGGTGATGATCGGCTTCACGCTGATCCTGACCGGCATCCTGCTGTGGTGGACCGACAAGCTCGGTCCGCGCCGGCGCGGTCTCAAGGGCATCAACGCCAAGGTGGCGACGGTGATCGGCGTCGCCCAGGGCTTCGCGCTGGTGCCGGGACTGTCGCGCAGCGCCATGACCATCGTCTTCTCGCTGTTCACCGGCCTCAAGCGCCGCTGGGCCGCGGAGTACAGCTTTTTCCTGGCGATCCCCACCATCCTGGCCGCCACCCTGGTGCAGAGCCTGGAAGTCTGGAGCGACCTCGGCCTCAACGGCATCAGCCTGACGGCCATGGCAGTGGGCTTCGTGGTCTCGGCGCTGGTCGGCATTGTCTCCCTGAAGCTGGTGGTCTACTTCCTTTACCGCGCCCAGCTCAAGATATTCTCCTTCTACGTCTGGCTGCTCGCCGCGGCCGTCCTGATGGGCTGGATCGACCTGCCGGCCTGATCGATCGGGACACATTCAGCCCAGCGCCCCACCCTCAGCCGGGAGGGACGTTGAAGCGGCCTCAATGGCAAGGCCTGCTCTCACAAGGTTCGGGACACCGCAGGTTGGGCTGAGAAGCCCAACATCCGCAGCTCGACATGCGCCACCGAACGTTGGGCGTCATTTCATTCAGCCCAACCTACGCCTACGTCGAGCCGGGACAGCCCCCCGGCCCGTCCGGCCCTCAGTACCCCAGCCGCTTGCGCGCGATCTGGTGTAGGTTCTCGCTGGCCGCCGCGCAGACCGTGGTGGTGTCCAGCCCGACCGGCTTGCCCTCCAGGTCGGTGAACACGCCGCCGGCCTCCTGCACGATCACCGACAGCGCGGCGATGTCGAGGACGTTGACGTCCGACTCGACGATCAGGTCGATCGCACCACGAGCCAGCAGGTGGTAGTGGTAGAAGTCGCCGTAGCCGCGGGTGCGGTTCACCTCGGCGACCAGCGTCGCCAGACCGGCCCAGCCGACCGGCTGCCTGGCCAGCGTCGACAGGTTGCCTACCGACAGCGTCGCATCGGCAAGCGTGTCGATCTGGCTGACCCGCGCGGCGCGATCCTTGAAGAACGCCCCACCACCCTTCTCCGCGTAGGCGTACTCGCCGAACACCGGGGCGCTGGACACGCCCAGGATGATCTCGTCGCCCTGCATCAGCGCGATCTGCGTGGAGAAGAACGGGTACTCGCGCACGAAGCTCTTGGTGCCGTCGATCGGGTCGACCAGCCAGGTGAACTCGGCATCCGGGCGCGTCTTGCCGGTCTCCTCGCCGTAGAAACCGTGATCCGGGAAGGCATCGAGGATCACCGCCTTGATCGCCTTCTCGGTCTCGACGTCGGCCACCGTCACCGGCGTGGCGTCCTCCTTGATCTCGATCTCGACGTTCTGCTGCCAGTAGCGACGAACGACGGTTTCGGCGGCGCGGGCGGCGGCCAGCGCGGTTTCGAGGTATTGGCTCTGCATGACGCGTTTCCTGGTTTTACTCTGGATTTCGTGCCGAGTCCCGGCGTGATGGCCGGCATTGTACCCGAGGGATGCGGCGGACGCGCCGAACGAGAGATTCATCCCAAACCCGCTCACCGTTCATGCAGGCTCTCGCTGGTGTACTCCAGGAATGGCGCCAGGAAGTACTCGATGATCCGCCGGAACCCGGTCTTGACCTCCACCGTGGCCGCCATACCCGGCGCGATCCGCACGGTCTTGCCCTCGACGTCCACATGATCCCGCTCCAGCCGAACGCGGACCGTGTACACCAGCCCACGCTCTTCGTCCTGCACGGCATCGGTCGACACGTCCATTACCTCGGCGGGCACGGTTCCATACTTGGTGAAGGGGAAGGTCTGCAGTTTCACTTCCGCCACCTGGCCGGTACGCACGAAACCGATGTCCTTGTTGGGCAGCGTCGCCTCCACCTCGACCGCACTGTCCCCGGGAACCACAACCAGCAGGGGCTTGGCCGGCTCCACCACCCCGCCCACGGTGTGAACGGCGAGCTGCTCCACTGTCCCGGAAACCGGCGCGCGCAGTCGTGCCCACTCGGCCCGACGACGGGCCTTGACCACTTCCTGAGCCAGGGAATCGGCGCGGGAGTGGGCCTCGTGGAGCGCATCCAGCGCCTCACTGCGAGTCTCGGCGCGGAAGGCGGACAACTGCTCGCGTGCCTCGTGCAGGGCCGCCTCGGCCTGTGCGGCTCGCGCCCGCTGGGCACGCAGTTCCTGCGCCGTCTCGATCCGGCTCTGCTCCAGTTCCAGGTAGTCGTGCTGCGCCGCCAACCCCTTGTCCGACAGCCCCTTCATGTCCCGGCTGCGTCGCTCGATGATCGGCAGGGTCTCCTCAAGGCCGCGAACCGACGCACGTATCGCCGCCACCTCCTGTTCCCGACGGGCCAACTCGGCCTGCATCTGGCGCTTTCGACTCCGATAGCGCCAGACATGCCCCTCAAGCACCCGCTGCTCCAGTTTTCGACTGATGGTCCCCACGTCCGGCCCGACCGCCAGCACAGGCTCATGCTCGTCATCGGCCACCGCCAGCAGAAACGCCTCGGCGCGCGCCGCCTCCAGCCGAGCGACCCGCAACTCCTGCTCCAGCCGCGAAACATCGGCGCGGGAAATGGTCGAATCCAGTTCGATGAGCAGATCGCCGGCCTCGACCCGTTGTCCGTTCTCCACGTGGATGGCACGCACACTCGCCGTCTCCATCGCCTGGATGATCTTGGTCCGGTCGTCGGGCACCACCTTTCCCTCGGCGACCGCGACGATGTCCATGCGCCCGAGCAGTGCCCACAACAGCGCCAGGACAGCGAACAACACGATCACGCCGACAATCACCCGCGGCAACGGATGTATCGGCGTTTCCTGCAAGGACAGCGCCGCCGGCAGGAACTCCTGCTCGTGCGGCACCCGCCGCGGTGGGTCCATCTCGTGCCGACGGCGCCAGGCATTCACGAACGCCCGCCGGTAGCGTCCGCCGACATCGCTCCATGCATCACGCTTCATGCCCATGGGCTTCCCTCCTTACCCCTGCTGCATGCGTAGCAGACCGGCATAGAAGCCATCCTCGCGCGCCGCCAGCGCCTCGTGGCTGCCCGCTTCCACGATCTGACCGCGCTCCATGACGATCAGCCGGTCGGCCTGCCGCACCGCGGTGAGCCGATGCGCGATGATGATCACCGTCCGCCCCCGGGCGATACGCTGCATGTTCCGCTGGATGGCGCGTTCGGATTCGTAATCCAGTGCGCTGGTGGCCTCGTCGAAGATCAGGATGCGCGGGTCGGTCATCAACGCCCGAGCGATCGCCAGACGCTGGCGCTGCCCGCCGGACAGACTCGAGCCGTGCTCGCCGACGACCGTGTCGTAGCCCTCCGGCGTTTCCAGGATGAAATCATGCGCTCCGGCCAGCCTCGCGGCATCCATCACCTGCTCCAGCGATGCCCCCGGGTTCGCCAGGGCGATGTTCTCGCGGATGCTGCGGTTGAACAGCATGTTCTCCTGCTGCACCACACCGATCTGCCGTCGCAGGGAGCTGATCTCAGCCACCGCCAGGTCCGTGCCGTCGACCAGCACCCGCCCTCGCTCGGGCACGTACATCCGACCGATCAGCTTGGCCAGCGTGCTCTTGCCGGACCCCGAGCGGCCGACCACGCCCAGCACCTGCCCGGGCGGAATCTCCAGGCTCACCCCGCGCAGGACTTCCGGGCCATCGGGGCGATAACGGAAATGCACCTGATCGAACTCGATTCGCCCCTCCAGGCGGGGCAGACTGCTGCGATTGGCGAACGACGATTCGGTGGGGGCGTCCAGGATATCGCCCAGGCGCTGCATGGAAATGCCCACCTGCTGGAAGTCCGTCCACAGGTTCGCCAGCCGCATGATCGGCTGGGCCACCCGGGCGGCCAGCATGTTGAAGGCGATCAGCTGCCCGACGGTCAGATCCCCCTCGATCACCAGTCGCGCGCCCAGCCACAACGTGCCGACGGTGACCAGCTTGCCCACCAGCGAGATCAACTCCCGGGCCGTGGTCGAAAGACGAGTCGTCTTCAGACCGGCGGAGACGTAACCGGCCAGCTGCTCGTCCCATTTCTTCGTGGTCTGCGGCTCGACCGCCATCGACTTGAGCGTGTCGATGCCGTTGATGCTCTCGACCAGAAAGGCCTGGTTCTCCGCCCCGCGGTTGAACTTCTCGTGCAGACGAGCGCGCAACGGCGGCGTGATGAACAGCGAGATGAGCACATACACCGGCAGCGAGGCCAGCACGATCAGCGTCAGCCAGCCGCTATAGAACAGCATCACCGCGATGAACACCACGGAGAAGAACAGGTCGAGCACCAGAGTCAGCGCGTTGCCGGTGAGAAACTCGCGGATGTTCTCCAGCTCGCGCACGCGGGCCACCGAATCCCCTACCCGGCGCGACTCGAAATACCCCATCGGCAGATTGATCAGGTGGCGGAACAGCCTCGCGCCCAGCTCCACGTCGATCCGGCTGGCCGTGTGCGCCAGCACGTAGCTGCGCAGCCCGGAGAGCAGCACCTCGAAGACCATCACCGCCGTCAGCCCGATGGCCAGCACATCCAGGGTGGTCAGGCTGCGATGCACCAGCACCTTGTCCATCACCACCTGGAAGAACAGTGGCGTGAGCAACGCGAACAACTGGATGAAGAACGAGGCGACCAGCACCTCGCCCAGCAACTTGCGGTGCTTGACCAGCGCCGGCACGAACCAGCTGAAATCGAACTTGCCCAGCTCCGCGGTCAGCGACGCCCGCGACGTGAACAGGATCAGCTCACCGCTCCACAGGTCCTCCAGGCCCTCCCAGGACAGCCGACGCACGGAGCGCTCGCCGGGAAACTGCAGCAGCGCCCCCTTTTCGCCCACGCGACCCAGCACGAAGAACTGCCCGTCCCGCGTCGCACCCACCGCCGGCAGCGGCGTATGTTCCAGGCGGGACAGCTTCGTCCGAACCCGCCGGGCCTTGAGCCCCAGGTGCCGCGCCCCGTGCAGTATGCGATCCACATCGAAGGCCCCGCCATCCGGCGCGAACTCGTGGCGCAACTGCTCCGGATTCGCCGGCACGCCGTGATACTGCGCCAGCATCACCAGGGCACCCAGCCCCGAATCCACGGGCCGCTGCGCCGGGCCCGCCTCTTCCCTGCTCTGCTCTTCCATGAATCCTCGAAACGACTAGATCACCGGATCTCCGATCCAGTGACACGGAAACTTATCGGCCCGGGAAGCCCGGGCCGTCTATTTCGTCCCCCGGAAGGAGGACCTCGTTGCCGTCCGCCAAGCGGACGGCCACCTTATTGCCACGCCGTCGCGATCACCGGTTCGAGCTGGTCACGGTAGTCGCTCGGGATGCTGGTCTCGTCGGCGCCCGGCGGGTCGAACGAGGGCATGGCCTGGACCAGGTTGTTCACCTCGGCCGCGGCGGCCGCCTCGCCGCTGGAAAGCTCGATTCGCTCCAGCGATTCGCCCCAGCGCGGTGCGAACCAGTCATCGACCGAGACACGGTCTTCCGTGCCGATCACTTCGATCGACAGGTCACGGCCATCCTGGCTGAACCAGAGCTGGTCCGCCGCGATGTCCTCGCCCAGCAACAAGACATCCTCACCCGCGTCGCGGGCCCGCTCCACGATGCGGTCGTGCCCGTCACCGCGCTCGAAGGCGTAGGTATCGCTTCCCTCGCCCCCTTGCAGGACATCATCACCCCCCTCCCCGTGGAGAAAATCATCACCTTCTCCACCAAGCAGGCGGTTGTCACCGGCATTGCCGACCAGGCGGTTGTCGAGCTCGTTGCCGCGTCCCCAGTAATTGCCCTCTCCGGTCAGGGTCAGGTTCTCGACATGATCCCCGAGGCGGAAGTGGGTATCCGCCTCGACGGTATCGACACCGCCGTTCTCCTCGGCTATGACCTTCGTCCCGGGGTTGCTGACCACGTAGGTGTTGTCGCCGGTGCCCCCGTAGAGCCAGTTCGCGGATCGACCGCCACCGACGAGGGTGTCGTCACCGGCGCCGCCATACAGGCGATTGAACCGCTCCGTCCCCACGATGAGATTGTCCTCGTCGTTGCCCCGCCCGATGCGGGCGTTGCCGGTCAGCGTCAGATTCTCGAGGTGATCGCCAAGGGTGTAGTCGAACGGACTGACGACCGTGTCGGTGCCTCCGCCGGCATGCTCGATCACCTCGTCATTGCGGCTTCGAAGCAGGTAGGTGTCGTCACCTCGCCCACCGGCGAGGACATTGGCGCCGGCCACCCCGTCGAGCACGTTGTCGCCGTTGTTGCCCTCGATGTGGTTGTCCAGCTCGTTGCCGGTGCCGTCGATGTCGGACCAGCCGGTCAGTTCGAGACGCTCGACATGATCGGGGAGCGTGTAGGTCACCGAAGAGCGGATGGTGTCCTCGCCTTCACCGCGCTGCTCGACCACCTTGTCGTCGACGTTGTCCACCACGTAGGTGTCGTCACCCGTGCCGCCGACCAACGTGTCCGCACCGGCACGGCCATCGAGCACATCATCGCCACCCAGCCCGATCAAGGTATTCTCGGCGCGATTGCCGAGGATGACATTGTCGAGCTCATTGCCGGTGCCGTCGATCGTCTCGCCCCCGATGAGGGTGAGATTCTCCAGGTTCTGCCCCAGCGTCCAGGTAATGCCGCTCTGCACGGTATCGACACCCTCGTCTTGACGCTCGACGACGGTATCGCCGGCATCGTCGACCACATAGGTATCATTACCGGCACCGCCGACCAGCGTGTCGGCGCCGGCGCCGCCATCGAGCCTGTCGTCGCCTTCCCGCCCGAGGAGCAGGTTGTCACCGCTGTTGCCGACGAGCACGTTGTCCTTTTCGTTGCCCGTGCCCGTGAGGTTCTCGCTGCCGGTCAGGGTCAGGTTCTCGATGTGCTCGGACAGGACGTATTCGATAGAGGACTCCACGGTGTCAGTGCCCTCGCCGGCACGCTCGACCACTTCGTCATCGACGCTGTGGACGACGTAGGTATCGTCTCCCCGCCCGCCTTGCATGACGTTCGCGCCGGCCACACCGTCGAGGCGGTTGCGTCCCGCGTTGCCGATCAGGTGGTTATCCAGCTCGTTGCCCGTGGCATCGATGCCGCTGCGGCCCAGCAGCGTCAGGTTGTGCAGGTTGTCGGACAGGGTGAAGGACACATGCGACTGCACCGTATTGGTGCCATCGCCTGATTCAGCGATCACCTGATCGTCCCGGTGGCGCACCACGAACAGGTTGTCGCCCTCGCCACCGACCAGCACATCGGCATCCCGGCCGCCATGCAACCAGTTGTCACCCGCGCCGCCGGTCAACGTGTTCGCGCCCTCGTTACCCACGAGGATGCCGCCTTCCTCTCCGGCCGTCAGTTCGTCTCCTTCGGACGAGCCGAGCTGCAGCGTGGACAGATCGAACGCATGCCCGTCAGCAAACCGCAGGGTGTTGATGCGATGCCGCTCGGCGTCCGCGCTGCCGAACCAGTTCTCGATCGTGATGCTGTCGCGGCCGTTGCTGTGCGCCAGCACCAGCGAATTCCCGTCGGCACGGATGTCCAGGTCGCCCGCCCGGATCTCAGGGCCGAACTCCAGCACGCTGTGCCCGCTGTCACCATGCATCTCCACGATCGTGTCGTGCCCCTGGCCGACATCGAAGCGATAGGTGTTGTCGCCACGTCCGCCGTAAAGCAGGTCGTCCCCGGCACCACCCTGCAGGATGTCATCACCGTCGCCGCCCAGCAGCCAGTCGTCGCCCGCGCCGCCGGTCAGTTCCGTACCACCATCGCCACCGACGACGATTTCCGATGCCGCCGTGCCCTCGCCATCGGCACGCACGCCTTCCCAACCAAAGTCGGCGAGAACCGCCTGCACCGCCGCCTCGTCACCAGTCTGAACCAGCCAGTCGCGCAACCGGCCGTGGGCATCGAAGCCCATGGGCGCCAGCTGATCCCCGACGACCCGTTCGAGTTCCAGCAGTTCGGCCACCGCGTGGGCCGGGTCGTCTTCGAACTGCTGCTCGAGAAGCGCATCGGTGCCGGTGAAGTCCAGTCCGATGCCGGTTTCGTCAATCGCAACATCGACCGCTTCGAGATACGGGGCCAGATGCGTCTGGCGCATCATCTGCCCGTACATCGTGGTCTTGAGAAGATCGAAGCCCTCTCGCAGTTCCGCGGAGGCATTGACACGCGGATCCGGGCTGCCGTGCTGGCGGAAGTCCTCACCCAGGAAGGCCTCCAGCGTGGCCACCTTGCGACCGTCGATGTAATTCCCGCGGCCCTCCGGGTCGGCATCGCTCACGCCGGCCCACTCGTACAGCAAGGCTTCCATCCGGGCTTCGCGGGCCGCGACATCGGTCTCCGTCATGAAGGCCTCGACATGCTCGCGCAGCTGCCCGCTCTCGTCACGCACCAGCGCCTGGTGCAGGTCGTGCACCTCCCCGTATCCCTTCAGGTCCGGCAATGCGGCGATGTCCTCCGGCACCTCCAGCTGCTCCAGCGCTTCGGTATCCGCCTTGTCCTGGATGAACCACACATCGGTGGCCTCGCCCTCGCGGCCGTCGGCCCATTCGAACCGGCCGATCTGGCGGTGCTGGTTGTCGTGCTCGTCCACGTAGTTGGAGTCGGAATAGCCGAGG
>CAYUAO010000055.1:7576-12475 GCA_964442775.1 uncultured Halothiobacillus sp. | reverse complement strand
TGCCCGGCTCAAGGCGCGCTTCAGCGGTATGGCATTCGTGCAGAGTTTCCCTAACAGTCAGCCGAGCGCCGGAAAGCGACACTGTCCGGACGATGAAGGCGAGATCGAAAACGTCCCGTCGCGAGGCGTCCTGGCCGCTGGCGGGATTGCCGGGAGAGGATCGACCGTGGCTCAGGTCGACCCGGCAGGGCTCATTTCCTGCCGAACACCAGCATGGCGAGCCCGACCACCGCGCTCACGCCACCGGCAATCCAGTAGAACATCGTCTCGTCCGTGAATTCCCCGGTCAGGGCCTCGGCCACCTGGTCGTCCAGCCCCTGCGAGGCCTGGTAGCCGAAGAACAGGAGGATCAGACCCAGAACCAGCAGGGCGATACCGATGATTTGCTGTGTTTTCATGTCGAACGCTCCGATGCTGGACGTGGACAGCTCGGGAAAGCCCAGCGCGCGGCTCGGCCACTCTCCTCCCCGTCAGAACGAGCATGGGCCAGCGGTCAGCGGTTCGCAAGTCTCGACGCGCGTGACCGCGCCCGTATGGCAACCGGTGCACCGCGGTCAAGGCACCCAACCGACCATGGTCAGCACGGCCACCAGGGCCAGGCCGAACAGCAGCGCGCGCAGCACGATCGCGTGGGCGGCCCGGTACCAGGTGCGCTGGTCGGCGAGGCAGGCGTTTTCGTCGAGGCATTCATCGGCGCGTTCGACGTCGATGACCGCGTGGCCGACGCGGGCGATCAGGCCGATCGAGCCCGCCTCCCAGCCGTCCAGCGCGCCATGCTCGCGTCCGAGCGCCTCGTCACCCCGCCAGGCATTCAGGCCCCGCTGGAACGACCCGGCGAGCAGCATCAACACCGTGAACACGGGTGCCGCCGGCAGGACCAGCAGCGCATGCACTTTTCTCTGCCAGCGCGGCAGCCACCCCGGCTTGTTCTCTTCGGATTCCGCCACGGCTCCCGGATCGCTCTCCTCCGCCAGCCACTCGGTCAGGCGGTAGAACAGTGCCCCGGCCGGCCCGAGCAGCACGAACCAGAACAGCACCAGGAACCACTCGTTGAACGCCAGCACGATAATGCGTTCGCCGGTCTGCCGGGTGGTCGCTGTGTCCGGGTCGACCGGCGTGCCGTCGAACAGCACGCGGCGCGCTGCCGCGACGGTCTCCTCGTCCTCCCGGCCGGCGGCATCGAGCAACTGGCGGTTGATCTCCGAGGTGTTGCGCGGGGTGATCACCAGGAGCAGGACCACCAGCGAGACGAGCCAGCCGACCCAGCCGTCGCCGCCCGGGCCCAGCCAGACCAGCAGGGCGACGGGCAGGAGCAGCCAGACGATCAGGCGCGCCGCCACGGTACCGATCATGCCGGCTAGCGTGTCGAAGACCACCACCGTGGCGTGATGCGGCCACCGGTCGGAACGCCACCGCTGGAAGAATTCCAGGAAGCGGTCGACGGCGACGACGAGGATCAGGACAAGGAGTTTCATCGCGCGGCAGCCCCCGGGATTGGCATAACGGTACGCGTCTTCATGCGATCGACATCCCCTCGGGCAGCCGGGAAGCCAGATCCCCCCAGTCGAAGCTCGGGCCGGGGTCGGTCTTTCGTCCGGGGGCGATGTCGCTGTGGCCACGCACGGCGTGCACACTGGGATAGGCGCGCTTGATCGCGGCGAGGACCTTTCCCAGCACCTCGTACTGGACGGCGGTGTAGGAGTCGGTGTCGGCACCCTCGAGCTCGATACCGATGGAGAAGTCGTTGCAACGCGTCCGCTCGCCGTACCGCGACTCGCCGGCGTGCCAGGCCCGCCGGTCGAAGGGGACGAACTGCTGCACCGAGCCGTCGCGGTAGATCACGACGTGGGCGGAGACCCGCAGGTCCCGGATCTCCCGGAAGTACGGGTGCTCGTCCGTGTCCAGTCGATTGGTGAAGAAGCGTTCGATCGCCGTGCCTCCGTACTCGCCCGGCGGAAGCGAGATGCCGTGGATCACCACCAGCTCGATGCGCTCCTCGCGCGGGCGGGCGTCGCAGTTGGGCGATCGGAGATAGGGGACCGAATCGAGTCGGTTGGTGGCGGGATCGATGTTCATGATTCAGACCTTGAGACTCGCCACCGGCCAGAAGGCCGACGACCACTCGGCGGCCGCGGCCGCCTCCCATTCCTGACCCCCGAGATGGGCGCACAGGCCGCGCAGGGCCACGTCGACGGCTGCCTCGCGCACCGCGTGACGGTCGCCGGGGAACCGAAAGCGGGCTGCAAAAGCGGTCGTCCGTCCCCCGCCGCTGCCGTCGGCCTCGATCGGGCGCCGGTGGGCCCAGCCGAGCCACACGGTGCCCACCGGCTTGGCGTCGCTGCCCCCGCCGGGCCCGGCGACACCGCTGATCGCCACGGCGTATTCCACCCCGGCCCGGTCAAGTGCGCCCTCTGCCATGGCGGCGACCACCTCGCGGGAGACCGCCCCGACCTCGGCGAACAGCGCCGCCGGCACGTTCAGCTCGCGTTGCTTGGCCCGGTTGCTGTAAGTCACCCAGCCGCCCTCGAACCAGCCGGACGTACCCGCCTGCTCGGTGAGCGACGCCGCCAGCAGGCCGCCGGTGCACGACTCGGCCACGGCCAGTCGCCATCCGTTGGCCTTAAGCGCCTCGCCGAGGCACTTGATCCGCGTGGGACGGTCCGTCTGCTCACCGGTCATCCGCCCGGCGGACCAGCTCGGCGGAGTTGCGTCGTGATCCGCTTGCCGTTCGCTCACCCCTGGCCTCACCCCCTGTGCCTCGCTCCCCGTGAGAGGCGGGCTTTTGGTTACAATGCGGCGCATGACGACACCTCCCCAGCCCAAGCCGGACGGTGCCGGAGAAGACGACGCCTTCGCCGCGCACACGCCCATGATGCAGCAGTTTCTCCGGATCAAACAAGAGTATCCGGACGTGCTGCTGTTCTACCGCATGGGCGACTTCTACGAGCTGTTCTTCGACGACGCCCGGCACGCAGCGAGGCTGCTCGACCTCACCCTGACCCAGCGCGGCACGTCCGCCGGCGAGCCGATCCCGATGGCGGGCGTGCCGGTGCACGCCTACGAGTCCTACCTGGCGCGACTCCTCAAGGCCGGCGAGTCGGTCGCCATCTGCGAGCAGGTCGGCGACGTGCAGGCCAAGGGGCCGATGAAGCGCGAGGTGGTCAAGGTGGTCACCCCGGGCACGGTCACCGACGAGGCCCTGCTCGAACAGCGCCAGGCGCACCGGCTGGTGGCCGTCAACCGGCAGCGCAAGCGCGGGCGGGAACGGCTGGGCCTGGCGCACCTGGACCTCTCCAGCGGACGGTTCGCCATCATGGCCCCGGCGGGCCCCGACGAGCTGGCCACCGAACTCGCCCGCGTCGATCCGCGCGAGCTACTGCTGCCGGAGGGATCGAGCCTGGCCGAACTCACCGACGGGCTGATCCACGATGACCGGCTCGCCCGGGAACGCCCCGAGTGGCACTTCGCCGGCGACACCGCCGTCGAGCAGCTCTGTGCGCAGTTCGGCACGCGTGATCTCGCCGGTTTCGGCGTGCACGCGGACAAGCGCGAGGCGCTGGATGCCGCGCTGGGCGCGGCCGGCGCGCTGTGGCAGTACGTCAACGACACGCAGAAGACCCGCATCGGCCACATCGACGGGCTGGCCGTCGAGCAGACGGATGACGCCCTGCTGCTCGACGTGCACACCCGCCGACACCTGGAGCTGTTCGAGGACAGCCAGGGACGTCCCGACGGCGCTTTGATCGGCCTGCTCGACCGCACCGCCACCGGCATGGGCGCCCGCCGCCTGCGCGAATGGCTGGCCCGCCCGCTGCGCGATCATGCCCGGCTGGCCGCCCGTCACCAGGCGATCGGCGAGCTGCGCGAGCGCGACCTGCCCGTGCCGCTGTTCGAGGCACTGCGACAGGTCAACGACATCGAGCGGATCACCACGCGCATCGTGCTGGGCACCGCCCGCCCGCGCGACCTGGCGGCGCTGCGCGACTCGCTCCACCAGCTTCCCACCCTGACCGCGACGCTCGCCGCCTGCCAGCAACCGTTACTGGCCGAGCTGATCGAAAACCTCGCCGACCTGCCCGAGGTGCGCGAGTTGCTGGACGCGGCCATCGCGGAGACGCCCTCGGTGTGGCTGCGTGACGGCGGGGTGATCGCCGCCGGCTTCGACGCGGAACTTGACCGGCTGCGCGGGCTGTCCGAGCGGGCCGACACCACGCTCACCGCGATGGAGGAGGATGCCCGCCGCCAGTCGGGGATCGAGAACCTCAAGCTGGCCTACAACCGCGTCCACGGCTACTACTTCGAGGTACCGCGCAGCCAGTCGGCACGCATGCCGGAGACCTTCACGCGCCGCCAGACGCTGAAATCGGTCGAGCGCTACACCAACGACACCCTCAAGACCTTCGAACAGGAGGTGCTGACCGCCCGCGACAAGGCGCTGGCCCGCGAGCGCGAGTGCTTCGAGGATCTGCTGCGCCGCCTGAGCGGCGCACAGGCCGAATTGCGCCGGCGGGCCGACGCGCTGGCCGACCTGGACACGCTCGCCGCGCTCGCCGACGTCGCCGAGCGTCGCCAGTGGGTCGCGCCGCGCTTCTGGAACGAGGCGGGCATCGAGATCGTGCAGGGGCGCCACCCGGTGGTCGAGGCCAACAGCGACACGGTCTTCGTCCCCAACGACGCCGCGCTGGGGCCGGACCGGCGCATGCTGCTGATCACCGGCCCGAACATGGGCGGCAAGTCGACCTACATGCGCCAGACCGCGCTGATCGTGCTCCTCGCGCACGCCGGGGCCCACGTGCCGGCCGAGTCGGCGACCATCGGGCCGATCGACCGGATCTTCACCCGCATCGGCGCCTCGGACGACCTGGCCTCGGGCCGTTCGACCTTCATGGTGGAGATGAC
>CAYUAO010000055.1:1772-7566 GCA_964442775.1 uncultured Halothiobacillus sp. | reverse complement strand
ACCGAGACCGCCGAGATCCTGCACCACGCCAGCGACCGCTCGCTGGTGCTGATCGACGAGATCGGCCGCGGCACCTCCACCTTCGACGGCCTGGCGCTGGCCTGGGCGGTGGCCGAGCACCTCTTGCAGAAGAACCGCGCCATGACGCTGTTCGCCACCCACTACTTCGAGCTGACCACGCTCGCCGAGCAGTTCGAGACGCTGGTCAACGTGCACCTCGAGGCGATCACGCACAACGGCGAGCTGGTGTTCCTGCACGGCGTCAAGGACGGGCCGGCCAACCAGAGCTACGGCATCGACGTCGCCCGCCTGGCCGGCCTGCCCCGCCCCGCCATCCGCCGCGCCCGCGGCCTGCTCGAACAGCTCGAGTGGCAGGGCAGCCATGGCGCGGGCGCGCCGCAGCTCGACCTGTTCGCCGCCGAACCGGCCGCCCTGCCCGTCGAGGAAGAGCCCGACCCGCTGCTCGAGGCCATCGACGCGCTCGACCCCGATGAGATCAGCCCGCGCGAGGCGCTCGACCTGCTCTACGAGTGGAAGGAACGGCGCCAGGAAACGTGAAGGGTGCCTTGAAGCAATGAATCAGCGATAGACGTGTCGTCGGTGGCCGATCTTGACCACGGTGACCACCAACTCGTCATCGACGATCTCGTAGAGAATCCGGTAGTTGCCTTGCCTGACCCGGTACCGCTCCTGCCCGGAAAGCTTCTCGCTTCCGGGCGGCCGAGGATCGACCGTCAATGCCTCTATGCGCTCGAGAATCCGCCGCACATCGTGCGCGGGAATCGGGCGGAGGTCTCGCCTGACGGATTTTCGGAATCGCAGGCTATAACTTGCCATCGGCCTTGAGTTGGTCGAGCAGCGTCTCGTAGCTGACCGTGGGCTCGGATACCCTCTGCTCGAAGACCGCCAGATCCTCCTGGTCTTCGGCCAGGGCAGCGCGAACCGCCTCGTTCACGATCTCGGAAATCGAACGCTGGGACTGTGCGGCCTTCATTCGGAGGGCGCGGTGCAGGCTCTCGTCGAAGTAGATCGTGGATCGTCGGGTTTCCGTTGGCATGTCAGTCGTCCGATGCAGGTGGGATCACATGGACTATAACATCATGACGTCCAGACGTCATGGCGCTGTAACGCCAGCGCTCCGGGATGGACCGGAGCGGGATGGATCTGAACGCGAAAGCGGCATTCGCCCTCCGGGCTTGCCCGCGCCGGTATAATGCCGCCATGCCGATCAACACCATCGAACGCCCCCTGGTTTCCCTGACCGTCGCCGGCATCGCCTGCCGGGGCGACCACTATCTCGTGGTCGAGGAATCGGTCCGCGGCGAGCGGATGCTCAACCAGCCCGCCGGGCACGTCGAGCCGGGCGAGACCCTGCTCGAGGCGGTCGTTCGCGAGGTGCGCGAGGAGACCCGCTTTGCCTTCGAACCCACCGAACTGCTGGGGCTCTACCACGACAACCCCGCCAACGGCCGCCGAGTGCTGCGCGTGGCGATCGTCGGCGAGGTCGACGACGAACCGGACGACGAGCCGCTCGACGACGGCATCATCGAGGCGCGCTTCATGTCGCGCCGGGCGATCGAGGCCTCGGCCGTCCCGCACCGCTCGCCTTTCGTCCCCGCCGCGATTCGCGACTTCGAGCGCGGCCAGCGTTTCCCCCTCGACCTGATCCATTCCATCCGATGACCGACACGACGCTGAAAGATCTCATCCCCCCCGCCCCGGCGGACGCGCCGCGCATCATGGTCGGGCTTTCCGGCGGTGTGGACTCCTCGGTGGCCGCCCTGCTCCTCAAGGAGGCCGGCTACCGGGTCGAGGGCCTGTTCATGAAGAACTGGGAGGGCGATGACGACGACGAGTACTGCGCGGCCAAGGAGGACATGCTCGACGCCATGGCCGTGGCCGACAAGCTCGGGATCGAGTTCCACTACGTGAACTTCGCGGCCGAGTACTGGGACCGCGTCTTCGAGCACTTCCTGCACGAGTACCGCGCCGGGCGCACGCCCAACCCGGACATCCTCTGCAACCGCGAGATCAAGTTCCGCGCCTTTCTCGACCACGCCCGCGAACTGGGCGCGGATGCGATCGCCACCGGCCACTACGCGCGGCGGCTCGACGACGCGGACGGCGTGCACCTGGCGCGCGGCGCGGATGCGAACAAGGACCAGAGCTACTTCCTGCACGCGCTCTCCCGCGAGCAGGTCGGCTCGGCGCATTTCCCGGTGGGCGAACTGGAGAAGCCGCGCGTGCGCGAGATCGCCGCGGCGCACGACCTGGTCACGGCGCAGAAGAAGGACTCGACCGGCATCTGCTTCATCGGCGAGCGACGCTTCGCCGACTTCCTGCAGACCTACCTGCCGGCGCAGCCCGGCCCGATCGAGACCCTCGAGGGCGAGCGCCTCGGCACCCACCAGGGGCTGATGTACCACACCATCGGCCAGCGCCAGGGTCTGGGCATCGGTGGCACCAGGGCCCATGGCGAGGAGCCCTGGTACGTGGCGGCCAAGGACCTGGCGAGCAACACGCTGCTGGTGGTCCAGGGCAAGAACCACCCCGCCCTGTTCGCCGACCGGCTCGAGGCCGAGCAGGTTCACTGGATCGAACCGCCGCCGGACGATCGCCCCCTGACCGCGAAGATCCGCTATCGTCAGCCCGACCAGGCGGTCGAGATCGAGCAGGACGGCGACCGGCTGATCGCCACCTTCGACCGGCCGCAACGTGCGGTGACCCCCGGCCAGTCGGTGGTGTTCTATGATGGAGCCATCTGCCTCGGCGGGGCGGTGATCACGCGCGCCCTGCCCCGGGACTGATCCGATCGTCCCCAAACCACCATTCACCACGACAGCGACCCCGACTGCATGGCACGAGACATCGACGACCAATTGATCGCCATGGCCGGCATGACACAGGCCGTCCAGTTGATCCAGGGGCTCGCCTGGGAAGGCCGTGTCGCCGACCGGGAGGCACTGGAAGCGAGCATCGGCTCGCTGTTCGCCTTCGACGCGCCCGACACGGCCAGCATCTACGGCGGGCCTTCCGGCGTGCGTTTCGGCATGCAGCGCCTGACCGAGCTGCTCGCCGGCAACTCGCGCGCGCCGCGCGACCTCGAGCTCACCCGCTACGTGGTCACGCTGTTCGCCGTCACCAAGGCCTTCCGCCGCGATAACGAGATGGGCGGCAAGCTGTTTTCCCGGCTCGAGGAACTCAAGCCCGCCTTCGACGAGCACGGCGCCGACAGCGGACTGATGGCGGACCTCAACAATCTCTACCGCAGCACCCTGAGCAACCTGCCGCAGAAGTTCGTCATCAACGGCGAGAAACATCACCTCGAGGACATGGCCATCTCCTCGAGCGTGCGCGCGCTGCTGCTCGCCGGGGTGCGTGCGACCATCCTCTTCGACCAGGTGGGCGGGCGGCGCTGGCGCCTGCTGTTCCAGCGCGGCAAGTACCTCGAGCGCGCAAGGGAGATGGCCCGACGCCTCTGAACCCCGCTTCGACCAGCGGCACCAATCACGGGATGACGCCATGCCGCAGCAACTGCTCCGGACACTCGCCGAACACCACGCCGACGACCCGACGGGATCCCTGGTCGCGATCATCGACTGGCTGCGACCGGGTCGCGGGGAGGACGCCACGGTGGCGGTCGAGCGGATCGAACGGCTGGAGGCGGCGCTCCGGGACGACCCCGAGGCCCGGCAATCGCTCCACCGGCGCCTGGGCGGGTGGCTCGACGAGGCGCGTTTCTTCCAGATCCTCGCCGGCCTCGGACTGTACTCGCGGCGCGGCTTCCTGCGCGAGCTGGGCCAGCGCGTCTACGAGCGGCTCAATCCCGCACCGGCGGACCCGTCGAGCGTCCGCGACGTCTTCTACCTCGCCTTTCACGAGACCGACGACCCCGACTGGGTCGTGCAGGTGCCCCCGGCTTGCTGGGAACGACTCATGCGGGTCCTGTGGCCCCTGGCCGCCGAGGAGGAGGACACGAAGGTCGCCGACCGGCTGACCCGCGAGACGCTCTACGCCGTGGAGATGCTCGCGATCTGGATCGCCGCCGAGGAATTCGAGCCCGACATCCTGCGCCTGGACCCGAGCATGGCCACTCGCGATTCGAGCTTCATCGCCCTGCAGCGCGAGGTCGGCGCCTACGTGCGCGACTACGTCGCCTGGCTGGACGGGCGACTGGCCGATTTCCAGGACGACGCCCACATCCGCGTCCTGCTCGATCAATGCCGCGAGGTGATCGAACGCCTGCGCCGCCGGGCGATCACGCACGGCACCAGCATCGCGCTGACCCACCTCCTGGAACGACTCGACCAGACCGTGGACCGCATCGAACGACTGCTCGACCTCCTCGACCCGGCGGCCGAGGAACAGCGCGGCGAGCGGGCCACGCTGCTGTTCACGGAACTGGTCGAGGCGAGCGCCGAACGTCACGGGATCCGCCCGCTGGTTCGCCGCAACATGCGGCAACTGGCGCGCAGCGTCACCGAGAACGCCAGCGACCGCGGCGAGCACTACATCGCCGACGACCGGCCCGCCTATTTCCGCATGCTCGTCTCGGGGCTGGCCGGCGGGCTGGTCATTGGCGTGATGGCGCTGATCAAGATCCACATCCTCGAGAGCGGCTTCGCGCGCCTGCCGGAGACGGTGCTGGTCAGCCTCAACTATGGTCTGGGCTTCGTCCTGATCCACATCCTGCACGGCACGGTGGCGACCAAGCAGCCGGCGATGACCGCGGCGAGCATCGCCGAACAGGTCGAGCACGGCGAACACGGGCGGGCGAACCCCAAAAAGCTCGCCGACCTGCTGCTGCGCGTGGGCAGGACCCAGTTCGTCGCCATCGCCGGCAACGTCATCGCCGCGCTCTCGCTTGCCCTGCTGATCGCCTGGTACTGGGAACAGCAGGCGGGCGCGGCCCTGATCGACGCGCAACGCGCCGACTATATCCTCGAGGGCATCAATCCGGTGACCGGCCTGGCCCTGTTCTATGCCGCCATTGCCGGCGTCTGGCTGTTCCTTTCCGGGTTGATCGCCGGGTTCTTCGACAATCGCGCCAAGTACCTGGGTCTGGAGGCGCGGCTGCGCGACCACCCCCTCCTGAGGCGCCTGCTGCCCGAGTCGCCCCGCCACCGCCTCGCCGCATACATCGACGGCCATTACGGCGCGCTGATCAGCAACTTCGCCTTTGGCATCATGCTGGGCAGCACCGCCTACGTCGGCCACCTGCTGGGACTGCCCCTCGACATCCGCCACGTGGCCTTCTCGTCCGCCGATCTCGGCTACGCCATGTCCCACGAGTTCGCCGGCCCACTGATGTTCGTACTGCTGCTCGCGTTCGTGCTGTTGATCGGCGCGATGAACCTCGCGGTCAGTTTCGCCCTGGCGCTCAACATCGCCCTGCGGGCACGCGGCACCCGCATCGCCCGACCGCTCAACCTGGCGCGGGCTTACGGCAGACTCGTCAGGGAGAACCCCTGGAAGCTGGTCTACCCACCGGCGCAACCGGCCGAGAAGATCGACAAGGTCGATGACGGCCCACCTGCGGACTCCACTGCCGACGGGCCGGCCAACCACCACCATCACAAGGGCCGTGACAAGGGCAAGTAAGCCGTACGAGACGGAGTATCCCCGCCCCGATCTCATCACCACGCCTCGGACCATGGCTCGCCAGGGCGCACGGTCCGATCGCGGCGTGGGCATCGGAAAAGGCTCGGAAAACGCGGAGCGTCAGCTTCCGCGTGGGGAAAGTGTGCCTGCCCCCGCGGGCCGCCACTCGGCGGCCTCCCGCCCCACTCGGCGG
>CAYUAO010000055.1:0-1672 GCA_964442775.1 uncultured Halothiobacillus sp. | reverse complement strand
AAGTGTGCCTGCCCCCGCGGGCCGCCACTCGGCGGCCTCCCGCCCCACTCGGCGGGGAAGCACGGCAGAAAAAGGAAAACCGCCGGGGAGCAACACTCCACCGGCGGTTCGATCCGGAAACGGCGAGGGTGTGCTTCTCGCCGGGGGTCAGGCCCGCAGGTACTTGCGCAACTGGTACTGCCAGATAAAGCCGATCACCGAGAACACGGCGAAGATGCTGGCCGCGACCGCCCAGAACTCCCAGCCCTTCGGGTCGATCCCGCCCACCGAGTATTCCAGGTAGATGCCGATGCCGATGCCCACCGCGAAGTAGACCAGCCACTCGACGATCCGCCACCAGAACGACTTCTGTACCCCCGGCTCGGCGACTCGGATGACCAGAAACAGACGCTGGTTGAGAAACGGCAGGTTCGCCAGGACGAACAGGCCGATCAGGTAACTCGTTACAATCCAGTCGGCGATCATGCAGGCCTCGTTGTGATGGCTCGGAAAATGGTCGGCTTACAGCCCGAACGCGCCGGCGGTCAACGCGGTCAGGCCGGTCGGGTACAGGCCGAATACCAGCATCGATGCCCCACTGAGCACCAGGACGCCACGCACGTTGGCATCGGCCTGGATCGGGCTGGTGTCCTCCGGCTGGTCGAAGTAGACCATCTTGACGGCGCGCAGGTAGTAGAACGCGCCGATCACCGCAGTGACCACCGCGAAGGTGGCCAGCCACCACAGCCCGACCCCTACGACAGCCTGCAGCACGGCAAGTTTCGCCCAGAAGCCGAAGGTGAACGGAATGCCGGCCATGGAGAACATCAGTAGCAGGAAGACGAAGGCCATTACCGGGCTGCGGTCGTTCAGGCCCTTGAGGTCTTCCATGCTCTCGGCCTCGAAGCCTTGCCGTGCCAACAACAGGATGATGCCGAAGCCACCGATCGTCATCACCGCATAGGCGATGGTGTAGAACAGCGCCGCGGCGTAGCCCTCGTTGGTCCCGGCCAGCACGCCCAACAGGATGAAGCCGACGTGACCGATGGTCGAGTAGGTCAGCATCCGCTTGAAGCTGGTCTGCGCGATGGCGACCACGTTACCGATGGCCATCGAAAGCATCGCGACCACGATCAGCATCGGCTGCCAGTCGGCGAACAGCGGCCCCATGCCGTCGACCAGCAGGCGCATCACCAGCGCCAGGGCGGCGACCTTCGGGGCGGCGGCCAGATACAGGGTCACGGCCGTCGGCGCGCCTTCGTAGACGTCGGGCAGCCACATGTGGAACGGCGCGATACCCATCTTGAACACGGCACCCACCACGATCAGCACCACGGCGGCCTTGAGCGCCAGCGAGTCATCGCCGCCGGCGACCGTCTCGGCGATCGCGGTCAGGGTGAGGTCACCGGTCACGCCGTAGAGCAGCGACATGCCGTAGAGCAGGATCCCCGATGCCAGCGCGCCGAGCACGAAGTACTTCATCGCCGCCTCGGAGGCGCGGCCGTCGTCGCGCTTGAACGCGGTCATCGCATACAGGGCCAGCGACATCAGTTCGAGGCCGAGATAGAGGAGCAGCAGGTGGTTCGAGGAGATGGTGATCATCATCCCCAGCACGCCGAACAGGCCGAGCATGTAGTACTCGCCCTTGTCGATGCCGCGCTGACGCAGGTAGGTACGCGAGATAACGAACACC
>CAYUAO010000054.1:7609-12526 GCA_964442775.1 uncultured Halothiobacillus sp. | reverse complement strand
AAGCCAGAGTGGCATGGCATTCGCGCAGACCTTCCTTAGCGAGCCGCTCAAATCGTTAGCCTTTCCACGTATTCCGGGCCGGCGAGTACAAAAAGCAAAGGGCCGACACCTGGCGGTGGCGGCCCTGGCGATTTCGATTGGTCGGGCGAACCGTGGAACCCCTCCTCCGCGAGGCGGTTTCCACGTGACGGGTCAGCCGTGCTGCTCCCGGTGCGGGCGATCTTTCTGGGCGTGCCGGGATTCGCCCGACTTCTTCCACAGCAGCCAGAACGCAACCAGCGGCATGCCGATGATGCCGATCATGGCGACGATGCTGACAAGCACGATTTGCAGTTCGATGTCCATCACAATCAACCTCCGGTTGTTCGATCGCATGACCGGTCTGATTCGGTCCCGATCATGGCTCCAAATTTAGACCCTGCTTATGCACCTATCAACCCAGAGAATCACTGAAGTATTCGCTTGCGCCTACGGGCGCCGCGATAAGCCCTTTCAGCGCAGGTGCTTGCCGATGGAATCACCGAGAAACGCCGCGCCCCGCACACCGCTCGAGTCCCCGAAGCGCGGCGCCACGAGACGAGTGGTGATCGGGTCGGAAAACACGAACTCGTCCCACTGGCGCGGTACCGAGTCGTAGAGCCGTTCGATGTTCGACATGCCACCGCCGAGCACGATCACGTCCGGGTCGAACAGGTTGATCACGTGCGCCAGCGCGCGAGCAAGACGCGTCTCGTAGCGGACCAGGCTTTCCTCTGCCGCGGCGTCTCCCCCAAGGGCGCGGGCGACGATCGCCTCGCCAGCCAGCGACTCGCCGCTGCGCTCGGCGTGATCGCGTTCGAAGGCCGGCCCCGACAGCCATTGCTCGATGCAACCATTCAGACCGCACCAGCACTCTGGTCCCGGCGATTCCTCCGCCGCGGCCCAGGGCAAGGGATTGTGCCCCCATTCCCCGGCGATGGCGTTGCGGCCGACCAGCACGCGACCGTCCACGACCAGGCCACCTCCCACACCGGTGCCGAGGATCACGCCGAACACCGAGTCGGCGCCGGCAGCCGCGCCGTCGTCCGCCGATTCGGACAAGGCGAGGCAGTTGGCGTCGTTGGCCATCAGCACCTCGCGGCCCAGGCGGGCCTCGAGGTCCCGTTTCAACGGCCGGTCGTTGAGCACCACCGAGTTGGCATTCTTGATCAGCCCGCTACGCGGCGAGATGGTGCCGGGGGTGCCCACGCCGATGCACTCGACGGGACCGCAGTCGCGTCCGGCACGCTCGATCAGCATGGCCATGGTCTCGACGGTGCCGGCGTAGTCACCCTTGGGCGTGGATTCGCGTTCCCGCCAGCGGATGTCGTTTTCCGGACCGAGTACCGCGACCTCGATCTTGGTGCCACCCAGATCAACGCCCAGACGATTGCTCATCACGTCAGTCCCTTAAAGTCGCCCCGGGCGCAACCCGGGGGAGTCATCCGTTTGCATGCCGGGATCAGATTGCGCCAAGGGCGGCCTCGTAGTCCGGTTCGTCGGCGATCTCGCCGACCTGCTCGACGTGGCGCACCGTGTTGTCGGCGTCGACTACCACGACGGTGCGCGCCGCCAGGCCGGCCAGCGGGCCGTCGGCCATCCGCACGCCGTAGTCGTCGAGGAACTCCGGATGCCGGAAGGCCGAGAGCGTCACGACGTTGTCCAGCCCCTCGGCACCGCAGAAGCGGCTCTGGGCGAACGGCAGGTCCATGGAGATGCACAGCACCACCGTGTCGGAAAGCTCGGCGGCACGCCGGTTGAACTCGCGCACCGACTTTGCGCAGGTACCGGTGTCGAGACTCGGGAAGATGTTGAGCACCTTCTTCTTGCCGGCGAACGCCTCGAGCCCCTTGTCGGAGAGATCGCTCGCGGTCAGCGAGAAGGCGGGCGCCCTGTCTCCCACGGACGGCAGGTTGCCGGCTACGTTGACGGGAGTGCCCTTGAATGTGACCTGGGACATGGTTTGCCTCCTTTCTGTCGAGCCAGTTGAGCTGGCTGAAATGTCTGCCGAAATCGTTCGAAACGTCGGCCGCCTTGCGCCAGGCCGCCGACGACCATCAGTTGCGCAGCGTCGCGATCAGCCGCTTGGGCTTCAAGAGTAGATCAAGGGCGCTGTTGATGTCCGGGCAGATGATGTCGCAGGCGTCCAGTGCATGGCGCGAAAGTCCCTCGTGCTGCATCACGCCCACGCCCAGCACGGCCTCGGCGAGCATCAGGGCGTCGTTGCGGCCGTTGCCGATGGTGACGCACTCGCGGGCCGAGAGCGTGCGCACGTAGCGCTGCTTGGCCTCGTCCTGCAGGTGGTCGGACAGCGTCGAGAGCGTCACCGGCAGATCCTCGAGCCGGCCGGCGACATCACCATAGGTATCCGCGGTGATCACGTGGACGTCGACGTGCTTGGCCAGCTCGCGCAGGCGCTCGCCGACCCCTTCCACCAGCGCCCCGTCGAGCGCCAGCGTGCCGTTGTAGTCCAGCACCAGGTGCGACAGGTGCAACACGCCCCGACTGGGGATGGTGATTTCGAGCATGGTTCACTCCTCGATGACGATTTCCGGTCCGGTCTGTTCCTGGGAGCGCACGGCACGCCCGAGGCCTGCCGCCAGCCGTCGGGCGGCCTGCCGGTAGGTACCCGCCAGCGCACCCGCCGGGTCCCTGGCGACCGTGGGCGTGCCGGCATCGAGATCCTCGCGGATGCGCAGGTCCAGCGGCAGGCGACCGAGCAGCTCGGTGCCGTACTGGCGGGCGATCGACTCCCCGCCGCCCTCGCCGAAGATTGCCTCGACGTGACCGCAGTTCGAGCAGACGTGCGTCGCCATGTTCTCGATCACGCCCAGGATGGGCACGTTCACCTTGTTGAACATGGTGATCGCCTTGCGCGCATCCAGGGTGGCGATCTCCTGGGGCGTGGTGACGATGACACTGCCGGCCACCGGCACCTTCTGCGCGAGCGTGAGCTGGACGTCGCCGGTGCCCGGCGGCATGTCGACGATCAGGTAGTCCAGGCCGTCCCAGCGGGTGTCGTTCAGGAGCTGCATCAGCGCCGAGGTGACCATCGGCCCTCGCCAGACCATGGCCGATTCCTCGTCGACAAGGTAACCGATGGACATGGTCTGCAGGCCGTGGGCCTCGACCGGCGCCATCGACTTGTCGTCCACCTGGCGCGGGCGCTCGCTGCAGCCCAGCATGCGGGGCTGGCTGGGGCCGTAGATGTCGGCGTCCAGCAGTCCCACCTTCGCGCCGTCGGCCGCCAGGGCCAGGGCGAGGTTGATGCTGGTACTGGACTTGCCCACGCCGCCCTTGCCCGAGGCCACCGCGATGATGTTCTTCACGCCGGGCAGCGGCTTGCCGTGCAGGGCCGAGCCCTCGGGGGCGACGAAGGCCACGGTAAGCTCCGGGTCGATCGAACCGTCGACCCCGGCAACCGCCTCGCGGACCAGCCTCTCCAGTTCCGACTCCCAGTCACCGGGCGGATAGTCGAGCACGAGATCGATCCGGCAACCGCGCTGGCTGCACTCGACGCGTTCGACGGCCCCCGATTCGGCCAGCGTCTGGCCGTTGTTCGGGTCACCAATCGCCTCCACGGCGCGCCGGACCAGGTCGGTCGGTCCGTTGCTCGCCTCTCGTTTCTTGCCGAACAGGCCCATCTGTCTCGTCACTCCGCTTCTTGGCTTGGCCCCGTAGGGTAGCAAAACCGTACCGTTCCGGTCTGGTTATGACCTGCCCATCGCCTTTTCCGCCTCGAGCACCGTCTCCATCATGGGCAGGAGGCTGTCGGGGTTCAACGACAGGCTCGAGATGCCCTGCTCGACCAGCCAGCGGCTGATCTCGGGAAAATCCGAGGGCGCCTGGCCGCAGATGCCGATGTACTTGCCCTCGCGCCGACAGGCCTCGATCGCCATGCCCATGAGTTTCAACACCGCCGGGTTGCGCTCGTCGAGCCCCTCGATCAGCGAGGAATCGCGGTCGACCCCCAGGGTCAGTTGCGTGAGATCGTTCGAACCGATGGAAAAGCCGTCGACGTGCTCGAGGAATTCCTCGGCGAGCAGGGCATTGGCGGGGATCTCGCACATCAGGTAGACCTTGAGGTCGTGTCGGCCGCGCTCGAGTCCGGCCTTGCTCATCAGGGCGAGCACCCGGTCGACCTCGTCGACGCTGCGCACGAAGGGGAGCATCACCTGGGCGTTGGTCAGCCCCATCCCCTCGCGCACCCGTCGCAGGGCCTCGCACTCGAGCGCGAACGACTCGGCGAACGACTCGGCGTAATAGCGCGACGCGCCGCGGAACCCGAGCATGGGATTCTCCTCGTGGGGCTCGAAGCCCGCGCCGCCCACCATCGCGGCGTACTCGTTCGACTTGAAGTCCGAGAGGCGCACGATCACCGGCCGGGGGTGGAAGGCCGCGGCGATGGTGCCCACGCCCTCGGCGAGCTTCTGGATATAGAATTCGCGTCGATCACCGAAACCCACCGTGTGCCGATCGATCTGGGCCTGGGTGTCCCCATCGAGTTGGTCGTATTCCAGCAACGCCCGCGGGTGAATCCCGATGCGGTTGTTGATGATGAATTCGAGTCGCGCCAGGCCCACGCCCGCCGCCGGGAGGGACGACAGCCGGAACGCCTGCTCGGGGTCGCCGAGGTTGATCATCAGATCCGTGCGCGTGGACTCGGCGCCCGACAGGTCGAGCCGCTCTACCGTGAACGGCAACACGCCCCGATAGACATGCCCGGTGCTGCCCTCGGCGCAGGAGACGGTCACCTCCTCGCCGTCGGGCACCCGGTCGGTGGCATCGCCGCAACCCACGATCGCCGGAATGCCCAGTTCGCGAGCGATGATCGCCGCGTGACAGGTCCGGCCGCCGCGGTTGGTCACGATCGCCCCGGCCCGCTTCATGATCGGCTCC
>CAYUAO010000054.1:0-7599 GCA_964442775.1 uncultured Halothiobacillus sp. | reverse complement strand
CCAGTCCGGGTCGGTCATGTCGGTAATCAGGATATCGCCCTCGTCGAGCGCGCCCATCCGGGTCGAGCTTTCGATCACGCGCGCCCGGCCGGCGGCGATACGCTCGCCGACGCTCTTGCCCTCGACCAGCACCTCGCCGCGCTCTTCCAGCCGGTAGGTGGCATGGGTGGCCGCCTCGCGCTGCGAGTGGACCGTCTCGGGGCGGGCCTGGAGGATGAACAGCTCGCCCGAATCGCCGTCCTTGGCCCATTCGATATCCATGGGACGGAATTCGCCGGCCTGCTCGCTGTAGTGACGCTCGATCTCCACGGCGAAGCGCGCCAGTTCGAGCACCTCCTCGTCGCTGATCGCGAAGCGTTGTCGCTCCTCGACCGGCACGTCGACATTGCGCGTCGACGCCCCGTGACGGGCATCCTCGGTGTAGATCATGCGAATCGCCTTCTCGCCGAGCTGGCGGGAGACGATCGGGCACAGGCCCTCCTCCAGCGTCGGCTTGAAGACGTAGAACTCGTCCGGGTTGACCGCGCCCTGCACCACGTTCTCGCCCAGGCCGTAGGCAGCGGTGATGAATACCGCGTCCCGGAAGCCCGACTCGGTGTCGATGGTGAACATCACCCCCGAGGCGGCCTTGTCCGAGCGGACCATTTTCTGCACCCCGGCCGACAGGGCGACCGCCATGTGATCGAAACCCTGGTGCACCCGGTAGGAGATCGCCCGGTCGGTGAACAGCGAGGCAAACACGTGGCGGATGCTGTCGAGCAGCGCCTCCTCGCCGGCAATGTTGAGGTAGCTTTCCTGCTGGCCGGCGAACGAGGCGGTGGGCAGGTCCTCGGCGGTGGCCGAACTGCGCACGGCCACGTCGGGGTTGTCGCCGTATTCGCGTCCGAGTTCGCGATAAGCGGTGCCGATCTCCTCGGCCAGGTCCACCGGCACCTCGCCCTCGGCGATCCAGGCGCGGATCTGTCGGCCGGCCCGCTCCAGCGCGGCGACGTCGTTGGTGTCCAGCGAGCCCAGCACCTCGCCGATCCGATCGGCGAGATCGTTGTGCTCGAGGTAATGGCGATAGGCGTCGGCGGTCGTGGCAAAGCCGTCCGGCACCTGCACGCCGCGCTCCGAGAGGCGGGCCACCATCTCGCCGAGGGAGGCGTTCTTGCCACCCACCGTGGCCACGTCGTTCATACCCAGTTCGGAAAATCGCCGCACAAAGCGCATCACTGCCTCTCCCTTCGTCGTTGCCGGTCGCTTACGTGGAGATTTTCGACCGTGGTTCGAGCTTAGCACCAGCCGCCAATCCATAGGCGGAACCTTGCTGTGAACATCCGATCAATCGCATGTAGAATGACTCAACCTTATCGACAGGAGCTCCCATGAAACGACTCACAGCCCTGCTGGCTGGCACCCTCGCCCTGCTGACCGCGACCATCGGTCACGCGGGAGGGGAAAAGACCTATCAGCCGACGGCCGAGCCGGTCACCGATTCGGTCTACGCCATCATCGGCCCGACCGACGCCCGTACCTACGAGAACCACGGCATGAACGCCAACTACGGGGTGATCGTGACCGACGAAGGCGTGATCCTGATCGATTCGGGCCCCGGCGCCTTCAGCGGCCCCCATATCGAGCGTGCCGTCGCCGAGGTCACCGACCAGCCGATCCGCTGGGTGGTCAACATCGGCGTGCAGGACCATCGCTGGCTGGGCAACGACTACTTCCAGCAGGAGGGCGCCGAGGTCATCGCCTTCGAGAAGACCATCGAATCGCAGAAGGAATTCGCCGACGATCACATGGAAGGCCGTCTGCCCGACGCGCTCAAGGAACGCTTCGATGGTACCAAGCCGGCCTATGCCGACCGGGTACTCGATGGCGAGGCCACCAGCATCACGCTGGGCGGTACCAGGATCGAGCTTTCCCTGACCAACGCCCACTTCCCCGGCGATGCGATGGGCTACCTGCCTGACGCCGACGTGGTGTTCACCGGTGACCTCGTCTACGTCGACCGCATGCTGGGCGTGCACCCCTGGTCGAATCCGAAGAACGGGCTGGAGGCCTTCGCCCGACTCGAGGAGATCGATCCCGAGCACGTGGTACCCGGCCATGGCCGCGTCAGCGACATGGAACGCGCCCGACGCGACAGCGGCGACTACTACGACTTCCTGGTCAACACCGTCGGCGAGGCGGCACGCAACTTCGAGACCATGAGTGACGTGCTCGATACCAACGAGGATATCGAGGAATTCAAGCACCTCGAACACTACGACAGCTGGCATCGCACCAACATGAATCGCACCTTCATCCTGTTCGAAGGCATGTAGTTCGAGCCGGACTCGCCGCCCCGGCGTACCGCCGGGGCCATGAAGAGAAAAACGGGGCCTTGCGCCCCGTTTTTTGTGCCTGGACACGACGTTGTCCGCTCAGTCCCCTGCCGGGCGGGCCATCTCGATCCGGCTCACGGCCAGGCGTTCCTCAACGCCGAGTATCGCCCAGTCCTCACCCTGGTCGGTGATTACGTCGAGCACGCGAACGCGCCGCCAACCGCCATCCACATGAACCTCGACGTGACGCCCGTGGAGGGCCTGGACCTCGAGCACGTCCAGTATCCCGCAGCGGAAATCAGCCGCGGGGCGCGGCATCGCTCGATCGGCGGTCGACCAGGTAGAGGGCCAGTGCCACCAGGAACAGCAGCGGCAGTGCCGCCTCGTAACCCTCCTCGAGCGACAGCATCACCTTGTCGATCTCCTGCGGAACGATCACGTCGAAACGCACGCGCAGGATGGAAGGGGCCCGGTCGATTGCCTTGAGCAACGGGGTGATGCCGACGGCGAACAGCGTCACCCAGCCCCAGGGACGTCGCAGGTCACCGCGCCGAAGCAGCTCCCGCGCTCCCTCTACCACGAGCCAGAGCAGCAGCACGGTCAGCGCCAGCGCCACGGCCCCCGCGATCAGCTTCTCGGCCAGCGGCACGCCCTCCATGCCGTAGTAGTTCGACTTGAACAGGCTGTCGGTGGTGAACTTCTTGTGCCAGCCCTCCTCGCGGGCGGCAAGCGCCGCGGTGATCACGGCCATGCCGAGCCGGCGCGAGATACGGATCGGGGCAGCGAACAACAGCACCGCGCCGAGCAACAGCCAGAACACCGGACTGAGGTCCTCGAACCACCACTCCTCGCCGAAGATCACCTCGGCCCGTTCCGGCGAGAGCGTCAGGCCGAGGTACGCCAGCAGGCCGGCGTAGACGACCAGGACGACCGCCAGGGCGGCAACGATGCGATTCTGGGTCATCGGGGGATCATCCAAAAGCTGGTCATGCTACCCATGCAAACAGGTGGCGACAATCGGGCGGTCAATCGACATAGGGTCCGCGCTGCCGGATCGGTTCGCCGTGCGGATGGCCGGCGGCAATCATCAGCTCGCTCCCGGCATGCGCGTCGATGCGGATGCGCGTCTCGTCCTCGACAAACGCGCCATCGGCGGGCTCCAGGCGATGGCCGTTGACGCTCGCCGCCCCGAGCCGCAGGTACACGATCGCGCGCCAGCCCTCGAGCAGTTCAAGCGTGAAATCGCTGCCCGATTCCATCAGCAGGTGCCGATAGAGGGCCGGGGTCAGCAGGTTCACCCGCCCCTCATCGCCGGCGATGCGGCGTTCGCGTCCACCGTGGAAACCGTTTTCCGGGATCGTGTCGGCAGGCGCCTCCTCGTAGGAAGGCTCGATGCCCTTCAGGCGCTGCGGCAGGTTCACCCACAGCTGGATGCCGGCCGTCGGCGTTTCCGCCGAGGGCATCTCCGAGTGCAGCAGCCCGGACCCCGCGGTAAAACGCTGCGCCCCGCCCGGCCCGACGCGGGAGACGTTGCCCAGGTTGTCGCGGTGCTCGATCTCCCCCTCGAAGAGGTAGGTCACCGCCTCGAAACCGCGGTGCGGATGCTCGGGGAAACCGGTCCCCGGGCCGAGCTCGAAGTGATCGAACATCACGAACGGGTCGAAGTTCATGAACTCAGGCAGGGGCATCAGCCGCTTGACCCGGACGCCCGCCCCCTCCTGCATGACGGTCGCGCTGCGAATAACGACGCTCATCGGCTCGCCCCCCGCCCGTGCGGCGCCAGGAAGTCGATCTCGGGCCCCTTGGGCACGATCCCCGTGGGGTTGATCCAGTCGTGGCTGACGTAATAGTGGTGCTTGATATGATCCATCCGCACGGTCCCGGCCACGCCCGGCCACTGGTAGAGCTCGCGGGTGAAGGCCCAGAGATTGGGGAAATCCACCAGTCGCTGGCGGTTGCACTTGAAGTGACCAAAGTAAACCGCATCGAACCGTAGCAGCGTGGTGAACAGGCGCCAGTCGGCCTCGGTGATCCGGGCGCCGAGCAGGTAGCGCTGACGGGACAACCGTTCCTCCAGCTCGTCGAGCGTCTCGAACAGACGATCGAAGGCCGCCTCGTAAGACGCCTGGCTCGTCGCGAATCCGGCCCGGTAGACGCCGTTGTTGACGTTCTCGTAGACGGTGGCGTTGATCTCGTCGATCGCCTCGCGCAAGTCGGGCGGGTAATGGCCGTCCCGTTTGCCGGTCAGCTCGTCGAAGGCCGAATCGAACATCCGGATGATCTCGGCGGACTCGTTGTTGACGATCGTCTGGCGCCGCTTGTCCCAGAGCACCGGCACGGTGACGATGCCGCTGACCTCGGGGTCGGCACGGGTGTAGAGCTGATGGAGATGATGCGCGCCCATCTGGCTATCCGGGGTGGCCCCGGGGAAGTCACCGAAATGCCAGCCCTCGGCACCCATGTGGGGGTGGACCACGTCCACCGAGATCAACTCCTCGAGCCCCTTGAGGGCACGGAAGATCAGCGCGCGGTGCGCCCATGGGCAGGCGTAGGAGACGTAGAGATGGTAGCGCCCCGCCTCGGCGGGAAATCCACCCTCGCCCGACGGGCCCGGCGAGCCGTCGGGCGTGATCCAGTGTCGGAACATCGAGTCCTTGCGGACGAACTCGCCGCCCTCGGACTCGGATTCAAACCAGTCGGTATGCAGTTTTCCATCGACGAGCAGACTCACCCTTGCCTCCTGACCCAGCATTTCGAGCCGCGGAGTATGGACCATGTTTCCGGTGACGTTGTCGAACTGTTCAAAACCGTTGTTTCGACAGCTTGAAATCGAAACGGGCGCCTCCGGACTGCCGTCTTATGCCCCGATCACGAGATTCTGTGGCGAAAACAACGCCCTGACAAGCATTTGCCCCTACCATGAGCACTCATTCACACCCACGTCCTGATACCCGCCCGATGACCCTGCTTCTCGACCATCCCTGGCTGACCTTGCTGGCCGGCGCCGCCCTGATCGGGCTCGCCTTCGGCGCCCTCGCCGCGGCCACCCGCTACTGCAATACGGGCGCGGTCTCCGACTGGGTGCTGACCGGCGATCCGGGCCGGATGCGCGCCTGGCTGCTGTCGATCGCGGTGGCGATCGGGGGCGTGGCCCTGCTGGAGACGGTCGGCGTGTTCGACCTGGACCAGACGCGGGTCAACTACCGCGCCGCCGACTTTCCCTGGCTGCGGTACCTGCTCGGCGGGCTGCTGTTCGGCGTGGGCATGGTGCTCGCCGGCGGCTGCACCACCAAGACTCTGGTCAACATCGGCCAGGGCGACATGAAATCCCTCTGGGCCTACCTGGTCGTGGGCGTGACCGCGGCGATCCTGCTCTACTGGCCGGAGGCGCGCTGGTTCGTCGACGACACGCTGGGCTGGCCGCAATGGAGTTTCGAGGCCGTGTCGGTCGACCACCAGGACCTCGGCGCCCTGTTGGCGAGCCTGATCCCGGGCGATGCCCTGCCCGCCTGGCGTCTGGCGACCGGCCTGGTCCTCGCCGGCGGACTGGTCGCCTGGCTGTGGCGGATGGACGGGGGGCGGCGCATGCGGCGGGCCGACGTGATCGGCGGGCTGGGCATCGGCCTGCTGATCACCGCCGGCTGGCTGTGGACCGGTTCACCGCTGGGGCAGGCCCTGATGAGCGAGGCGGCGATGGCCTTCGATCCGCCCCGGGGAGCCGGCACCCAGTCGCTGAGCTTCGTCGCCCCGGCCGCCGAGTCGCTACGGCTGGCCGGGACGCCGGCGCCCGGGCTGCTGACCTTCGGCATCGTGGCGATGCTCGGCGTGATCCTTGGCGCGGGCATCTGGGCCCTGGGTCGCGGGCATTTCCGCCTGCAGGGCTTCCGCGCCTGGCCGCAGTTCGCCGCCTACTCGGCGGGCGGATTCCTCATGGGTGCCGGCGGGATCATCGCGATGGGCTGCTCGGTCGGCCAGGGGCTCTCCGGCGCCTCCACGCTGGCGCTGGGCAGCCTGATCGCCGTGGGCGGCATCGTTCTCGGCGCGTTCGTCACCCTCAAGATCATGCTCTACCGGGCCCTGTACCCCGAGAGTCGCCACCGCTCGCTGGCCTGCGCACTGCTGGCCGACCTGCGCCTGATCCCGCGGCGCTACCACCCCTTCCTCGACGTCGACGCCACCGGGGAGCGCCCCGGCGGCTGCTCGCGCTGACCGGGGCGCCGGGTCCTCGACTCCCCCGGTCGGATCGGCGTGAGCGCTCAGTCGTCCCTGGCGTCGATCCGCAACAGCGCCGCGTGGCGGCCGGCCAGGACGCGTTCGGCTAGGCGGGCCGGATAATCGAGCGATACCTCGCTGTTGGCCTCGAGCACCCGGGGCTCGCCCCAGGTGACGTCCCCTTCCTCGCCGTAGCGCGCCGCGCGGTAGCCGAACGCCTCGTCCTCGTTGTTCACCAGGGTCAGGCGCGTGACGATCTCGGGACGATCATCGCGTCCCGCCTGTTTCCGCACCCGCTCGATGTTTTCCAGCACGTACGGGGGCAGGCCGACAGACAAGGCCCCGTCATGGCGCTTGATGTTGACGTGCGACAAGCCGCTCAGCGTCTCGCCGGGCATCGAGTCGAGCACGATCATGTTGCGAAACGTGGTCACCGCCCCCGAGTCGCTCTCGCGGCAGGAACGGTAGCGCGTGTCCGGGAACACCCCGGAAAGCACCCAGGACGTCCAGCCGGCGCTGTCTTCACGTTCGGCGCTGCGGGTGCCCCGATCGCAGTCAGCGGTCTCCACCCGGCTGGTGGCGAACAGGCCGCGGGTCTCGCGATCGACGATGTCGCCGACCTGGAGTTCGGCCTCGACCTCGGCCTGACAACCGGCAAGAAGCGTGGACAGACCGACACCGGCGAACAAGAGGGGCATCAGCAGGGAACGACGTCGCATGGATTGCTCTCTCCGAGAAGGTGACATCGACCGATACGCGCGAGACGGGCCGGCCCATGGAAGCGATCGATTCAGGGGCGGGAGAGTCTAGCACCACGGGAAACTCTGCACGGATGCCATGCCACTGAAGGCCTGGCGAGTCGTTCGTGATCAAGGCGCCTCAAAGCCGGCGTGCCGGTGGCCACGTCAAGACGGCGCAACGCCGAGCACGGGCGACTCGCCAAGCCCCGCAGGGCGCGCCTTGAGCCGGGCATCTGCTGCGTCGCGAGGTCCGTCCCTGGACCTCGCCCTTCGGGCCGGCTCGCGCCGGCCGGATCGGCTTCCTGCCGATCCGGTTTCGTCCTTGGAAAGAGAAT
>CAYUAO010000053.1:0-12532 GCA_964442775.1 uncultured Halothiobacillus sp. | reverse complement strand
TCCGGGTCCTCGGGATCGAACGTGCCGACCGGCGGCTCGTCTTCACCCGCCGGCAGGTTGACCGACTGGTCGGCCTTCGTGGTGGCCTCCGGCGCCCCGGCCGCTACCGGCAGCTGAACGGGGCGGGAGGTGGCCAGCGAGGTCGACTGCAGGTCGCCGTCCTCGTTGACCGGCAGCGCCTTGAGGTACTCCCCGGCCTGGTTGACCAGGTAGCCGTCATCGTTGACACCCAGCGCGCCGGAACGCGTGTAGACCGTCTCGGCCGAGTCGAGAGCCGGCTGGAAGGCGAAGAAACCCTGGCCGGAAATCGCCAGATCGAGCGACTTGTCGGTGTTCTCCAGGTTCCCCTGACCGAACTGCTGGGTCACGGCCTGGTTGGTCACCCCCTGGCCCACCGCCGTGCGGCTGTTGCCGAACGCGCTCACCGCGTAGATGTCACCGAACTCGGCCCGCGACTTCTTGAAGCCGGTGGACTTCGCATTGGCGATGTTGTTGCCCGTCACGCTCATGTCTTTTTGCGCGGCGTTCAGGCCGCTGATCGAAGTATTGAACGACATGGAATCGTCCTCCCGCCTCAGTTAATGATTTCAACGATATCCGACAGCTTGGCCGAGGACAAACCGTCGAGATTCAGTTCCGGACCGCTCTTGGTCACGCCCACACTCTTGATCGCGGCACCCACGTAGGTCTGGGCCGCCTGACCCTCACCGTCGACGGTGGCATTCGCCTTGACGGTGTATTTCCCCTCAGGGGCGATGCGCCCGTCCTTCATGCGCCCGTCCCAGGAAAACGACGGACGCCCGTCGCCATCAACGGGCACGTCGATGCTCTTGACCACCTGGCCATTGGCATTGGCGATGTCCACCTTCATCTTGCTCGCGCCGTCGGGCACGTCGACCGCACCCAGGATCCCGGAGGGCTCCGTCGAGCCGTCGCCCTGCGGCATGTGGTAATGGTTCGCCTCCTCGCCCTTGACCAGGGCCGCCTTGCCGACCAGCGAGGCCGCCTGCATGACCTGGTTGGACTGCACCGAGTCCTCGAAGCCCTTGACGGTCTCGTTGAGCGAGCTGATCCCCTCGAGCGACGAGAATTGCGCCATCTGGGCGACGAACTGGGTGTTGTCCATCGGCTTCATGGGGTCCTGGCTGTCCATCTGCTTGGTGAGCAGCCTGAGGAAGTCTTCCTGGTCGAGGTTCTGCTTGGGTTTGGCGTCCTTTTCCTGCTCGCGCTTGAGCCCGAGCTCCGAGTAGAGATCGCTGTTGATGCCGTTCATGTTCGTCGATGCCTCCGTTTAATGCCGGCGTTGTCAGCCACCACCCTGGCCAAGCTGCAGTGTCCGCATGGCGAGCTGCTTGGTGGTGTCCATCACCTGGACGTTGGTCTGGTAGGTGCGCGAGGCCGACAGCATGTTGACCATCTCCTCGACCGGATTGACGTTCGAGGAGTAGACGTAGCCGTTCTCGTCGGCCAGGGGATTGCCCGGATCGTGCTTGGGCGTCGGCTGCGCCTGCGATTCGGTTACCCCCGCGACCTTGACGCCGCGTCCGCCGTTCGCCTCCAGCACGGTCTGGAACACCGGGTTGCGCGCCTTGTAGGCTTCTTCCGGCGAGCCCGCATCGACATTGGCGTTTGCGAGGTTCGACGCCGTCGTGTTCAGGCGGGTCGACTGTGCCGCCATCGCCGAGGAGGAGATGTTGAAAACGTCATACAAGCTCATGATTTACCTGCCTTGACTGGAAAAGTTTCGCTCACCCGGCGGATCACTGGCCACCGCCCAGGGCCTTCTTGACGCCGGAAATGCGACTGTTGAGAAACGAGAGCGTGGTCTGGTAACCGACCGCGTCCTGGGTGTACCCCACCCGTTCCTTGTCCAGATCGACGGTGTTGCCGTCGAGTGCCGGCTGGTCCGGTACCGAATACCCCTCGCGGATTCCCGACGAGGACGCACCGCCACTCATCTGTCGCGGGTCCTCGGTAATCAATCCGCCGGCCCGCCCGGCTCGCGAGGAACCCTTGTCCTGCAATGCCGTCTCCATCGCCTTGTCGAACGACATCACCCGGGCCTTGTAGCCTGGGGTGTCGGCGTTGGCGATGTTCTCGGATCGCATCTTGAGGCTGCGCTCCTGGAGCACCAGGGCGTCGTCGTGAATGCCGAATAGGCGGTCGTTGATGATCGACATGAAAAAACCCTCGACACAATGTCAGTGCCGAGGGCTTATGCGATAAGCGTGCCAGGTTTTGGATGACGGGTGGTGGGGAAGCTCGGCCGTTGGTGTCAGCCCTTGAGTCGGTAGGCCGTCCCGCCGGCCGGCAGTCTCTCGGCGGTGAAGCGGTCGGAGAGCTGCGTGAGCGACTCGGAGGCCCCGAGGATCAGGTAGCCGCCGGGCACCAGGGTGTCGGCGATGCGATCGATGATCTTCGCCTTGGTCTCGCGAGAGAAGTAGATCAGCACGTTGCGGCAGAAGACCAGGTCATAGCGACGGGCCTCGGGGCGCAAATCGAGCAGGTTGCCGACCCTGAACTGCGTTCGTCGGCTGATCTGCGGCGAGATCTTCCAGCCTTCGCCGGTCTTGACGAAAAATTGACGCTTGCGCTCCGGCGAGAGTCCGCGACCGAGGGAGAGGTCGTCGAACACACCACGCCGCGCCTTCTCGATGACCTCCTCGGAAATGTCGGTCCCGACGATCTCCACGGTGAAGGGCACGCGTTGTTCCTCGGCGATGATGCTGATCGAGAACGCCTCCTGCCCGGTGGAGCACGCCGCCGACCAGATCCGGTAAGTGGACTTCCTCGCCGCTACCGCCTCGGGGAAGAATTTCTTCTCCAGGGCGGCGAAGGGATAGCCGTCCCGGAACCAGAGCGTCTCGTTGGTGGTCATGGCATCCACCACGTCACGCGCGAGCATGCGGTCACGCCGGGACAGCAAGGTCTCGATCAGGGATTCCACCGACGCGTATCCCTTCGACCGGGCGACGCGGGACAGGCGGGTCTCAACCAGATACTGCTTGTCGCGGCTGAGCAGGATACCGCTGTGCTGCTCGAGGAACACGCAGAACCGATCGAAGGTTTCGGCCTTCATGCCGCCGATCAAGCCTCGTCCACGGCGTCGTGCACCTCGTGGCGAGACAGCGCCTCACCCACCACCCGGGCCAGGTCGTCCGGGTGGAATTTCGGGATGAACCGATCGGCGCCCACCTGCTTGACCATGCTCTCGTTGAACACACCGGACAGCGACGAGTGCAGGATGACGTAGATGTGCTTGAGTGCCGGGTCCTGGCGGATCAGCGACGTCAGCGTGTAACCGTCCATGGTGGGCATCTCGATGTCCGAGACGACCATCGCCAGCCGCTCGAGCTGCTCGGGCTGCTTCTCCTTCCAGCGACGCAGGGTGTCGATGGCCTCCTGGCCGTTCTTGGTGACGACCGACTTGAGGTGCATCTGCTCGAGCGTGCTCTCGACCTGCTTGCGCGCAACCACCGAATCGTCGACCACCAGCACCAGGTCCGACCCTTTGGCGATCTCGCCGAACTCGCCGATCACGTCGTCGGAAATGGTATCGGCCACGCCCACGACCCGGGCGAAGATCTGCTCGACATCGATGATCTCCACCAGTTGCTTGTCGATCCGGGCGACCGCCGTCAGGAAATTGGAGTTGTTGGTCCCGCTGGGCGGCGTGAGCACCTCCTTCCACGACAGGTTGACAATCCGGTCGACAGAGTGGACCAGGAACCCCTGCACCGCGCGGTTGTACTCGGTGATGATGACGAAGGCGTTCTGCACCTCCTCGTCGGTCATCCGTCCCTTGCCGATGGCCTCCGACAGATCGATGACGGTGATGGTGTGTCCGCGCACGTCCGCTATGCCCCGGATCGAGCTGTCCGAATGCGGCACGTCGGTCAGCTTCGGGCAACGGATCACCTCGCGGACCTTGAACACGTTGATCCCGAAACGCTGATCGTTGCCCAGGCCGAACACCAGCAACTCCAGCCGGTTGCGACCGGCAAGCTGGGTGCGGGAATCGACTGATGACATCACGTTGCTTTTCACGGCTGATCCTGTCCTGGTGATGCAGAGAGTGGCGCGGAATGCGGAACTGTCGGCTGTTCAGACGCCGTATCGGCGCGGCGTCCGCAATCTTTAGCGCCGCGCCCGCCTCGATTACGAGCGGGCATGTCATTCGTGCAGATTTTTCCTTGCATGGTAGCGCAGTCGACCGACGGTTGCGCCCCTGCAGCCATTCCCGCTCAACGCGAACGGGATCGGTCGGATCGATGGCATGATAAGTGCTTTCCCACGAAGCAAGGCAAACCGTACCCCGAGCTCACGACGGCAGACACATGAATACATCCCACGCCACCCGGCCGACCCTTAAGAAAGGTCTGCGCGAATGCCATGCCTCTCTGGCCTGTCGAGCCGTTCGTGATCAAGGCGCGCAGAGCGGTATGGCATTCGTGCAGACCTTCCTTAAGACAACCCGCCCGCGCGGAGCGCTGCTGGCCATCCTTTGGCTGCTGGCGCTGACGCCGGTGCTGGTCCGGGCCGAACCGCCGGAAAATGTCCAGGCCCAGGTCAGCCAGGCGATGGACACCTTCCTCGAGGCGCAGGGGGGCGGCAACGACCAACTCACCCTGCGCGCGGGCCGTCTCGACCCCCGCCTGCGCCTGGGCGTCTGCGACGAGGCGCTCGAGATCAACGACAACCGCCCCCTCGACCTCAACCGCGGTCGACAGACGGTGAAGGTCAGCTGTCACGGCAGTTCGCCGTGGCGCATCTACGTCCCGGTCGAGCTCACGCGCCACCAGCAGGCCGTCGTGGCGGCGCGCCCGCTGGCCGCCGGGGACGTGATCGCTCGCGAGGACCTGGACATGGCCAGCGTGGACGCCAACCGGACAAGACGGCAGTACTACACCGATCCCGCGGAACTTGTCGGCATGATGGCGACCCAACCGTTACAATCCGGGCAACTGGTCACCGCGCACAACCTCGGCATCAAGGCGGTGGTCGAGCGCGGCGACATCGTATCGATCCAGATCGGGCGGGGCGGGTTCGTCGTCGGCTCGACCGGCGAGGTGCAGGGGCGTGCCGGGGTCGGGCAGCGGGTCAAGGTGAAGAACAGCAGTTCCGGCAAGGTGATCGAGACGATCGTGATCGACAGCCGCACCGTGGAGGCCGTCGGCGGGTGACCCGTGACCCTGCCGCCCGACGTCGTCCCGAAAAGGCATATCGATCGGCACTAAAGTTTTTCGCCGATCGGCCGATGTTCAAGGGCGAAGGCGGTTTTACGTTAACCTACACGCCTGCCGGCCGCGGCCCGTGCCACGGCGCGGACGCACTGTCCGAGACAGGAAGGATCAAACGATGGCAAACGAAATCAACGGCTTTGGCCCGCGCAACCTGGGCCCGAACTCGTCGGTGGACTCGTCCCGCAACCGGGCCGAGTCCAAGGGCGAGGGCCAGCGTCCCGCCGGCAGCGCGACGGGCATCAGGGAGGATGACGCCGTGACGCTCTCCAGCGGGGCTTCCCAACTCCGGGAAATGGGCCGGACGATGGCGGAATCCGCGCCGTTCGACCAGGCCAAGGTCGATCGGATCAAGGATCTGATCAGCCAGGGCGAGTACCAGGTCGACTCCAGCCGCATCGCCGAGAAGCTGCGTCAGTTCGAGACCCTCTGAGGATCGCGAACCGTCGTCTCGGCCTGACATCGGCCAGCACACCCCGGCGGGATTTCCCGACCGGGGTGCTCCAGTTTGCGTGACCACATCGGCCACGCCGCGGGAGCCGATCGACGCCGCCCCGCCCGGAGCCACCTCAACGAACGCCACACGGGGATCCACCATGATCCAGCCCGACCACCGCGACACCGCTTCCCGCATGCTCCCGGACGACTGGCTGACCGAGATGCTCGACCAGGCAGCCGCGCTGATCGACGACCACGAATCTCTCGCCGACCTGTTACGCCGTCCCGAAACCCCGTCACTGGACGAGTTCGACGAGGTCTTCCGCCGTATCCGGGAGCACAACCAGGCGCTGGCCGAGGCCGAGCAGGCCCGCCTGGACTGGCTCGCGGACCGAGGCGACGCCGACATGGACTCCGCCCTCCTTGAGGAAGACGAGCGAACGCAAGCCCTCTGGGAACGACTCAAGGAAGCCGCGCGGCGCTTTCGCGATCTCTCCGAGACCAACCTGATGGCACTGCGGCGCATCGACCACTTCCTGGGTGAACGAATCGACTTCCTCACGCAGCAGGGCGAACCGGCCGGCTCGTTGTACACCGCCGGCGGCACCGAGCGGAGCGCGGGCAGTCGCGGGCGAACGCTCGGCGACGCCTGACCCGCCCCCTGAACCGCCCGACACTCAGACCTTCCGTTCGAGCAGCAGCGACCGACTTTCCCCGGCCCGCGTCTCGCGACTGACCATGAACCCATCGGGAAGCCTCAGCGAGTCGGGCGCCCCGCCCTCGACGAACAATTGCGCGTCGGCGGCCAGCCACGTCGCCCCGGCGAGTGCATCCAGCGCCTGCTGGAGCAACTCCGGCCGACGAAACGGCGGATCGAGAAACACGAGGTCCACCGGCCCGTCGAGCGTATCCGCCATGGTCGACCACCACTGGCGGGCGCTCATCGACCAGACCGAGAACCGCTCCGGGGGAACATCGAGCCCGGCGAGGTTATCCTCCAGCGCTCTGGCCACTCGCGCGGAACGCTCCACGAACCCGACCCACTCGGCCCCGCGAGAGAGTGCCTCGATACCGAGCACGCCGCTGCCGGCGAACAGATCCAGCGCCCGCCACCCCGGCAGGTCCTGCCCGAGCCAGTTGAACAGCGTTTCGCGCACCCGATCGGGCGTCGGCCGCAGGTCGCGCGCCGACGGAAATCGCAGGCGGCGGGACCGCCACTCGCCGCCGATGACACGCACCTGCTCGCCGCGCGCCGGGCCTCGCCCCTTGGGCGTACTGGGCATGAAGACACTCCTTGGCCGAAGCTCGAGATTGGTCGATCGACGGCTACAGGCGGCAGCCGTCGCGGAATGACTGCATGATAAACTCCGTGGGCGTCATGCGGGCCACCGCCATGTCACGCCACCACGTCCCGGCAGTCACCCGCCGCGAACCCAGGTAACAACAACGTCATGTTCGGATTCCTCAGACGCAAGAAGCGCAAACAAGACGCCGACGAGCTCCGGGAGGAAACCGGCCGGAGCCAGGCCGAAGCCCCCGGGGCCGATGAAGACGCTCCCGCCGCGACCCGACCACCGACCGAGACCGCCACGCCGACACCCGCGGACGAACCAGCCGCGGAGACACCGCCGGTCGAGCAGGCACCGGTCGCCCCCGATGCCGGAACCCGTCAGGAATCCGACACCCTGCCGGCAGTCGCCGACGAAACGCCCGACACCTCGTCGAGGGCACAACAGTCCGGCTCGCTGTTCAGCCGACTGGCGAGGACCCGGTCAGGCCTGACCGAGGGGCTGGGCGATCTGTTCCTCGGCAGGAAGCAGATCGACGACGACCTGCTCGAGGAACTGGAAACGCGCCTGATCATGGCCGACGTCGGCCAGGCCACCACCGCTGCACTGATCGACGAACTGACCGCCGAGGTCAGTCGCCGGCACGTCGACGATCCCGAGCACCTGTTCGAGACCCTCCACCGCCTGATGGTCGACCGCCTCGAGGCGGTCCAGCCGGCCGAGCCGCCGGCACGTCGCCAGGACGGCCGCCCCCACGTGATGGTCGTCTGCGGCATCAACGGCGGCGGCAAGACCACCAGCATCGGCAAGCTCGCCCACCGCTTCAAGGCCGAAGGACGCGACGTGACGCTGGCCGCGGCGGACACCTTCCGCGCCGCCGCCGTCGAGCAGCTGATTCGCTGGGGCGAGCGCAACGACGTGCGCGTGATCGGCGAACCGGGCCGCGGCGACCCGGCCTCGGTGGCCTTCGACGCGGTCAGCTCGGCCAGGGCGCGTGGCAGCGACGTGCTGATCGTCGACACCGCCGGCCGGCTGCACACGCAATCGGGCCTGATGGATGAACTGGGCAAGCTGATCCGCGTGATCGGCAAGGCCGAGCCGGAGGCACCCGACGAGGTCCTGCTGGTGATCGACGCCAGCATCGGCCAGAACGCGCTGGTCCAGGCACGTCAGTTCAACCAGGCGGTCAAACTCACCGGCCTGATCGTCACCAAGCTCGACGGCACCGCCAAGGGCGGCATCGTCTTCGCCATCGCCGACGAACTCGGTCTGCCGATCCATTTCATCGGCGTCGGGGAAAAGGCCGAGGACCTGCGCCCGTTCGAGCCCCGCGCCTTCGTCGATGCGCTGCTCGACCGGCAGCCGGACTGATAGCCGATGATCGAGTTCGCCAACGTCTCCCGCCGCTACGCCAACGGGCAGTTCGGACTGCAGGACATCAGCTTTCGGCTGCCCACCGGGCGCATGGCATTTCTCACCGGCCATTCGGGTGCCGGGAAATCGACGCTGCTGCGGCTGATCCCCGCCCTCGACCGTCCCACCTCGGGCAAGGTGCTGATCGGCGGTTACGATCTCAACCGGATGGGCCGGCACCAGTACCCCAAGCTGCGCCGGCAGATCGGCGTGGTGTTCCAGGATCACCACCTGCTCTCCGACCGGCTCGTCTTCGACAACGTGGCCCTGCCCCTGCAGGTTTCCGGCTACCTGCCCGGCGACATCCGCCGGCGCGTCGACGCCGCGCTCGACAAGGTGGGACTGCTCGGGCGGCAACGCGCGCGGATCGAGGAGCTTTCCGGGGGCGAACAGCAGCGCGTCAACATCGCCCGCGCGCTGGTCAACCGGCCGCGGATCCTGCTGGCCGACGAACCGACCGGCAACCTCGACCCGGACCTCTCGCGGGACATCTTCGACCGGTTCTTCGAATTCCACGCGGTCGGCGTGACCGTGCTGATCGCCAGCCACGACGTCGCGCTCCTCAAGCAATATCCGGTGCCGCGCATTGCCCTCAACGAGGGGCGCATCAGCGCCTTCGAGGAGGCCGACTCGTGAACGCCCCGTCCGGAAACGACACCCGCGCGACCCGCGAGAAGAGCCGCCGACCGCTGGCCGCCTGGCGGCGCCATCATCGCCACTGCCTGCGCGGCGCCTTCGCTCGGCTGATCCGGCGACCCGTGGGCGCCTGGGCCACCATCCTGGTCCTCGGCGTGGTGCTGAGCCTGCCGGCCCTGGTGATGACCCTCGGGCACCAGGTCGAGCGGCTGGGCTCGATCTGGATGAGCGACGCCGCCCGCATGGACCTCTACCTCGAGCCGGATGCCGACGAGAGCGACCGGAATTCGCTGCGCGACTGGCTCGACCGACAGGCCACGGTGGCCGAGCAGCGCGTCATCCCGCCCGACGAAGGCCTGGAGGCCCTGACCGAGCGGTTGCACATGGATGGAGTCGACGCCCTCGAGTCCAACCCGCTGCCCTGGGTGATCGAGCTGACCCTGAGCGATGCGCGCCCCGACACGCGGCTGGCTCTCGCCGAGGGCCTGCGCGAGCAACCGGCCGTGGCCGAGTTCTCCTCCGGCGGCGACTGGATCGAACGACTCGAGCAGATCCGTGCCTTCTTCGACGAACTGGGCTGGTGGTTGCTGATCCTGCTGGGGTTGACGGTGGTGTTCGTGGTCGGCAACACCCTGCGCCTCGAACTGCACGAACGCCGGCGAGAGATCGCGCTCATCGCGCTGATCGGCGGCACCGAGCGCTACATGCTGCGCCCCCTGCTCTACGACGGCACGCTGACCGGCCTGCTCGGCGGGCTGGTGGCCAGCGGGCTAGTCGCCCTGGCGGTCTCGGTGACCGCCGGTCCGATCGAACGCTTCGCCGCCTCGTACGGCGCGTCCATCTCACCGCAGATCGACCCCGCGCTGGTCCTGCTGCTGATGACCGCCGGCGCCCTGCTCGGCTGGCTGTCGGCCCAGGTCATCGGCCGGTTCTACATCGGCCGGCTGAGCACGCCGTGATCCGGTCATGAAATTTCCATATCGGTGCATTACCCTGAGTGGCTCGGGGGAACTTGACGCGGCTTTAGCACTCTCATATCGCGAGTGCTAAAATGCGGAGCAACGAGACGATTGGGATACTTGCAGCGAGGCGAGAACGAAAGCATGCACACAGCAGGCAACCAGATGATAGAGAGCAAATCGCGGGCCCTCGGCCCGTCAGCCGGCCTCACCATGCCGGTGATCGGCGATTCGCTGTCGCAGTACCTCAACGAGGTACGCCGTCTGCCCGTCCTCGATGTCGAGGAGGAACAGTCACTGGGCCGGCGGCTGAAGGAGACCGGTGACATCGAGGCGGCGCAGAAGCTGGTCCTCGGTCACCTGCGGTTCGTCGTGCACATCGCCCGGGGTTACCGGGGCTACGGCCTGCCGTTGGCCGACCTGATCCAGGAAGGCAACATCGGCCTGATGAAGGCGGTCAAGCGATTCGATCCGGACCAGAAGGTCCGCCTGGTGACCTTCGCGGTGCACTGGATCCGCGCCGAGATCCACGAGTACATCCTCAAGAACTGGCGCATCGTCAAGGTGGCGACCACCAAGGCCCAGCGCAAGCTGTTCTTCAAGATGCGCCAGATGAAGAACTCGATCGGCTGGCTGAGCAAGAGCGAGGCCGAGGCAGTCGCCGAGGAACTCGACGTGCCCGAGCGCGAGGTCATGACCATGGAGGCCCGCCTGTACGGGCGCGACATGGGTCTGGACACGCCGGCCTACGACGGCTCGGACGACGGCGAGGGGCCGTCCTACGAGCAGGTCCTGGTCGACCAGGATGCCCTCTCGGTCGAGGATATCGCCTCCCAGCGCGACGAGGACGACCGGGTCGAGGCGATGAACGCGGCGCTCTCGACGCTCGACGACCGCAGCCGCGACATCCTCACCCGTCGCTGGCTCGACGAGCCGAAGGCCACCCTGCAGACGCTGGCCGACGAGTACGGCGTCTCGGCCGAGCGCATCCGCCAGATCGAGACGGCGGCGCTCAAGAAGCTGCGCGGCGCCCTCCCGCAACCGGCCTGATACCGGGCCCGGTCGGCCGGATGCCAGAAAGCCACCCGCGGGTGGCTTTTTTCATGTCCATGCGGCGACTCGCGCCCGCCGCAAGCCCGGCCGAACGCGACGAGGCCCAACGCCGCGCCAACAGGAAAACCTTGCACGATCACCGGACGTAAAAAAGCCGCCCGAATGAAGGCGGCTTTCTCGTCGACCTGTACCCGATCGGCGTTTAGCCGAACAGGATCACGCTCAGGAACATCACCCAGGAAAACACGATCAGGCCGATGGTGAACGTGAAGGCGAAGTTGTCGAAACTGAAGAATTCTTTCACTGCAGGCTCCTCCCTTTAACTGGAAGTAATCCTAAACCAGCGCAGGGCCAAAGTCACTACCCGACCCGGGGTCATTCCCTGCCCTCGCCGGCCTCGTCCGGATCGGCCTTTTCCCGCCGACCCTTCGGCGCCTCGGCGTCCTCCTGGTTGGTGGGGATACGCGGGTCATCGTCGTCCATCAGGATGCGGTGCGCGGGGCCCTCGAGGTCCTCGTACTGGTTGTTGCGAATCGCCCAGAAGGCCGCCCAGACCAGTCCGGCGACCACCAGCATGCTCAGCGGCACGAACAGAAACAGGACTTCCATCACGCTCCTCCATCAACGGGCGCATGCCCCGCCCGGGGTTTCCCGGCCGAGCGGGCCCAACGAGAAAAGGCCCGCGAACCGGCGGGCCTTTCGTTCCCGGCCCATGACCGGGATTTTCCTCGCCCGGAGGCGAGGTTTCAAATCGCCTTGGCGATCAGGCCGTCTGGGCCTGGCCGCTGGCAGCGCGCAGGGCCGCGATGCGCTCGTCGAGCGGCGGGTGCGACATGAACAGACGACCGAAGTTGCCGCCACGGCCGAAGATGCCGAAGGCCTGCATCTGCGCCGGCATCTCCGACGGTCGATCGTAGTTGAGCTTCAGGCGCTCGAGCGCGGCGATCATCTTCTCCCGACCGGCGAGACGGGCCCCGGCGTCGTCGGCACGGAATTCGCGCTGGCGGGAGAACCACATGACGATGGTGCTCGCCAGGATGCCGAAGACGATCTCGGCGACGATCGTGGTGACGAAGAAGCCGATCCCCGGGCCCTCCTCGTTCTTGAAGATCATGCGATCGACGAAGAAGCCCACGATCCGCGCGAAAAAGATCACGAAGGTGTTCACCACGCCCTGGATCAGGGTCAGGGTGATCATGTCGCCGTTGGCGATGTGGCCGACCTCGTGGCCCAGCACGGCCTCGGCCTCGTCGCGGGTCATGCTCGAGAGCAACCCGGTGGAGACGGCGACCAGCGCCTTGTTGCGGCTCGCGCCGGTGGCGAAGGCGTTGATCTCCGGCGAGTCGTAGATCGCCACCTCGGGCATGCCGATGCCGGCCTCCCGGGCCTGGCGCTGGACGGTCTCGACCAGCCAGCGCTCGCCCTCGGAGCGCGGGTTTTCGATTACCTGCGCACCGACGCTCTTCTTGGCGATCCACTTGGACATCAGCAGCGAGATGATCGA
>CAYUAO010000052.1:0-12532 GCA_964442775.1 uncultured Halothiobacillus sp. | reverse complement strand
CATCTGCCCGGCTCAAGGCGCGCTTCAGCGGTATGGCATTCGTGCAGAGTTTCCTCAGTCGGCCCGATTCAGATCGCCACACCGTGCCAGAAGGGGATGGTCAGCAGCGCGAGCAGGGTCGAGGCGCTCGCCGTGGTGGCGTACAAGCCCGTGTCCAGCCCGAACCGGTCGCAGAGCACCAGCCCGAGCACCATCACGGGCATCGCGCCCTCCAGCACCACGCCGGTGAGCGTCTGGCCACTGGTGCCCACCGCCAGCGCGAACCCAAGGGCGAGCAACGGCATCCACAGCAGCTGGATGGCGATCGCCGGACTGACGGTCAGCAACTGCCGGCCGGTCAGGGTTTCCAGGCGCAGGCTCATGCCCAGCGCGACCAGCATGATCGGCACCACGGCCGCCCCCAATCGATCGAGCCAGTCGGCGGCCCAGTCGGGCTGCGGCACGCCGAGCAGGTTCAGTCCCGCCCCGGCGACCGCCGCCCACAAGGGCGGCACCCGGAGCAGGGTCTTGACCGGGTGGACCTCCTCGTCGTTGTCACCGAAACGCGCGGCGAGGAGAATCCCCAATGACAGCAGCAGCGGCGTGCAGGCGAACAGGTCGTACTGGATGGCGACCGCCTGCCCGGCGTCGCCGAACAGGCTGTCGAGCAGCGGCAATCCCATGTAGGTCGCATTGGGAAAGCTCGCCGCCAGGAGCAAGGCGCCGAACTGCGGCCGGGTAAGCGGCATCACCCGGCCCACGGCGTACATCAGCGCCATCGAGCCAAGCACCGCCACGGCGGCCGTGCCCGCGATCCGCAGCGTGTCCACGCCCAGGGGCGCGCGCCACAGCACCGCAAACACCAGCGCCGGCAGGAACAGGTAGTAGACCGAGGAGGTCAACGCCCCGCGCGCCCGGTCGGCGCTCCAACCGCCCAGCGGCAGGTAACGCCAGACGTGGCCGAGCGCGATCGTGCCGGCCATCTGCAGGATGACCGAGATCATCGCCGCGCGGCCTCGCCGGGCCGGTCAGCACCGCGCCGGTCCGGCCACGCGGGGGTCACTCGCCCTTGGCCTCGGCTTCGGCCTTCTCCACCTCGGCGCGCACCTCGTCCATGTCGAGGTCCTTGACCTTGGTGATCAGCTCGTCGAGGGCGTTGCGCGGCAAGGCGCCGGCCTGGTTGAACAGCAGGATCTGCTCGCGGAACACCATCAGCGTCGGGATCGAGCGAATCTGGAAGTGGCCGGCGATCGCCTGCTCTTCCTCGGTGTTCACCTTGGCGAAGCCGACGTCCGGGTTGGCCTCGGCGGCCTGCTCGAATATCGGGCCGAAGGACTGGCACGGGCCGCACCAGGGCGCCCAGAAGTCCAGCAGCAGGATGTCGTTGTCCTTGAGAAGGCCTTCGAGGTTGTCCGCGGTCGCGGTATGAACGGTCATAGAGACACCTTGTGTTGTCAGCCGATGGCATCGGCGGCATGTCGGCCCGGGCAGACACCCGGGCCACGGATTTCGTTTCGACGGGCGGGCTGTCACACGGCCCGTCCCGGACCGGTGAACCTGTGGACCCGTCGCGGCTTTTCAAGCGCCGGGATCACCCCAGCGGTCGTGCAGGGCGTGCTCGACTCCGACCTGGTCGAGGATCCTAGCCACGGTGAAGTCGATCAGGTCGTCGATGGTCTTCGGCCGATGATAGAAGGCCGGCGACGGCGGCAGGATCACCACGCCCAGTTCGGCCAGGCGCGTCATCTGCGCCAGCGCGATGGCGGTCAACGGCGCCTCGCGCGGCACGATCACCAGGTCGCGGCGCTCCTTGAGACAGACGTCGGCGGTCCGCTCGATCAGCGAGTCAGACAGGCCGTTGGCGATCGCCCCGAGCGTGCCGGTGGTGCAGGGACAGACCACCATGGCATCGGGTGGATTGGAGCCGGAAGCGAACGGCGCGGTCCAGTCCTCGCGGGCGTAGCCGGTGACCTGCCCCTCGGCCGCACCGAAGCGACCGCCCAGCTCGGCGGCCAGCGCGTCGTGACGGGCGGGAAACGGCTCGTCGAGCTCCAGCGCCGCCACCGCGTGCGCCGCCTTGGAGGCGACCAGGCTCACACGGCAGCCGGCGGCGACCAGGCACTCGAGCAGGCGCAGCGCGTAGGGCAGTCCCGAGGCCCCCGTCATGGCGAGCACCACGTGCCCGGTATCAATGCGTCGCCTCATGCCGCCACCCCGCGCAGCGCGTCAACCAGGCGCACCGGGAACCCGCCGAAGCCGCCGTTGCTCATCGAGACCACCCAGTCGCCGGCCCGGCATTCGGCGGCCACCACCTCGAGCAGTTGCTCGACCGAAGCGGCCAACACCAGGCGATCGCCCAGTTCGCCGAGCGCGGTCCCCGGATCGAAGCCCAGGTCCTGCGGGGCATGCACGAACACGCGATCGGCCGACGACAGCGCGGCCGCAAGCCGGCCGGCGTGCACCCCGGCGCGCATGGTGTTGGAACGGGGATCGAGCACCGCCACCAGCCGGGCGCCGGTCGGCATCTGCTCGCGCACGGCGGCGAGCGTCGCCTCGATAGCGGTCGGGTGGTGGGCGAAATCGTCGATCACGCGCACCCCGTCGGCCTCGCCCTTGAGCTCGAGGCGTCGCGCGACCCCGCCGAAGCCCGCCAGCGCGGCCAGTCCCTCGGTCGCGGGCACGCCGGCGAAGCGCGCCAACGCCAGCGCGGCCATCGCGTTGCGGCGGTTGTGCGCCCCCTGGATGGACGGCGGCAGGGAACCGATCGCGACACCCTCGCAGACCACCCGGTCGGCGTCGAGCCACCAGTCGGCCGCTTGGCCCGGCTGCCCGGCCAGCCGCTCGACCGGCGACCAGACGCCCTGCGCCAGTACCCGCTCGATCGCGGGCTCTCCCAACGGGGCGATCACCTTGCCCTGCCCCGGCACGAGGCGCAGCAGGTGGGCGAACTGGCGTTCGATCGCGGCGAGATCGTCGAAGATGTCGGCATGGTCGAACTCCAGGTTGTTGATCACCAGCCCGCGCGGGCGGTAGTGCAGGAATTTCGAGCGCTTGTCGAAGAAGGCCGTGTCGTACTCGTCGGCCTCGATGACGAAGAACGGCGTCTCCCCCAGCCGGGCGCTGATACCGAAACCGCCCGGCACCCCGCCGATCAGGAATCCCGGGGCCATGCCGACCGCATCCAGGATGTGCGCAACCATCGAGCTGGTGGTGGTCTTGCCGTGCGTGCCGGACACCGCCAGCACGAACCGCCGGGCCAGCACCTCCTCGCCCAGCCACTGCGGCCCGGAGCGAAAGCGATAGAAACCGTTGAGCAACTGGTCGATCACCGGCATGTCGCGGCGCATGACGTTACCGACGATGATCTCGGCGTCCTCGGGCAGCGGCGCGTCCATGTCGGTCTCCACCCCGATGCCCGCGCGAGCAAGCTGGTCGCTCATCGGCGGATAGGTGGCATGATCGCGCCCCGAGACCTCGTAGCCCATCTCCCGGGCGAGCAACGCCAGCGAACCCATGAAGGTGCCGGCGACACCGAGGATGTGCAGTTTCCGATCGGCAAGACTCATGGGCACCTCGAAAGATCGTCGCGGGCCGCCCGCAAGCCTGTCCCCGCGGGCATCCGGCAGGTGGCACCATGGCCGGCATGCCGTTCCGGATGCGGGCGAGAGTCGAGACCGCCAGCCACTTGACCCTCCCGGTTTCGCAGCAAGGGGTTGGCGCCGCGGTTTTTTCCCGGTGTCCTCATGTCGGCAGCCCCGTCTCGCCGGGGAGCAACTGCACGGCGAGCGCCATGTAGACCACCGAACTGATGATGAAATACCCCAGGGCGGCGAACACCCCGAGGGCGGCGCCGAACTCGAGCGTGCGACGGTAGATCTGCCCCAGTACCACGAGGTTCCAGGCGAACAACGCGATCATCAGCATCGACCACAGCCCGACCTGGGTGTCCACATCCGCCCCCTCGGCTCCCGTCGGCTGCATCACCACCAGCGGCCAGGCGACCAGGCCCAGCATCGCCGTGGCACCGAACAGGGCCGTGAGCATCTGGGGGATGCGGGGGCGGTAGTTGCGCAACGTGGCCAGCCCGGCCGAGTAGCCCACCAGCACCAGGGCGTCGGCGGCCAGCAGCAACAGGCCCGCTCCCAGCCCGCCATCCGGGTCGCCCTCGCCGGCGACGGCGATGTCGAGCAGTACGCCCACGAGGAGGTAGAAACCCAGCGCGATCAGCAGGGGGCGCTGCCCGGCGGGCATGTCCTCCGGACCGGCGCGCAGGAACAGCAACTGGAAGAAGAGACGGATCAGAGACAAGTCGACGTACCCATTGACGCGGCTCGCCCGGCGGGCGGCCCGAAAAAGACGGCTGCAAGCTTAGTCCACCCCGCCCCCATTCCCGAAACGCACCGCGAGTCGGACGGGCCCCGGGAGCCGCGATGCGGGGGATGAGCGGCCCGTTACCGGGCGCGTTCATAGAGAAACTCTGTACGAATGGCGTGCCGCTGAAGCGGGGCCGGGCGAGCCGTCCGACCCGCGCTAGCGCCGCAGGTCGCGCAGGTACCACCACTCGAACAGGCGCTTGGCCCAGTGCAGCAGCCGGCACGGCGGGGTGACGAACTGGCGCTTTTCGTTGCGGAACACCAGGGTCGCCCGATCGAGCATGTCCATCACGCAGACCAGCTCCCACTTGAAGGTGCGCTCGGCCGGCAGGCCGTCGATCTCGGCGACCAGGTTCTCGGCGGCGGCCACGGCCTGCAGGTCCGCCATGTGGGCCTGCTTGGGCGCCCAGTCCGGGGCGGGGTAGCTGCCGGAATCGCCGGCGACATAGACCTTGTCCGCGCCCTTGACCCGCGCGTGCTCGTCGGCCTCGATCATGCCACCCGGGGAAGTCGGGAAGGGAGCATTCTCCAGCCAGTCCGGTCCGGTCATGCCCGGCATGAACAGGATCAGATCGGCCTCGAACTCGCCGGCCTCGGTGATCACCCGGTCGGCCTCGAAGCGCAGTGGCTTGGCGCCGATATGAGTCTCGATGTCGAACTTGCGCATGCGATCGAGGAGGCGATCGACCGCCGCCTCGCCGAGGCGATTGCCCGGTCGCGGTGACGGGTTGAAGAACACCAGCCGGAACCGATCGCGCCGCCCCTGCCGGCGCAGCAGGCGATCGATGCCGAACAGCAACTCGAACATCGGTCCGCCACGCACCGCGGACGGCTCCTTGGGGTTGCCACCGAAACCGATCGCGATGGTGCCGCCGTCCATCTCGCCCAGCCGGTCGTGGATGGCCTCGGCCGCGTCGATACCCTCGCAGAGGGTGATGGCGTGCTCGATGCCGGGAAGTTTCTTGATGAAGCGGCCGCCGCTGGCGACGATCAGGCCGTCGTTCTCCACCTCGCCCGCGTCGGTGATCACCCGTCTGCCGTCGTCGCTCACGCCAGTGACGCGACCGGCGTGGAACCGCACGTCAAGCCGCTCGAGCAGCGGCCGGATATCGTGGAGGATGTCCTCGCGCCCGCGCAGCCCCGCCGGCACCCAGATCAGGCTGGGGTAGTACTGGAACGTGGGTTCGGGGGCGATCAGGGTAATCTCCGCCTGCGGACGCAGGCGCCGCAGTCGGCGCACCGCCGTCAACGCCCCGAAACCCGCACCGATGACCGTCAATTTCATGCCTTTGCCCTCCCGCAAGTTGCTCGATTCGCGGGGAATCGACCAGGAAACGCCTTATCTTGGCATAAGTACTTTCTAATGCTCAATCCGCCCCTCGGCGCCCCACCCACCAGCGGGTGACCGGGCGGGCGAGCAGCAACAGCAGCAGGACGCCCGCAAGCACGAGCGGCGTGCGGGTGTCGAACTTCACCGACAGGAAGTAATGCAGCACCACCAGGGCCGTGGCCGGGTAGACCACCCGGTGCAGGGTCTTCCAGCGCCGCCCCAGTCGCCGCATCCAGCCGCGGGTCGAGGTGATCGCCAGCGGCAGCAGCAACAGGAAGGCGATCACCCCGAAGGTGATGTGCTCGCGCTCGATCACGTCCTCCCAGATCGCGGCGAGATCGAGTTGCCGGTCGACGACCACCCAGAGCAGGACGTGCAGGGCGGCGTAGAAGAAGGCGTACAGGCCGACCATGCGCCGGTAGTCGAGCAGCCCCAGGCGCGGCCACAGTCGCTGGATCGGCGTGATCGAAAGCCCGATCAGGAGCAGGTAGATCGCCGTGTCGCCCAAGAACCGCAGGCTGTCGACCACCGGCTCGTAGCCGAGCTGGTTGGTGGGAACGGCCCAGGCCAGGTAGATCAAGGGCGCGAGCTGGGCGAGAAACAGCAGCCACCAGGCCGGGCGATTGGCAAGCCAGGGTCGGACGGGCGCCATCAGAAGTGCTTTTCGAGGTCCATGCCGCGGTAGAGGCCGGCCACCTCCTCGGCGTAACCGTTGAACATCAGCGTGTCGCGCCGCCCCCACTCGCCGATGCGCCGTTCGGTCGCCTGCGACCAGCGGGGGTGGTCGACCTCGGGGTTCACGTTGGCGTAGAAACCGTACTCGCGCGGGGCGGCGGCCATCCAGCTCGAGGTGGGCTGTTCACGCACCAGGCTGATCCTCACCAGGGACTTGCCGCCCTTGAACCCGTACTTCCAGGGCACCACCAACCGCACCGGCGCGCCGTTCTGCGGGGTGAGCCGCTCGCCGTACAGGCCGGTGGCCAGCAGCGTGAGCGGGTGCATCGCCTCGTCCAGACGCAGGCCCTCGACGTAGGGCCAGTCAAGCACCGCCCGCCGCTGCCCGGGCAGCGGCTCGTCGGGGCGATAGACCGTCTCGAACCGGACGAAGCGGGCCTCGGCGGTCGGCTCGACCCGGTCTAGCAGCGCCCTGAGCGGCACGCCCTCCCAGGGGATCACCATCGACCAGCCCTCGACGCAGCGCATGCGGTAGATGCGCTCCTCCGGGGCCTTCAGGCCGACCAGGTCGTCGATACTGAACCGCCCCGGACGAGCGACCTCGCCGTCGACCTCGAATTCCCAGGGCGAGAGCCGGTCGATCAGATCCGCCAGCACCTCGGCGTTGCGGGAGGGGTCGGTCTTGCCGGTGCCCAGTTCGTAAAAGTTGTTGTATCCCGTGATTGCGTCCTTGTCGGTCAGCTGCTCGGACAGGGGCTTGCCCTCGTCCGCGCGCCCGCAACCGGGCAGAGCCAACGCCGCCCCGGCGCCGATCATCGAGCGCAGGAAGGATCGTCGCGCGTGACGATCCAGCGCGTAGCGGGGCTCGGTCACCTCCCATTCACGGGGTTCGTGCGGAGATCGGATGCGGTGTCTCATGGCTGGCCTCCAAGGTGATGCGCGGCCGGGACCGGGCGGGTAGAATCCCGGACCAACGCCGGTTTCTCAGGACCACAGTATTGACCCAACGCTGCCGTCCTGCAGGCCGGATCGGGCCAAGTCGCTTCGACCCGCTTTCCTCCGTCCATGCCCAATCAGGAACCATCTCCCGATGCCCGAACCGCTCGCCGATCCACGCCGCGGCCAGGCGCGCGCCTTTCTCGCCCGGCATGCGCCCGAGCACGGCGCGTTGCACCCGGCTTCCAGCGATGCCAGCAACCGGCGCTACTGGCGCGCCCGGGACGGGGACGGGGACGGTCACAGCCTGATCGTCATGGATTCGCCGCCGGACCGGGAGCCACTGGACACGTTTCTCGACGTCCATGCCCGACTCGAACACGCCGGCCTGCCGGTGCCGCGCATCCACGCCCGCGACGTCGAGAACGGCTTTCTGCTGCTCGAGGACCTCGGCCACGAGACCCTGTTCTCCTGGCAGGCAAATGTGGACGCGGCCGAGCGCTCGGCGGCACTGGCCGACTGCCGTGCCCAGCTGATCACGGTCGCGGGCGTGGAGCGCGGCGGGCTACCCGCGTTCGACCATGATCGCCTGAGCGCCGAGATGCAGTTGTTCGACGAGTGGTATCGCGCCGGGCACCTGGCCGTCGACTGGTCGCCCGCACGTCGGGCCCAGTGGCAGGCACTGCGCGATGCGATCGCCGAGCGGCTTGCCGCCATGCCGCCGGTGTTCGTCCACCGCGACTACCACAGCCGCAACCTGATGCGCCGCGGGAACGACTGGGCGATCATCGACTTCCAGGACGCGGTCGCCGGTCCGCTTCCCTATGACCTGGTCTCGCTGCTGCGCGACTCCTACATCGACTGGCCGGTCGACTGGGTCGAGCGCGAGATCGAGGCCTTTCACACCCAGGCGCGCGAGGTCGGCCTGACCGACACGAGCCTGGCCGCCTTCGTCGAGGACTTCGCCTGGGTAGCCGTGCAACGCCACCTCAAGGTCCTGGGCATCTTCGCCCGGCTGAGCCGCCGCGACGGCAAGCACGGCTACCTCGACGACCTGCCCCTGACCTGGCGCCACCTGCAGTGGGCGCTGGAGCGGGCACCGGGACTCGAGCCGCTGCGCGAACTGATCGTCGGACTGGAACCGGAGAACGCCCGTGGCTGACACCACCGCCATGATCCTGGCCGCCGGGCGCGGCGAACGACTGCGCCCCCTGACCGACCGCACCCCCAAGCCGCTGATCGAGGTCGGCGGCAAGCCGCTGATCGAGCACCACCTCGAGCGGCTGGCCACGGCGGGGGTCGAGCGCGTGGTGATCAACCTCGCCCACCTCGGCGAGCGGATCCGCGCGCAGCTGGGCGACGGCGCCCGCTGGGGACTGTCGATCGAGTACTCCGTGGAAGGCGACCGCGCCGAGGAGGCACTGGAGACTGCTGGCGGCATCCGCCACGCCCTCGACCGGCTGTCGTCGCCCTTCCTGCTGGTCAACGGCGATGTGCTCAGCGACATCGACTACCGCGCCCTGCTCCGGCGCGCGGCGGCCATGCCCGAGCACTGCCTCGCCCACCTGCTGCTGGTCGACAATCCGCCGCACCACCCCGAGGGCGACTTCGGCCTCAATGCCGGGGGGCGACTCACCCTCGACGATCACGACCGACGCACCTACTCGGGCATCGGCCTGTACCGGCGGGCGATGTTCGCCGAGCTCGAACCCGGCCGCCGGGCGCTCGGCCCGCTGCTGCGCGAGGCCATCGCGGCCGGGCGGGTCTGCGGGGAACACCACCCGGGAGACTGGCTGGACGTCGGAACGCAGGAACGCCTGGCCGAGGCCAGGCGTCGCATGCGGATCGGTTGAGGCGACCGCGTCAGCGGAAGGCGAGATCCCGGAGGAACAGCGCGATCTGCGGGAACATGATCAGGAGCACGGTCACGACCAGCAGCATGACGATGAACGGCGGCGAACCGCGCACGATCTCCATGTACGGTCGTCGGAACACCGCCATGGCCGTGAAGATGTCGTAGCCGAACGGCGGCGTGGCCGAGCCGATCGCCGACTGCAGCACCACCAGCGTGCCGACGAGGATCGGGTCGACCCCCGAGGCGTTGATCGCCGGGATGAAGATCGGCGTGAGCACGAAGATCGCCACGATCGGGTCGACGAACATGCAGGCGACGAAGTAGGACACCGCGATCAGGATCAGCAGGTGGGTCGGATTGTCCGCGACGTGGTCGAGCATCGGCCCGAGGACCTCGGTGGGGATCTGCGCCAGCGAGATCACCCAGGAGAAGGCCTGGCCCGCCCCGACGAGGATGAACACCACCGCCGTGATCAGCCCGGTCGACAGCGCGATGCCCGGCAGGTCGGAGAACTTCACCGAGCGGTACACCAGCATCTCGATGATCAGCGCGTAGAACACCGACATCGCCGCCGCCTCGGTGGGACTGAACAGCCCGGAGTAGATCCCGCCGAGCACCACCACGGGAAAGCCCATCGGCAGGATGGCCCCGCGGAGCGCCTTGAGACGGCCCGCCCAGTCGACCCGCTCGCCCAGCGGGATCTCCAGGCGCTTGGATATCCACCAGCTGTAGACCGAGAACATCACCATGATCAGCAGCCCCGGTCCGATCCCGGCGATGAACATCTCGCCGACCGAGACGTTGGCCGCCACGCCGTAGATGATCGCCGCGATGGACGGCGGGATCAGCAGCGCCACGTCCGAGGAGTTCACCAGCAGCGCCATGGTGAAGCTGTCCTTGTAACCGGCCTTGAGCATCTTCGGCCGCAGTGCGCTGCCGATGGCGACCACGGTCGCCTGGGTCGAGCCGGAGACCGCGCCGAACAGCGTGCAGGAAACCGCCGTGGTGATCGGCAGCCCCCCGCGGCGGTGACCGACGAAGGCGTGCACCAGGTCGAGCAGGCGATTGGCCGTGTGGCCCTTGGTCATGATGTCGGCGGCCAGGATGAACATCGGCACGGCGACCAGCACCGAGGGACGCACGCCGCCGACCATCTGCTGGATCAGCTGGTTGGCGCCCACCTCGGGAAAGCTGACCACGAGTATCGCCAGCGCCCCGATGATCAGCGGGACCATCATCGGGAACCCCATCAGCAGGAGCAGGAACATCAGCACAAAAGTCAGGGTGAGCATCAGTGACGACCCCCCTTCTGGCCGGAAGCGCCGGGCTCACCGTCTTCCGCGAGTTTCTGGCCCTCGACGGCGGCCAGATCGGCCTCCTCGTAGACCTCCCGCTCGGCGAACGAGCGATAGACCTCCTTCTCGGTCAGGTTGCGCAGCGTGGTCAGGCTGTACTGCACGCCGGTGAGGAACAGCCCCAGGGGAACGGCGATGTAGAGGATCCAGAGCGGGATGCCCAGCGAGGGCGTGGTCTGCCCGATCGAGCGGACCTGCATCTCGTAGAGGAACGCGTAATAGGCCAGGTAGAACATCACCACGGCGGAGCCCGTGGTGATGACGATGTTGAGCCCCTTGCGCCACTTGCCCTCGAGCTGGTCATAGATGGCGGACATGCGGATGTTGCGCCCGTGCCGCGCCCCCTTGGCCACCCCGACGAAGGTGATGATCACCAGCAGCGCCTGGTTGATCTCCACCGACCAGGAAAGCCCGTCGACGAACGGCACCCCCCAGTTCCTGAGGTTGTTGCCGAGCACATTGGCGATGTTCAGGCCGGCCATGAAGAGGATCGCCGCGATGAGCACCGCGTCCTCCAGCCAGCCGATCCCCCGGTCGAGACCACGAACGGCCCGCATGACCGGCGAACGGAACGGGCCTCCCTGCGATTCGGACATCCACCTCTCCCCGCCGACGGGACGCGCTGCCTGCCGCGCCCGACCGGCACTCTTGTCGTTGCGATTCCGGCGCGCCACGCTCCCGCGCGCCTCCAAGGCTGCCGACCCAGTGTAGTCCCGGCCGGAAGAACCTGTCCACGTGGGGACCCTGAGCCGACGTGCCGAACATGCTAAGGTCGACGAGTCGGGGCCGAACCTTGCCCCCGGCCGAGACACATTCACGTCCTGGCCGAACGCATCAGAAAAAAACCAGGGAGAGACGAGATGACAGACACCACCTTTCTTCACAAGGGCGCCCTGTGGATGGGCTCGCTCGCCCTTGCCGCCGGACTGGCGCTGACCGGCTGCGGTGAATCGGGGGACGACGGCCAGCAGGTCTGGAAGTTCGCCCTCGAGGAGACCGAAGGCGGCGTTCAGTGGGCCTACGCCGAGCGGTTCAAGGAGCTGATCGAGGAGCGCCACGACGACGTCGAGGTCAAGATCTACCCCTACGGCACGCTGGGCAGCTCGCAGGACATCACCCAGCAGATCCAGAACAACACCGTGCAGTTCGCCTTCGCCTCCTCCGGTCACGTCGGCTCGACGATCCCCGAGGCCCAGGTGTTCTCCCTGCATTTCCTGTTCTCGCAGGACGATGACGTCAACCGCTCGATCTTCACCGACAACGAGGTCGTCTACGGCGAACTGGGCGAGGCCTACAACGAGAAGGGGCTGGAACTGCTCTCCATCGTGCCCGAGGGCTGGATGGTCTGGAGCTCGAACAAGAAGATCGAGAAGCCGGAAGACTTCGATGGCGTGAAGTTCCGCGTCATGCCGTCCAAGCTGTTGCTGGCCACCTACGAGGCCTACGGCGCCAGCCCGCAGGGCATGGCCTACTCCGAGGTCTACGGCGGGCTCGAGCGCGGCCAGATCGACGCCCAGGTCCAGCCGATGTTCGCCATGCGCGACATGAGCTTCTACGAGGTGCAGGACTACATGATCGAGGCGAAGAACGCGCAGTTCGTCGCCACGGTCATCTCCAGCCCGGGCTTCCTCGACGAACTGCCCGAGGACATGCGGGAAAGCGTCGATGAAGTCACCGACGAACTCGGCCCGTACGTCTACGAGGAGCAGCAGAAGCTCAACGCCGAGGCAACCGAGGAGATTCGCGACGAGGGCGGCACGGAGTTCATCCGCCTGAGCGAGGACCAGGTCGAGGCGTTCGCCGAGCTCAACGAGCCGATCTACGACCAGTTCGTCGAGAAGGCCGGCCCGCGTGGCGAGAAGATCCTCGAGGCGATCCAGAAGGCCGTAGCCGAAGGCGAGGACGAGTAAGCGTCACCACCGCCCGGGCCCAGCCCGGCATCGCCCCACCAGGCGCGCCCCCGGCGCGCCTTTTTCGTGACCGCTGCCCGAAAAGGAACGGCAAGCCACTGACACACCGCACCTTTTCC
>CAYUAO010000051.1:10594-12745 GCA_964442775.1 uncultured Halothiobacillus sp. | reverse complement strand
CGATTACCCATGGTCGAGCTACGCGAGCAACGCCCTGGGCGCCGTTGATGCCCTGGTTGTGCCGCACGAACGGTACTTGAGCCTGGCGCCAACGCCGGAGAGGCGGCAAGCGGAATATCGTGGATTGTTCTCCGCTGCCATTCCGGGCGGCGAGCTTGATCTGCTCCGTCGAGCGACTGAGCAGTCGGCTGTCGCAGGCGCCGAGGATTTCCAGCGTCGGCTGGCGCAGACGCTGGGACGGGACGTGTCTCCCCGGCCGCCGGGCCGGCCGGTCAAAAAATAGTTCTGACCCCTTTCAGAAAATAGTTCTGACCCCTTTAGGAGAGGTTGCGTGGGCAATCGGCCAGTGCCGAGGCCAGCGTGGGGTAGCGGGGGTGCCACCCCAGGGCGCTTTGAATGGCGCTGGCGTCCACGCGCCGCGATTCGCTGAGGAATTCCCGGGCCATGGGGCTGGCCTGCTCGAGAATGCTGGCCAGCGAGGCCTCCGGCGGCTGTGGCAGGCCGAATTGGGTGGCGATCTGGCGGTAGGTGACGTTGACCGGCGTGGGGTGGTTGTCGGAGACGTTGAAGGTGCCGGTGACGGGGCGTCCGGATTCGATGCGGTCGATCAGCAGGCGCAGGATATCGGCCAGGTCGTCGGCGTGAATGCGGTTGGACCAGGGCGCCTCGGGGCCGGCTGGCACGGGGGTGCCTCGACGCACCTTCTCGACGGGCAGGCGGTCGCAGGCGTAAATGCCGGTCACGCGCAGATTGCAGTGTGGAATCCCGTGGGTCTGCACGTAGGCGTGACACTGGGCTTCCGCGTCCAGGCGCCGGCGCCCTCGATCGTGGGCGGGAGCCGGTGGCGTTGTCTCGTCCACCCAGTGGCCGTCGCGATCCCCGTAGACACCGGTGGTGCTGATGTAGACGAGGCCCGTCGGTGGGTGCGCGGCCTCGCGCAACCAGTGTGTCAGGCGTGGGTCGGTCTGGCCTTCACGCGGCGGTGGCGCCAGGTAGATCCAGGTTGCGTTGTTCGGTGCGACCTCGGCGGGGAGGGGATTCTCGCGGTCCAGGTCAAGCGTAACGGCACTCCATTCGCCACGATGCCCCTCGGGGCACTCCGCCGGGTGGCGGCTCACGGCGACAAGGTCATGGTCGGTCAATCGATGGGCGAGTCGTCGCGCGACATCGCCGTAGCCGATCAGGACGATCGGCGAGCGGTTGGGATGGGCGTCTGATTGCATGGGGTGCCTGATCGTCGAGGTGGTGGCAAAGGGCTCAAGACTAGCCGTTCGGTGTGGCGGCTGCAGCATGTCCATCGTCCATCAAGCGCCTTGTTGTCATCCTACGGGCCAAACGTCACGAAAAAAGACCCGCCGTGAGGCGGGTCGTTGCGTTTCGAGGTTCGAGGCGGTGGGGCTACAGCTTGAAGCCGGCCAGCCGCGCCTGGAGTTCCTCGGCCAGGCGGGCGAGTTCCGCCGAGGCGGTCTTGGTCTGGGTGGCGCCCTGGGCCGATTCCTCGCTGATCTGCGAGATGGTCTGCACGTTGCGGTTGACCTCTTCGGCGACCGCGCTCTGCTGCTCGGCGGCGCTGGCGATCTGGAAGTTCAGGTCGTTGATGCCGTCGACGCCCTGGGCGATCTCGCCGAGCGCCGCCTCGGTGTCGGACATCGCCTGGGTGCTGTGATCGACCTGGTCGTGGGCGCGCTGCATGGCGGCCACGGCCGCGTTGGAGCGTGATTGCAGCCGGTCGATCATGCCATGGATCTCCTCGGTGGAGCCCTGCGTGCGCGAGGCCAGTGCCCGGACCTCCTCGGCGACGACGGCGAAGCCACGACCGTGCTCGCCGGCGCGGGCAGCCTCGATGGCGGCGTTGAGCGCCAGGAGGTTGGTCTGGTCTGCGATCGCGCCGATCACGTCGAGCACCTTGCCGATCTCCTCGGACTCGGCCTTGAGCGAGTCGATCGTCTCGGAGGACTGGCGGATCTCGTCGGAGAGGATGCCCACGGCGTTGACGGCGTTGCCGAGGATGGTCTGGCCGTGCTTGGCCGAGTCGTTGGCCGACTGGGCGCTGTTGGAGGCGTCCGAGGCGTTGCGCGCGACGTCCTCGACGGTGGCGGTCATCTCGTTCATGGCTGCGGCGACCTGCTCGATCTCCTGCATCTGGCGGGC
>CAYUAO010000051.1:0-10584 GCA_964442775.1 uncultured Halothiobacillus sp. | reverse complement strand
CGGGCCACGCCGCGGTCGGTCTGCTCGGAGATGGCGGAGGTTTCCTCCGCTGCCGAGGCGAGCTGCTCCGAGGCCTCGCCGATGCGCTTGAGGGTCTCGCGCAGTGACTCGCGCGCGGTGTTCATGTGGGTGATGATCTCGCCGATCTCGTCGCGGCTGTCGAACCGGACCGGCTCGTTGAGCTTGCCCTCGGCGAAGTCGGTGGCGAAAACGTCGGCCGCCTTCAGGCCCCGGCTGACGCTGTGAATGATCCAGGCGGCGATGGCGACGATGATCAGCACGTTGATCACGGTGATGGCGATCGAGATCCAGACGTCCTTCTCGACCCGCTCGCCGGTGCGCACGAGCTCCTCTTCCATGTTCTCGCGCACGATGCCCTGGTAGCGGTCGGCGGCCCGCTCGAACTCCGGCATTACCTCGGTGAGGGTGAGGATCACCAGCGCCTGGGCGCCGACGTAATTCCCCTCGCCGAGCTTCTCGAGCAAGGGCTTGAAGGCGACGTTGACCAGTTCTTCCTGGGTGGCGAACAGCTCCTGCTGTGCCTCGTTGGACTCGCCCTGGCGGTGCGTGATCGCCGCGATTCGGGCGTTGACTTCCTCGAGCCTGTCGAGATTGTCTTCGATCGTGTCGAGGTGGCGGTCGATCCCGTGCTCGTGCATGGTCGCCGTCCGACTCTCCGGGTCGTGCTGCAGGGCGAGCAGCGACTCGTTCGCCATCTGGTCGATCAGGCGGATCGATTCGTTGATGTGCTGGATCGGCATGATGCGTAGTTCGTGGTTCTTCTCCGCCAGTTCCTGCCCCTTGAGCTCGGCGAAGATGCCGAACAGGCTGGTGCCGATGGTGGCCAGGCCGGCGAGAATCACGAGAAGGATGAGTTTGGCCTTGATCGTCATGGTGGTCGCTGTGCTCCTGATGATGTCTCCAGGCACCTTCTTCTCGGGCGCCGGCCGGTCACGGAGTGTCCGCCCGGCGCGGTGGGTGCTCGCTGGTCTTGTCCTGCTTCTATCGGTCGGCCGGCGCACGACTTTAGCCGGGCGGGCGACATTTCGTCCATCCCGGCCGGTAGGCGCACGCCTGCCGGAGCACAAGGCGATAACCGTGCCGAGTTGGCGTAACCCCGTCAGCGCGTGCTCTTGGCATTCGGCGGCTGTGCCGGCTGGGGCGGGGTGTCAATTGCCTGGCAGCCCGGTCCGGAAACGAAACGCCCCGCGCCGGGAGGGGCGCGGGGCGTCTGCGGTTCGGCGGCGGGTGGCTCAGCCGCCACTCTGCTCGATCGCCTCGAGCATGACCTTCGCCGGGCGGTAGCCGGGCATGGCCTTGCCGTCGGGCAGGATCGTGTAGGGGGTGCCGTTCATCCCTACACGGTTGGACAGGGCCATGTTCTCCTCGATCATCTCGTCGCGGCAGGCCTCGCCGTCGACCGAATCGCCCTTCATGGCCAGCTCGAGCGCCTCTTTCGGATCGTCGGCGCAGGCGACCTTCGAAGACAGTTCGAAACCCTTCGAGCCCGGGCCCTGGCGCGGCGTGAGGATGTAGGTGACCTCGACGCCGGCCTCGCTCAGCCTGGGAAGCTCCCGGTGCATCTTGTCGCAGAACGGGCAGGTCGGGTCGGTAAGGATGGTGATTGCATGCTTGGTCTCGCCCTTGGCGGGGTAGACGAGCTTGCGGTCCTCGTCCAAGTCCTCGAGCACGGCGAGGCGTTGCTCGTCCTGCTTGCCCTGGGTGAGGTTCTGACGATTCTCGACGTCGATCAGGTCGCCGGCGATCAGGTATTTGCCGTCGGCGGTGACGTAGGCGATCTGCCCGTTCGAGGTCAACTCGTAGATGCCCTCGGCGGGCGTTTTCTCGAGCGAGTCGATCGGGATGTCCGGCATGTGCTTCTCGATGCTGGCCTCGATGGCGTCCTTGTCGTCGGCCAGGACGGCGGTGGCCGGCAGGGTGAGGGCAAGGGCCAGGGAAGAGGCGCGGGCGAGGGTGCGTGGGGTCAGCCCGCGACGGCTGGCAGGCGCAAAGCGTGTGTCTCGCATCGTGATGGTCAACCTGAGTGTGTGTATTGGGGCCGGACGTCGTCGCCGGCGAATCGATTTGATGGCCGAGCATGGCCCGGGTTCCCTATGGAAGGTCTGCACGAATCCGATGCCACTGAAGGCTTGGCGAGTCGTTCGTGATCAAGGCGCTTGAAAGCCGGCGTGCCGGTGGCCACGTCAAGACATCGCAACGCGGAGCATGGGCGACCCGGAACGGCGTGCCAGTGGCACGCCGCAGCCCGGGAAGCGCCGAGCGCCGCGAGGCCGGAACGACTCGCCAAGCCCCGCAAGCGGTATCGGATTCGTGCAGGCCTTCCCTATTGTCGCATCACCGGGCGCGGGGACGTAAGGGACGAGGCCACGCCCGGCGTTGTCACCCGCGCGGATGGTGCTCGGCGTGCAGGGCCTGTAGCCGCGCGGTGGCCACGTGCGTGTAGATCTGCGTGGTCGAGAGGTCGGCATGGCCCAGCAGCATCTGCAGGGCGCGCAGGTCGGCGCCGTGGTTGAGCAGGTGGGTGGCGAAGGCGTGACGCAGGGTGTGCGGCGAGGGCAGGCGGGCCAGTCCGGCCAGGCGGGCGTGGTGCTTTATCCGGTACCAGAACGCCTGGCGGGTCAGGGGCGCGGCGCGACTGGTCACGAACACCGCGTTGGCCTGCCGCTCGCCCAGCAGTGCCGGGCGGGATTCGGTGACATAGCGGCGCAGCCAGTCGATTGCCTCGTCGCCGATGGGCACGAGACGCTCGCGTCCGCCCTTGCCGGTGATGCGCGCCAGCCCGTGGGCGAGGTGGATCTCGTTGAGTGTCAGGTTGACGAGCTCGGAGACGCGCAGGCCGGTGGCGTAGAGCGTCTCGAGCATGGCCCGGTCACGCAGTCCCAGCGGGGTTTCGGTGTCCGGGGCGTCGAGCAGGGCCTCGACGTCGGCCTCGCTCAGGTCGGTGGGCAGGTCGCGCACCCGGCGCGGGGAGAGGAGGTCGGAGGCCGGGTTGGGGTGGATCAGGCCCTCGCGGTTCGCCCAGGCGTAGAACCGGCGCAGGGCAGAGCGCATGCGTGACACCGAACGGGGGGCGGCGCCCGCGGCCAGCCGGTCGCCGAGGAGCCGGTCGAGTGATTGGCCGTCGGCGTCGGCCAGCGCGTGGCTCTCGTCGAGCGGCTCGTCCCCAGCGAGTCGGCGCGCCGCGAATTCCAGGTCGCGCCGGTAGGCCGCCCGGCTGTTCTCGGCCAGGTTCTCCTCCAGCCACAGGGCCTCGACGAAGGCCGCGATCAGTTCGTCATCCCGCATCCGGTCTTTTCTCGATGGTTCGAATCCATGAGGCACTCATTATGCGGCCGGGAAAGGCTCGTGGCCCAGCGAACCGCCTGATCCGCCGCGGTTCGGGCAGGATTTCCCACCTTTTCGGACCGGTTTTCCACTTTCTTATCCACAAACGGCCGGCATTCCGTGTCCGGTTACCACAGGCGGCAGGTGGCTGCCAAGAGATCCGGCGGTGAAAGCGCGCCAGTGCAGGTTTGTCCGATTTTATCTCCAAAAAAACAATGACCTGTGGTGTTTCGGTGGGTGGGGCGTGGCTGGCTGGTCAAAAAATGCGCAATCCGTGCAACTGCCTGATCGGGCGTTGTCCGGTGCGTTTGTCGGCGCGTTTTCCACGAGGTTGTCCACAACTTCTGTGCATAAGTGAAATTGCCGGGAGGCAAACCCTTTCCGACCAACCGGTTAGCCGACATTGTTGCGATCGGGTGACGAATCCTCGCGCTAACTGCCCGCCGGTCCCGGGCGTCCAGGGCCACGCGGAGTGCTCGGCGTTTTCCTGCCGCGCGGGGAATTTTGCTAACCTTGCGCGGTGCTATTTCGCCCGCGCCGAAGGCCGGGGCGCCTGCCCGCCAGTGCAGGCGCGAGACAACCGATTCACGATTACCGATGGAGTCTTTATGGATAACCTCGAGTCCATTCTGAGCGAGAACCGCGTCTTCTCGCCGTCGCAGGAGTTTGCCGAGCGGGCGAGAATCGGGTCCCGCGCGGCCTATGACGAGCTCGTCGCCGAGGCCGAGCGCGATTTCGAGGGCTTCTGGGCGCGGCTCGCGCGCGAGTTCGTCACCTGGGACACCCCGTTCTCGGAGGTCCTGGACGAGTCGAACGCGCCGTTCTTCAAGTGGTTCGCCGACGGGCGGCTGAACGCCTCGGTCAACTGCATCGACCGGCACCTGCCGGAGAAGGCGGACAAGACCGCCATTATCGCCGAGGCGGACGACGGCACGGTCACGCACATCTCCTACCAGGATCTGCACGACCGCGTGGCGCGCTTCGCCAACGCGCTCAAGGCGCAGGGCATCGCGAAGGGTGACCGGGTGGTCATCTACCTGCCGATGATCCCCGAGGCGACCGTGGCCATGCTCGCCTGCGCGCGCATCGGCGCGATCCACTCGGTGGTCTTCGGCGGCTTCTCCGCCGAGGCGCTGCGCGACCGCATCAACGACACCGAGGCGAAGCTGGTGATCACCGCCGACGGCAACATGCGCGGCGGCAAGAAGGTCACCCTCAAGGGTCAGGTGGACAAGGCGCTCGAGCACGGCTGCCCGTCGGTCGAGAGCGTCATCATGCTCGAGCACATCGGCGGCGTGGGCACCGGCACCGCCGGCGTGAAGGAGCTGACCTGGGCCGAGGCGGTAGACGCACAGCCGGCCGAGTGCGAGCCGGTGATGGTCGAGGCCGAGCACCCGCTGTTCATCCTCTACACCTCCGGCTCGACCGGCAAGCCCAAGGGCATCGTGCATTCGACCGGCGGTTATCTCGTCAACGCGGCGATGACCAGTTCCTGGGTGTTCGACCTCAACGACGACGATGTCTACTGGTGCACCGCCGACGTCGGCTGGATCACCGGGCACAGCTACGTCACCTACGGCCCGCTGGCCCTGGGCGTGACCCAGGTGGTCTTCGAGGGCGTGCCGACCTACCCGGACGGCGGGCGCTTCTGGGACATGGTCCAGCGCCACAAGGTCAGCGTGTTCTACACCGCGCCGACCGCCATCCGCGCGCTGATGAAGCTCGGCGACGAGGTACCGGGCAAGTACGATCTCTCCAGCCTGCGCCTGCTGGGTACGGTGGGCGAGCCGATCAACCCCGAGGCCTGGGTCTGGTACCACCAGGTCATCGGCGGCGGCCGCTGCCCGATCGTCGACACCTGGTGGCAGACCGAGACCGGTGCGCACATGATCGCCCCCCTGCCGGGCGCGATCGACCTGGTGCCGGGCTCCTGCACCCTGCCGCTGCCGGGCATCATGGCCGACGTGGTCGACGACCATGGCAAGCCGGTGGACGTCGAGCACGGCGGCAACCTCGTGATCAAGCGACCCTGGCCGTCGATGCTGCGCACCATCTGGGGCGACGACGAGCGCTTCCAGCGCACCTACTTCCCTGACAACCTGCCGGGCTACTACCTGGCCGGCGACTCGGCGCGTCGCGACAAGGACGGCTACATCTGGATCATGGGCCGCATCGACGACGTCATCAACGTCTCCGGTCACCGCCTGGGCACCATGGAAGTCGAGTCCGCGCTGGTGGCGCACCCCGAGGTGGCCGAGGCCGCGGTGGTGGGCCGTCCGCACGACGTCAAGGGCGAGTCCATCGTCGCCTTCGTCGTGGTCAAGGGCGACCGTCCGCAGGGCGAGGCGGCCGAGGAAATGGTCAAGACCCTGCGCAACTGGGTCGCCGAGCAGATCGGGCCGATCGCCAAGCCGGACGACATCCGCTTCGGCGACAACCTGCCCAAGACCCGCTCGGGCAAGATCATGCGCCGTCTGCTGCGCGGCATCGCCAAGGGCGAGCCGCCGAAAGGCGACACCTCCACCCTGGAGAACCCGGCGATCCTCGATCAGCTGATGGGCAAGGAATAAGCCCTCGGCCTGCCGCCGAGCCGAAAACCCCCGCGGCCGTTCCGGTCGCGGGGGTTTTTGTTTATGGGAGCTTGAAGCTGACAGCCGGAAGTTTGAAGAGGTGAGAGGTCAGAAGTCAGAGGGCAGGTGGGGTGAAGCGATGGCCGGGGTGGTGAACAGGTCCCCGCTGTGCGGGGTCGGAGACGGCTACCGGCGCAGTCCCGACCAGATCAGTGCCGCGGCGGCCACCAGTTCCGCCCAGCCCAGCCAGGACAGCCCGTGGATGCCGTGGAGTTCCAGCCCCCGTCCCTGGGTCATGACGAACACGGCCAGCAGCAGGCCGCCGAGCAGCGTCAGGCGGCTGCTCGCCCGGTCGCGGCGGGACTCGTGGCGCAAGGCGGCCAGCTCCCGTCGCTGGGCCTCGAGTATCTCTGACTGGCGATGGACCTGCTGCATGGCCTGGATGGACAGTCGCGGCAGCTCGGAGAGGTGCTGGTTGAGGTAGGGCGCCTCGTCGCGCAGGCGGCGCAGGAAGGCCTTCGGCCCCATGCGCTCGCGCATCCAGCGTTCGATGAACGGCTTGGCGGTCTCCCAGAGGTCGAGGTCCGGGTAGAGCTCCCGGCCCAGCCCCTCGATGGCGAGCAAGGTCTTCTGCAGCAGCACCAGCTGCGGCTGGACCTCCATGCTGAACTGGCGGGCGACCTGGAACAGGCGCAGCAGGAAGTGGCCGAAGGAGATCTCCCGCAGCGGTTTCTGGAAGATCGGCTCGCAGACCGTGCGGATGGCCGCCTCGAACTCCTCGATGCGCGTGGTGCGCGGCACCCAGCCGGATTCGACGTGCAGCTCGGCGACGCGGCGATAGTCGCGGTTGAAGAAGGCGTGGAAGTTCTCGGCCAGATACCGCTGGTCCTCGTGGGTCAGCGAGCCGACGATGCCGAAGTCCACCGCCATGTACCGCGGCTGCATCGGGTTGGTCGCGTCGACGAAGATGTTGCCCGGGTGCATGTCGGCGTGGAAGAAGTTGTGGCGGAACACCTGGGTGAAGAACACCTCCACGCCGATCTCGGCCAGCCGCTTCATGTCCACCCCGGCGGCGTGCAGCAGATCCGTGCGCGCGACGGGGATGCCGTGGATGCGTTCCTGGACCAGCACGTCGGTGCGGCACCAGTCCCAGTAGACCTCCGGCACGTAGAGCAGTCGCGAGCCGGCGAACTGGCGGCGGATCTCGGCGGCGTTGGCCGCCTCGCGCTGCAGGTCGAGCTCGTTCATCAGGGTCTTGTCGAACTCGCGGACCACCTCGACCGGGTGCAGGCGCGGACCTTCCGACCAGTAGCGTTCGGCCAGCCGCGCCACGGTGTAGAGGATCTCTAGGTCGCTGCGGATGCGCCGGTGGATGCCGGGGCGGGTGATCTTGACGATCACCTCTGCGCCGTCATCGAGCGTAGCGGCATGCACCTGCGCGATCGAGGCCGAGGCCAGCGGTTCGGCCTCGAAGCGGGCGAAGTGCTCGGTCACCGAGGCGCCGAGCGCCGTCTCGATGCGCGCCCGGGCGATCTCGGCGGGGAAGGGTCGCACCCGGTCCTGCAGCGCGGAAAGCGCCTCGGCGAGGTCCGGCGGCAAGAGATCGCGCCGGGTCGAGAGCATCTGGCCGAACTTGACGAAGATCGGGCCGAGGTCTTCCAGGGCGGCCACCAGTCGCTCGCCACGTGTGCGCCGACGATTGTCGGAGAGCCAGTACCAGGGCGAGGCGAACTTGAGAAAGCGGATCGGGCGGAAGATCTTGAGGGCCAGGACGATCTCGTCGAGGCCGTGGCGCAGCAGCACGAACTGGATCACCACCAGGCGCCAGAGCAGTCGGGGTCGCATCAGTCCTCCTTGGTGGCGTGTGGGGCGTCTGCCGGCGTGGCGGTCTCGAGTCGCCGGATGCGCTGTTCGAGTCGCTCGACCGCCGCGCGCGTGTCGTCGACGCCCTCGAGAAATGTCGGCAGGTCGAAGTCGTCGGCGACGAGGCGGGCCTCGTGGACCAGGTAGTCGTGCTGCTCGATGCGGCGGGTCTCGCGCCACTCGGCGGTCGTGCGCCTGGCCTTGTGCGCCATCTGTTCGACCACGCCGGCCGCCGAGACGCCGACCTTCTCTGCCAGCCAGTCGGCCCAGTCGACGTCGAGCTCGCGCAGGGCGCGCAGAAAGCGGGTCGCCGCCTGCTCGTCCCCCTCGATGACGAGATCGCCCGCGAACAGCGAGTCCGAGTCGTGCTCGCGCTGAAGGGCGGCGAGCAGCGCCGGACCGCTGCTGCGGATGCGGGCGTCCGGCGGCAGGTCGTCGCCGGCGCGCCACATCAGCCCGTCGGTGGTGGGTGTGATGGTGATGCTCAGCTGCGGCTGCTCGATCTCGAGGGCGATCACCAGGCCGGCGAGGTCCGCCAAGCGGTCGCGCGCGGTGGCATCGCGCTCGATCAGCCGGTTGATGAGGGTCTCGGCGCTGAAACGCAGGGCGGTGGAAATCATGAAGCGATGGTAACCACGGGCGATGGCGAGTGGATCAGAGCCAGTCGGTCAGGGCGATGCCCACGCCGATGCGGCTGACCGAGCGATTGTAGTCGATCAGGCTTTCCCCGTAGCCATTGAAGTACTGCACGTAACCCTTGACACGGTTCGACAGGGGGAAGCTGTAGTCCACCTGGATCGCGCCCTTGTTGTCGGCGAAATCGAGATTGTTGCGCAGGGTCGCGGCGATGGTCTGCTCGTTCCACTTGTACGCCAGTACCAGGTCGCCGTAGCCCATGTAGTCGGTGATGTCCGGATTGTCGTCATCGTCCGCCTCGGGCAGCCGGTACCAGGCGCGCAGCCGGCCGGCGAAATTGCCGCGCCCGAACGAGGTGCTCGCGGCCAGCCGGTTCCAGCTTCGCGAGCGCTCGCCGCCCTGACCGTTGGAGGTGTGGATCAGCGAGAACCGGCTGCGCTTGAAGGTCAGGCCGGCTAGCGAGAAATCCGTGTCGACGGTCAGGCCGACCTCCGGTTCGTAGTTGGTCTCGCGAAACGGCGAGGACGCGTCGTCCTTGCCCAGCAGCTCGGTGTTGTACGTCTGCCAGAGCGAGAGTTGGCTGTAGCCGAAGTAGAGTGCCGTGTTCGGACCGAAGGGGTCGTCGAACCAGTCGAACTGGAACGAGATCTGGAACTTGGTCTCGGCATGCTGCGGGTCGAAGTCGTAGACGTCGCGCGACAGGTCGGTGGGCGTATACGTCGCCGGCATGATGTAGTTCGGCTTGTAACTGCGCATCACGAATGGGTTGCGCTCGCCGGAGCGCTCCGAGTCGAGACGGCGTTCGAGTGCGACCGGATCGGGCTCGTTGATCAACGGCGTGGTCGGCTCGTCCTCCGACCGGGTTTCGGCGACCGGCTCGTCCTCCTCGTCGCGCCCGGCCGAGGCCGCGTCCGGCTCGTCGTCTTCCCGCGTGGCCTCGGGGCCGCCGGAGGCTGCCCGGTCGAAGCAGGCCAGCCGCTTCGCGTCATCGTCGATCGCCGTGCATTCCGACCAGTCCGGCCCCTGGGCCTGGCCCATGGCCGGTGCCATGGCGCAGAGCATCGCCAGGGCAGGCAGCGTGGCGGTCCGCGGGGGCATGCTGACGAGAAAACGGGGCATGGCGACAAGTCTTTGCTGGATGGTGATCAGTGGGCCATGATAGACCTTGGTGGTCGGTTGCACGAATCCACGCCCGGCGCGGCGGCAACGGGTTCGCCGGCGAGGGGGCAGAGTCATTCCCCCGCCTCCCGGGACAAGTTCCCGGTCGACGGCCGCGCCCGGTGGAGCGGGCGGGATGGACTTGCGTCGATGCGCCGACGTTCCTCTCTCATCTCGGAGGGCATCATGGGAAAGGCCAAGAAGCATGCTCGGCAACTGGATGCCGATTTCCTCACCCAGCCGGCCGGCGAGGTCGCGATGGTGCTGGTCCGTGCCCAGCAGGCCGTCTTTCGTCAGGCCTGGGCGCACTACCTCGATGCGGGCGACGAGGACCCCGAGGCCCTGCACGACCTGCGGGTCGACCTGCGTCGCCTGCGGGTATGGTTGCGCCTGTCGCGTGACGTGGTCCGGACACGCAAGGCCACAAGGCGTCGACTCAAGGCGTTGGCCCGGGCAAGCAGCCCGATGCGCGATCACGAGGTGATGCTCGGCCTGCTCGACCAGGTGGCCGAAACCGCCGAGTGCCAGGATGTCGCCACGCGGCTGCGCCGGCTCGCCGAGGAACGTCAACCGCCGGCCGATGAACTGTCGTTCGACGTCAAGCCGGGACTCAAGCCACGTCCCCGGGACGACACCGCGCCGTTCTTCCGCTGGTTCGCGACCCAGGTCACCACGATGACCGAGCACATCGAGCGCGATCTCGCCGCCGGTCGCTCGGGTTTTCACGCCGCCCGCATCCAGATCAAGCACCTGCGCTACCTGCTCGAACCCATGCACGAACCCTTCGACGTGGTCGCCCCGATGCTCGCCGACCTCAAGGCCATGCAGGACTGGCTGGGCGACCTGCACGACCTGGTGGTCTTCCGCGCCCACCTGGCCGATTACGGTGGCTGGCTGCTGACCGAGGAGCTGCCCGCCCCGCTGGCCCGCCCGGGAAAACAGGCCCGGCCATTGACCCAGGCCTTCGCCGGCGTACGCGACGACATCATCCGCCTGTCGGGCTGGCAGCACG
>CAYUAO010000050.1:0-12844 GCA_964442775.1 uncultured Halothiobacillus sp. | reverse complement strand
GCGCCTTCTCCGGCAAGGACCCGTCCAAGGTCGACCGCTCGGCCGCCTACGCCGGGCGCTATGTCGCCAAGAACATCGTCGCCGCGGGTCTCGCCGACCGTTGCGAGATCCAGATCTCCTACGCCATCGGCGTGGCCGAGCCCACCTCGATCTCGGTCGAGACCTTCGGCACCGGCCACATCCCCGACGAGCGCATCACCGATCTCGTGCGCGAGCACTTCGACCTGCGCCCCTACGGCATCCTGCAGATGCTCGACCTGATCCGGCCGATCTACCGCAAGACGGCGGTGCATGGCCACTTCGGCCGCGAGGAGCCGGAGTTCAGCTGGGAGCGCACCGATCGCGCCGAGGCCCTGCGCGCCGACGCCGGGCTCTGAGCGGCCCGTGCAGACCGCCTCGCGGCGGGTTATACTCCGCGACTGATTTTTCCTCGCCGACCGAGGAGCGCTGCAATCCACCCTCGCGTGGGTCAGGCTCGGTCGGCGCGGTGGCGATCCGCCCCGGGTCGTCAATACCTGATCAACGGCGCTCTTGAGAACCCCACCGGGTTCGCTTTCAAGCCTCGACTTGAACAAGAGCCGCATGACACGCCCTCTCGTTCAAGTCGATCCATGCGAAAGAATCGACGAGGACGCTGATACGTGAATGCCGTAACCAAGCCGCAAGCCTTCAACGACTACAAGGTCGCCGACATCAATCTCGCCGACTGGGGTCGCCGCGAGATCCGCATCGCCGAGCGCGAGATGCCGGCCCTGATCAAGATCCGCGAGAAATACCGCGCCGAACAGCCGCTCGCCGGGGCGCGCATCGCCGGCTGCATCCACATGACCATCCAGACCGCGGTGCTGATCGAGACGCTCACCGCGCTCGGCGCCGAGGTGCGCTGGTCGTCCTGCAACATCTTCTCCACCCAGGACCACGCCGCGGCCGCGATCGCCGCGAACGGCATCCCGGTGTTCGCCTGGAAGGGCGAGAGCGAGGAGGAATACTGGTGGTGCGTCGAACAGACCATCCAGGGCCCCGGTGACGGGAGTGCCGCCTGGACGCCGAACCTGCTGCTCGACGATGGCGGCGATCTCACCGGCCTGATGCACGAGAAGTACCCCAACCTGCTCGAGGGCGTCCACGGGGTCTCCGAGGAGACCACCACCGGCGTGCACCGCCTGCTGGAGATGCTCGAGGACGGCTCGCTCAAGATCCCGGCGGTCAACGTCAACGACGCGGTCACCAAGTCGAAGAACGACAACAAGTACGGCTGCCGCCACTCGCTCTCGGACGCGATCAAGCGCGCCACCGATCACCTGCTTTCGGGCAAGCAGGCGCTGGTGGTCGGCTACGGCGACGTCGGCAAGGGCTCGGCCGCCTCGCTGCGCCAGGAAGGCATGATCGTCAAGGTCTCCGAGATCGACCCGATCTGCGCCATGCAGGCGGCGATGGACGGTTTCGAGGTGGTCTCGCCGTACGTCGACGGCATCAACACCGGCGATGACGACGGCATCGACAAGTCGCTGCTGGGCAGGATCGACCTGATCGTGACCACCACCGGCAACGTCAACGTCTGCGACGCGCCGATGCTGCGCGCGCTGAAGAACGGCGCGGTGGTCTGCAACATCGGCCACTTCGACAACGAGATCGACACCGCCTACATGCGCAAGAACTGGGCCTGGGAGGAGATCAAGCCGCAGGTGCACAAGGTCTACCGCGAGTCGACCGCCGGCGGCGACTTCGACCCGGACAGCGAGAACTACCTGATCCTGCTCTCCGAGGGCCGCCTGGTGAACCTGGGCAACGCCACGGGCCACCCGAGCCGCATCATGGACGGCTCGTTCGCCAACCAGGTGCTCGCCCAGATCCACCTGTACCGGGAGCGCTTCGCGGACCTGTCAGCCGAGAAACGGCGCGAGGCCCTGCGCGTCGAGGTGCTGCCCAAGGCCCTCGACGAGGAAGTGGCCCGCTACATGGTCGAGGGCTTCGGCGGCGTGCTCACCCGCATGACCGACGAGCAGGCGACGTACCTGGGCGTGCCCGCCGAAGGCCCGTTCAAACCGGACGCCTACCGCTACTGATCGGCGCCACTGATCCGTCAGGACGGATCTGGCGTTCCCGGGCGGCACGGCATTCCGTGTCACCCGCCCCACATTTCCCGGAGGAATCATGTCCATCCCGGTTTCCTGCGAATTCTTCCCGCCGAAGTCCGACGACGGCGCGGCCAAGCTGCGCGAGGTCTACCGGACCCTGGCCCGCACGATCGCCCCCGAGTATTTCTCGGTGACCTTCGGTGCGGGCGGCTCGACCCAGACGCGCACCTTCGAGACGGTCCGCGAGATCCAGGGCGAGTCCGGCGTGCCCGCCGCACCGCACCTGTCCTGCATCGGATCGACCCGCGAGGGCATCGCCGCCATCCTCGACGAGTACCGCGAACAGGACATCCGGCGGATCGTCGCCCTGCGCGGCGACCTTCCCAGCGGCATGCGCGACCCGGGCGACTTCCGCTACGCCAACGAACTGGTCGCCTTCATCCGGGAGCACAGCGGCGACTGGTTCCATGTCGAGGTGGCCGCCTACCCGGAGATCCACCCGCAGGCCCCCAACGCCGAGGCGGACCTGATCAATTTCAAGCGCAAGGTCGAGGCCGGCGCGGACGCGGCGATCACCCAGTACTTCTACTCGATCGAGGCGTACCGGGCATTTCTCGACGACTGCGAGCGCTTGCGGATCGATGTGCCGATCGTCCCCGGCGTGATGCCGATCACCAACTACCAGCAGCTCGCACGTTTCTCCGACATGTGCGGCGCGGACATCCCGCGCTGGCTGAGAAAGCGACTGGAGGGATTCGGCGACGACCTGGACAGCCTGCGCGCCTTCGGCCATGAAGTGGTCACCGATCTCTGTCGCCAGCTGATCGACGCCGGCGCACCCGGTATCCACTTCTACGCCATGAATCGCTCGCAGCCCGTGATCCGGCTGTGCGAGGACGCGGGCCTGGTGGGCGACTGACACGTCGTCCGCGCCCGAGTGGCGAGACGTTATACTCCTGCCCATGAGCAATCCCCCCCTGCGCAAGCACATCTGGATCGAGCCCGCCGACGAGGCGGCGGCGCGCGCCGCGCGCGAGGCCGGCGCCACCGCCGTGGTGTTGCCTGCCGGGTCCGACACGGCCGATCTACCGCGCGTCGGCCCCGACGGCGATCTTCGCGAAGGCCGGGATTTCGATCGCTACCGCATCGAGCGTGAGGCCGACGAGGAATCGGTCCGCCGAGATCGACTCGCCGTGATCGAGCCGGCCGAATGGACCATCATCCCCGCCGAGAACCTGATCGCTCGCGGCATCGACGTGATCCAGGTGGTCGAGACGGCCGAGCAGGCGAAACTGGCCCTGACCATCATGGAACAGGGGGTGGCGGGCATCTGGCTGCGCCACGCCGACATCGCCACCATCGAGGCGCTCGGCCGCGTACTCGCGGAACTCGACCCCGCCCCCGTGGAGCTGACGAACGCGCGCATCACGACCATCACCCCGGTGGGCATGGGCGATCGCAGCTGTCTCGACCTGATCGGCGAGCTCGTCCCCGGCGAAGGGCTGCTTGTGGGCAGCTTCAACCACGCCCGTTTCCTCGTTCACAGCGAGAACGTCGACAACCCGCATTGCGCTGCGCGCCCCTTCCGCGTCAACGCCGGCGCAATCCACGGCTACGTGGTCACGCCCGGCGACCGGGTGCGCTATCTCGCCGAGATGGCCAGCGGCGACCCGGCGCTGGTCGTGGGCGCCGACGGGCGTACCCGTACGCTCGCCGTCGGCCGCAACAAGATCGAGCGCCGGCCCATGGTGCAGGTCGAGGCGATCGACGATGACGGCAACCGCATCTCCGCCATCCTGCAGCACGCCGAGACCATCCGCCTGGTGACCCCCGTGGGGCAGGCGGTGAGCGTGCTTGATCTCGCCCCCGGCGACCGGGTGCGCGCCTCGCTGGTCGAACGTGGCGGACGCCACTTCGGCCACCGGGTCGAAGAGACCATCGACGAACGCTGAATACACGACCGACCCCAGGAGAGCCCGGCATGACCCGCAACCAGGACTGGCAACGCCGCGACCTCAACGTCCTCTGGCACCCCTGCACCCAGATGAAGGACCACGAGTCCATCCCGCTCGTCCCCGTCGACCGCGGCGAGGGACCGTGGCTGTACGACTTCGACGGTCGCCGCTACCTCGACATCATCAGCTCGTGGTGGGTCAATATCTTCGGCCACGCCAACCCGTTCATCAACGAGCGCATCAAGGCGCAGGTCGACAAGCTCGAACACGTCATCCTGGCGGGCTTCTCGCACGCCCCGGTGGTCGAGCTGTCCGAGCGGCTGGTGGAGATCACGCCCTCCGGTCTCGACCGGGCCTTCTACGCCGACAACGGGTCGTCGGGCGTCGAAGTGGCGTTGAAGATGAGCTACCACTACTGGCGCAACAGCGGCAGACCCGAGAAGAGCGAGTTCGTCACGGTGGCCAACAGCTACCACGGCGAGACCCTGGGCACGCTCTCGGTCGGCGACGTCGGCCTGTACAAGGACACCTACGGCCCGCTGCTGCGCGCGACCGCGACCGCTCCCTCGCCGGCCTGCCGCCAGGGCATTGGCGAGGATCGGGGCGACTGCCGCGAGCGGGCCGCCGAGGCGCTCGACGGCATGCGACGGATCCTCGAGGAGCAGGCCGACCGCACCGCCGCGGTGATCGTCGAGCCACTGGTCCAATGCGCCGCGGGCATGCTGATGCACCACCCGGACTACATCCGCGGCCTGCGCATGCTCTGCGACGAGTACGACGTACACCTGATCGCCGACGAAATCGCCGTCGGCTTCGGCCGGACCGGCACGCTGTTCGCCTGCGAGCAGGCCGACATCACCCCGGACTTCATGTGCCTGTCCAAGGGGCTGACCGCCGGGTACCTGCCGCTGGCCGCCGTTCTCACCAGCGACACGGTCTACCAGGCGTTCTACGACGACTACAACACCATGCGGGCCTTCCTGCACAGCCACAGCTTCACCGGCAACCCCCTGGCCTGCGCCGCGGCACTCGCCACCCTCGACCTGTTCGAGCGCGACGACGTGATCAACGCCAACCAGAAGGCACAAGCGATCATGGACGGCCACCTGGCCGAGCTGGCCGAGCTGCCGCAGATCACCAACGTGCGCCGGACCGGCATGATCGCGGCCATGGATCTCGTCGACCCCGAAACCGGCGAGCCGTTCGCCTCCGGGGAACGCCGTGGGGTTCGCGCCTACCAGTACGCGCTGGAACACGAACTGCTGTTGCGCCCGCTGGGCAACACCCTCTACTGGATGCCGCCCTACGTGCTCGACGAGGACGACTACCGACACGTCGCCACGGTCACGCGCGACGCGTCTTTCGCCGCGGTACCCTGATGCGGTTGCGGCGCGTCTTCGTCGACGCGGACCTCGCGCCGGGCGAGACCCTCGAACTGCCGGCCGAAACCGTCAACTACCTGCGCAATGTGCTGCGCCTGAAGGACGGTCAGCCACTGGAACTGTTCAATGGCCGGGGTCGGCGGGCCAGCGGGCAATTGTCACTGGCCCGCCGCGAAGCCCGCGTGCAGATCGAGTCGAGCGAACCGAGCCTGACCGAATCGGTGGTGCCGATCACGCTGCTGGCTGCCCTGGCCAAGGGCGAGAAGATGGAGCTGGTGATCCAGAAGGCCGTCGAGCTGGGCGTCACGGCCATTGCACCGGTGGAAACCGAACGCAGTGTCCTTGAACTCAAGGGCGATCGCGCCGAAAAACGATTGACCCGCTGGCGCCAGATCATGATCAACGCCTGCGAGCAGTGCGGGCGCGACGTCCTGCCGGTGATCGAACCCATCCGCACCTTGCCGGAAGCGCTGGCGACGACCGAGGTCCCGTTGCGGCTGGTGCTCGATCCGCGCGCCGAGCGCCCCCTGACCGAACTGCGCGACCAGCAGCGCCCCGAAGGCGTCGCCCTGCTGGTCGGTCCCGAGGGTGGCCTGACGGCGGACGAAGTCGACGCTGCGATCTCGCACGGCTTTCGCGCCCTGACACTCGGGCCACGCATCCTGCGGGCCGAGACGGCTGCCATCGCCGGCGTGACCATCCTGCAGTACCAGTGGGGCGACCTGGGATAGAGAAGTCAAAGGTCAGGCCGAGTTGTCGCCAGCCCCCCTGCCGCCGCTCACTCAGGAGTCGGACTGATCCGGGCGGAAGCCTGAACTGATCGGATAGCGGCGATCGCGGCCGAAGGCGCGACGACTGATGCGCACGCCCGGAGGCGCCTGGCGGCGCTTGTACTCGTTGACCAGGATCATCCCGACCACGCGGCGCACCACCACCTCGTCCAGCCCCATGGCGACGATGTCCTCGATGCTGGAGTCACGCTCGACGAAGGCCTCGATGATGCGGTCGAGATCCTCGTAGGCCGGCAGCGAATCCGAATCCTTCTGGTCGGCGCGCAGTTCCGCGGACGGCTCGCGGGTGATTACCCGCTCGGGCACGGCGTCCAGTTCCGGACGCACCGTGCCACCGAGGGTATTGCGGTAGCGAGCGAGTTCGTAGACCACGGTCTTGGGCACGTCCTTGATCGGCGCGAACCCGCCGGCCATGTCACCGTAGAGCGTGGCGTAGCCCACGGCCAACTCGGACTTGTTGCCAGTGGTGAGCAATAGCCGACCGAACTTGTTCGACAGCGCCATCAGGATCACGCCGCGACCACGGGCCTGGAGATTCTCCTCGGTGACGTCCTCGGCCAACCCCGCGAACAGCGGCGAAAGCGTGTCGCGGAAGGACTCGAAGATCGGCTCGATCGAGATAGTCTCGCAACGCACGCCGAGAGCCTCGCATTGAAGTTCCGCATCCTCGAGGCTCATGGGCGAGGTGTAGCGGGAGGGCATGCGCACGGCGAGCACGTTTTCCGCGCCGAGGGCGTCCACCGCGAGGGCGAGCACCAGGGACGAGTCGATCCCGCCCGACAGGCCGAGCACCACACCGGAAAAGCCGTTCTTGCGCACGTAGTCGCGAATGCCGGTGGTCAACGCCCGGTAGATCTCCGCCTCGCCTTGCTGCCACTCGTGGCTGGGGCCATGCGCCAGGACCTCGCCGTCGGGTGACACTTCGGTCCAACCGATGCTCTCGGCAAAGCCGGGCAGGTGCATGTGGTTGCCCGTCGGGCAGGAGACGAAGGATCGACCATCGAAGACCAGTTCGTCCTGGCCACCGACCAGGTTGACGTAGATGATCGCGCAGCCACTGGAGTGGACTCGCTCGGCGATCTGCGCCTCGCGCTCGCGGGTCTTCTGGCGATGGAACGGCGAGGCGTTGAGCACGCAGATAACACGGGCGCCGGCATCGGCTGTCTCCTCGATCGGCCCCTCGCGCCAGGCGTCCTCGCAGATGACCACGCCCACCGGCACGCCGTCGATCTCGGCGACCAGCGGTGATGTGCCCTTGCGGAAGTAGCGCTTCTCGTCGAATACGCCGTAGTTCGGCAGGGCCCGCTTGGCGTACCGGGCCACGATTCGACCACCGTCGATCAGCACCGCCTGGTTCTGCAGGGAACCGTCGGCATCGCGTCCCGGCATGCCGATCAGCACCGCGGCATCACCGACCTCTCCGGCGATGCGCTCCAGTTGCCGCTCGCAGGAATCGACGAAATCGTCGCGCAGGAGCAGGTCCTCGGGCGGATAACCGGAAATCGTCAGCTCGGGAAAGACGACCAGTCGGGCCTCGACTTCCTTGCGGGCACGCGCGACGAGTTCGATCACCCGCGAGGCGTTGGCGCGACAGTCCCCGACTCGCGTATTGATCTGCGCGAGCGCGATGCGCAGCCCGTCGATTTCACGTTCCTCGATGGGATTGAGTTGATCGGTCACGGTACGCTCACGCCCTCGGATCGTTCCTCGAGTACCCGGGCGGCGGTCATCCCGAGATCCGCCGGGCTGTCGACCACGTGCACACCCGCGGCACGCAGCGCCTCACACTTCGCCGCGGCCGTTCCCTTGCCACCGGCGATCACCGCACCGGCATGGCCCATGCGCTTCCCTGCGGGAGCGGTCGCGCCGGCGATGTAGGCCACCACCGGCTTGGGATAGCCCTGGCGAATGTACTCGGCGGCGGCCTCCTCGGCTCCGCCGCCGATTTCGCCCACCATCAGCACGAGTTCGGTCTGCGGATCGTCGGCGAAGCGCGACAGGCAATCGATGAAGTCGAGCCCGCCGACCGGGTCGCCACCGATGCCCACGCAGGTGCTTTGCCCAAGGCCGGCAGCGGTTGTCTGCGCCACGGCTTCGTAGGTGAGTGTGCCGGAACGCGAGACGATGCCTACCCGCCCCTTGATGTGGATCGACCCCGGCATGATGCCGATCTTGCAAGCATCGGGCGTGATCAACCCCGGGCAGTTCGGCCCGATCAGGCAGGCATCGGGGTAATCCTGGGCCAGCACGGCCTTGACCTCGATCATGTCGAGTACGGGGATGCCCTCGGTAATGCAGGCGATTACCTGGATGCCCGCGGCGGCAGCCTCGAGAATCGAGTCGGCCGCGAACGGCGCAGGCACGTAGATCATGCTCGCCGTTGCACCCGTTTCCCGCACGGCGTCGGCCACGGTATCGAAGACCGGCAGCCCCAGGTGCGGCAGCCCTCCCTTGCCAGGAGTCACCCCGCCGACTAGCCGCGTCCCGTAGGCGATCGCCTGCTCGGAGTGGAAGGTGCCCTGCTTGCCGGTAAAGCCCTGGCAGATCACCCGGGTGGATTCGTCGACCAGAATGCTCATCGTGCAGCCTCCCGACTTGTATTGGCGAGTTCCACCGCCCGGGCAGCAGCAGCGGCGAGATCGTCCTCCGCAATCAACGTCAGACCGGATTCGGCCAGCATCCGCCGGCCCTCCTCGGCGTTGGTGCCGGCCAACCGTACGACCGTAGGCACCTTCAGCGCCACTTCCCGGGCAGCCTCGATGATCCCCTCGGCAATCAGGTCGCAACGGACGATTCCACCAAAGATATTGACCAGGATCGCTTCGACACGACGGTTTTCCAGGATCAGCTTGAACGCCTCGGTCACCTTGGCCGCCGAGGTCCCCCCACCGACATCCAGGAAGTTGGCAGGTATGCCCCCGGCATGCTGGATCAGGTCCATGGTCGCCATCGCCAGACCGGCACCGTTGACCATGCAGGCGATATTGCCATCCAGCGAGACATAATTGAGTCCATGGTCGATCGCCTTGCGCTCGGCCGGATCCTCCTGAGCGACATCCCGGCGTTGCCACCAGTCGGCCTGGCGATATCCCGCGTTGTCATCGAGGGCCACCTTGGCATCGACGACGGCCAACTGCCCATCGGACAGGGCCGCCAACGGATTGATCTCGATCAAGGCCGCATCGCGTTCGATGAAAGCGCGATAGAGCTTCTGCGCCGTTGAAACGAACGACTTCATCTGGTCAGCGTCCAGACCGAGCGAAAACGCCAACTCACGGGCCTGGTAGGCACCCAGGCCCACGGTGGGATTGACCACCGCCAGGTGGATGGAATCGGGATGTTGCTCGGCCACGGCCTCGATATCCATCCCGCCCCGTGATGAGGCGATCATCACGACGCGCTGCAATGCGCGATCTACCGTGACCGCCAGATAGTACTCGTGCCGGATATCGGCTGCCGGCTCGACAAGCACCGAATCCACCGGCAACCCGGACGGCCCGGATTGCATCGTCACCAGCCGGGTGCCGAGCAGGCCGTTGACCGCCTTGGAGACCCCGGCGACATTGTCGACCAATCGCACACCGCCGGCCTTGCCGCGCGCGCCACTGTGCACCTGCGCCTTTACGACCCAGCGTCCCGATTCGCTTACTGGCAGGTCAGCGCCGTCTCCCACGTCGTCAACCGACTGAATCAACGCGCCGGGAGGCACGGGGACGCCGAATTCGGACAGCAACGCCTTGGCCTGATATTCGTGCAGGTTCATGGTGGCCCGTTCCAGAGATCGTCAATGAAAAGGGGGCATTGTCGCGCACCCACGCCCCATTGTCATGCCTCTAAGCGCTATCCATGACTCATGGCTGGAGAGGAGAAAAACCCCGGCTGTGACGGAACAAACAATCTCGAAAAGAAGCCCCCCGGATGAGTGAGTTGGGTAAGAACGAAGCCCACCACACGAGAGGAAACCGTCGGATAACCCGCTGAGTCATGGCGCCCGTATTTACGGGATTGCGAAAACCTGAGTGAATAGCCTCAAGTGCCGTTCTCGGCGCAGCAAGCCGCCTGACATGTCGCGGAGAACTGACGAGTCATCGAATTCCTGCACGTCAGTCCAGTATCGAATGATTCAACAGGCTATCCGAAGTGCCTTTTCGTACACTTCTCTGATGCCGGCGAATATCCATGGCCTGCTCCCCGATCGCAAGCCCCCGGTGGGGTGGTGGATAATCAGGTTGCGTCAATCTATTCGGCCTCGTGTTGGAGCGTTTCAGTGCTCCGGACCTTGATGGAGAAATCCGCGCCTGTCGTTCCTGATTAAAAAACCGGCTTCATCGAGCCATTGCATGTCCCAGGTTCACGCCAGGCCGGTGCCCGTTTCCGCCATCCGGTCGGACGCTTGCAATCGTTGGGGTAGCGTCCCGTCAAGTGGTGTAAAAGCGAGATAGCCACCGGGGTCCCTCGTCGCCGTTTACGCCGCGTTGTTGAAAGTCAGTTTGTCTGCCTCGCCGTTGGCGTCCGCCGTCAGAACTGGGGCAAGGCTCTCGAGGCTCATGTATCGCCGGCTTACCTGCCATTCGTCGCTCTGCTCGAGCAACACGGCGCCGACCAGTCGGGTCACCGACGGGTTGTTTGGAAAGATCCCGACGACGTTGCTCCGCCGCTTGATCTCCTTGTCCAGTCGCTTCAGGCAATTGGTTGAGGCCAGCTTGGGCCAATGCTCCTTGGGGAAGGCCATGAACGCCAGCACGTCCTCCTCGGCGTTGTCCAAACAGGCAGCCGCCTTGGGGAAGCGCCCTCGGAGATTGTCGGCCACTTCACACCATTGCCGGGAGGCTTCCCGCTGGTCCGGCTGGTTCAGGGCCGTTCGCACGGCCGCCGAGACAGCCGGCTGGTGAACCTTGGGCACCTGGGCGATCACGTTTCGCATGAAGTGCACTCGGCAGCGTTGCCAGCCGGCGCCGGTGAGCACGGTGGCAATGGCCTTCTTCAGCCCCTCGTGGGCGTCGGAGACGACCAGGCGGGTGCCACTCAGCCCGCGTGCCACCAGCGAACGGAGGAAGTCCGTCCAGAACGCCTCGGTTTCGGCGGGGCCGACCGACAGGCCCAGCACCTCCCGGTAGCCCTCCTGATTCACGGCAGTGGCCACCACGACGGCCTGGCTGGCGACCGGGCCGTGTTCCCGGCTCTTGATGTAGGTCGCGTCCAGCCAGACGTACGGCCAGTCCCCTTCCAAGGGGCGATTCAGGAAGGCGTCGACCCGCTCGTCGATCTCGGCGCACAGGCGGGATACCTGCGACTTCGATATGCCTGTCATGCCCATCGACTGAATCAGGTCGTCGACCTTGCGGGTGGAGATGCCCTGCACGTAGGCCTCCTGCACCACGGCGGTCAGCGCCTTCTCGCTCATGCGGCGGGGCTCGAGAAAGCCGGGAAAATAGCTACCCTCACGGAGCTTCGACACCTTCAGGTCGACTCGGCCCAGCCGGATCTCCAGTGGCCGATCCCGGTGGCCGTTGCGTTGATTGCTGCGTTCCTCGGTGCGAGCGTACCGCTCGGCACCGCAGCGGCCATTGACCTCCTGTTCCATCAACTCCTAAAGCAGGAAAGTCAGCGTGTCACGCAAGAAATCCGAGGACGCCCCCCGCTTCTCAAGCAGCTCGTTCAATGCCATGCTCATGTCGGTCATCGTGGTTTCTCCTTCGTCGTTGTCGTGTCCCAACTACAACTTTAACGAAGGGCCACGGTGGCCTCCTCATCTCGCCTGATTTACACCACTTCCCGGGACGCTACCCGAGGCCTTGCCAAGATCGATGCCAAGCGTTTTGATAGATATAGGTATGTTCCTGTCAACGCCGTTCGTCTGTTCCTCCAAATAGCGTGATAGGCTGGCAGCAGGCCATTCCATTAAAAAGCCCCGGCATTGAGCCGGGGCTTTGCACCCACCGCATCAGGGAAAGTCTCAGTCAGCCACGGCGACCTCGTCCCTGAGGTCCTGGAGTGTTTTCTCGCCGATGCCCTTGATTTTGGCGAGCTCGTCGACCGATTCGAAGCGTCCGTGCTTCTCCCGGTAGTCGACGATGCGCTCGGCGTAGACCGGGCCGATGCCGTCGAGGGTGACCAGTTCGGCCTCGGCGGCCTGGTTGATGTCGAGCGGTTCGGCGGCGAAGGCCGGTGGGGTGAGTAGCAACGCGGCCGAGATGGCGGCCGCGCGTACGGAATAGGTGAGTCCCTTCATCATCCTACCTCCTTGTACACGTGGGATGGTTGTACCTTACGGGTCCGGTTGCCCGACGACCATCAGCGTATTCCGAATCGACTGTAGGCGGTTTCGGTTTTGGCTGTAGGAATTCGCTTACAAGCTGTGAGGTCTGAGGGATCACGGCATCGGGCCGCAGGATCTCAGTCCGGCCGGACGGATGTCGGGCTGAAGCTCGACCCACGGCGTGCGGGCGATCAAGCCGGGCCCCCGAAAGGGGCCGACCCATGCCATGAAAAACCCCGCCCAGCGGATGCTGCGACGGGGGTTTCGAATTGGGAGCGTGACGTTGACCGACTCTCACATGGGGGCGAACGAGGACCGTTTGTCCGGTGGACGGCCGCAGCCGACGTGAGCGCCGTGCCCGACGGGGCACGGTCGGGCG
>CAYUAO010000049.1:0-12925 GCA_964442775.1 uncultured Halothiobacillus sp. | reverse complement strand
ATCACGAACGACTCGCCAAGCCAGAGTGGCATGGCATTCGCGCAGACCTTCCCTAGAGGTAATGCCGCCAGGGATCGTCCGGGCTCTCGCCCTGCTCCTCGGCCGACCGCTCGCGCGTCAGGCCCGCCTCGCCGGTGGGACGGTATTTCTGCGGTGGCAGGTTGCAGCCGTCGAGCCCCAGCGCCTCGCGCTGGTTCTGCTCGGTGTAGTCGACCAGCGCGCACTTGAGCTTTTCCAGCAGCGCGGCGTCGAGGTGAAACCCCGAGGACTGCAGAGCGCGGCGGATCGCCTTGAGGCAGGCCGCGGAGAGGTCGTATTCCACCTCAAGGCAGAGCGGCCCGCGTCGCCGGGCCGAGATCACTCCGGGCAGCCAGCGGGCGAACGACTCCGCGGCCCGCGCCGGCTCGCCTTCCTCGTGCGGGCCGCGAAACCAGATTTCGTGCGTCTTGATCAGTTGCTTGTCTTCCATGCCGGCGCCTTGCCTTCCGCCCGTCCACTGTCAAAGACTAGCGCAGTTGTCATGGCGAACCAAGGACCGGCCGAAGCCCGGCCTCAACCGGGACGTCGTCCACCGGTCACGCGCGGGTGGCCGGCGACGTCCCGGCGGGTATCGATCCCCTCGAATCCTGCCCGTTCGAGCAACCCGGCGACGCCCGGGGCCTGCTCGAAGCCGTGCTCGAACAGCAGCCAGCCGCCCGGACACAACACCTGCCGCGCCTGCTCGACGATGCGTCGGTAATCTGCCAGCCCGCCGTCCACGGCCACCAGGGCCTCGACCGGCTCGTGCCGCACATCGCCGCGGGCCAGGTGCGGGTCGTCGGCGGCAATGTAGGGCGGATTGCTCACGATCAGGTCGAACGAGGCCGGGGCCACCGCCGACAGCCAGTCGCCCCGCCAGAGGCCCATTTCCGCGACCGCGCCCTGCTCGGCGAGGAAGTCCCGGTTGCCCGCGGCGAGGCGGATTGCCGTCTCGCTGCGATCGACGGCGTACACCTCCGACCGCGAACGTTCGGCGGCGATCGACAGGCCGATCGCGCCGCTACCCGTGCCCAGGTCCAGCACCCGACATCCAGCCGACGGCGGGATCAGCTCGAGCGCCCACTCGACCAGGGCCTCGGTGTCCGGCCGCGGGATCAGCACGCCCGGCACCGTGCGGAAGCGATGCCGCCAGAAACCCCGTTCGCCCACCAGGTAGGCGACCGGCTCACCCGCCGCGCGACGCGCACAGAGCCGATCCAGCTCCTGGCGCGGCTCGGTGTCCATCGGCCGATCGCCCGCCAGCATCAGCCCGGTGGTGTCCAGGCCGGTGACGAACCCGGCCAGCAGGCGGGCCTCGAACAGCGCCTCGCCCCGATCCGTCCCGCGCCCGGTCGCGATCCGCTCGGCGCAACGACGCAGTACGGAGTCGAGGTGCTCGGCGGACGCGCTCACGGTCCCGGTCATCCCCCTTCCTGCGCCAGCGCCTCGAGTTGCGCGGCCTGGTCGGCCTGCCGCAGCGGCACCACCACCTGGGCCAAGTCGCCGGCAAGGATCCTGTCGAGCTGGTGGAGCGTCAGGTTGATGCGGTGATCGGTCACCCGCCCCTGCGGGAAATTGTAGGTGCGGATGCGATCGGAACGATCACCGCTGCCCACCAGCGCCTTGCGATTGGCCGCCGTCGCCTCGACCTGCTCGCGGCGCGCCTCGTCGGCGAGCCTCGCCGCCAGCAGGTCCATGGCGCGGGCCCGGTTCTTGTGCTGGGAACGTTCCTCCTGGCACTCGACCACCGTGCCCGTGGGCAGGTGGGTGATGCGGATGGCCGAGTCGGTCTTGTTGACGTGCTGCCCGCCGGCCCCGGAGGCGCGGAAGGTGTCGACGCGCAGGTCGCCGGCGTTGATCTCGGGTGCCTCGGCCGCGGGGATCACCGGCATGACGGCGACGGTCGCCGCCGAGGTGTGGATGCGCCCCTGCGTCTCGGTCACCGGAACGCGCTGGACCCGGTGTGCGCCGGACTCGAACTTCAGCCACGCGTACACCCCCTCGCCACTGATCCGCGTGATCAGTTCGCGGTACCCGCCGTGTTCCCCTTCCGAGGAGGAGAGCACCTCGACCTTCCAGCCCTGCGTCTCGGCGAACCGGGCATACATGCGGAACAGGTCGCCGGCAAAGATCGCCGCCTCGTCGCCGCCGGCGCCGGCCCGAATCTCGAGGAACACGTCGCCCTCGTCGTTGGGGTCCTCCGGCAGCAGCTGGCGTTCGATCTCGGCGTCGAGTTTGGCGTGGCGCGCTTCCAGATCGGCCAGCTCCTCGCGGGCCATCTCGGCGAGATCCGGGTCGTCGCCCTCGGCCAGCGCGCGTGCCTCCTCGAGTTCACGCTCGGTGCGTCGGTAGGCGTCAACGTTTCGCACGAGGGCCTCGAGCCGGGCGTACTCGCGCGACAGGCGCCGGAATCGCTCCTGCTCGCCGATCACCTCGGGGTCGGCGAGCAATGCGGTGACTTCCTCGAAGCGTTCGACGAGGCTGTCGAGCCGGGCGGCCAGGGCGTGATGCATAAGGGAATTTCGGTATGGAGGAATGAGGAAACGGGAGCGGAGGACGTCGTGCCGGCAGGTTGCCGGCGGAGAGAGGACGGCTAACGCTCGCGCTCGGACTCGGTACGGCGGGCGCCCCATTGCCCGACCGGCAGGGCGCGCTGGGCCAGCGCCTCGGCGTCCTCGTCGAGCCCCACGACGTGGGAGACGCTCTGAACCGTGGCCAGGTCCCCGCTCACGCAGGCCTGGCGCAGCACGACGGTCGGCTGGTGGATCAGGCGGTTGGTGAGCGTGCGCGCGAGGTAGTCGAGCGCCTCCTGCGGATCGCGGCCCGACTCGATCATCGAGCGGGCGCGCGCCAGGGTCTCGTCGCGCATGATCGCGGCGCGACGCCGGTAGTTGCGGATCAGTTCCGCGCCGGTCTGCAACTGCACCCATTGCAGGAAGTGCTCGACCTGCACATCGATGATCTCCTCGGCCTGCTCGGCGGCCTCGCGGCGACTGCGCTGGCCCTCGTCGATGACTGTCTTCAGGTCGTCGACCGTGTAGAGGTACACGTCCTGCATGTCGCCGGCCTGCGGCTCGATGTCGCGCGGCACGGCGATGTCGACCATGAAGATCGGGCGACGCTTGCGCTCGCGGATCGCCTGCTCGACCGCGCCCTTGCCGAGCACCGGCAGCGAACTGCCGGTCGAGGAGATCACGATGTCGGCCCGGTGCAGGTGGGCGGGGATGTCGCCCAGGCCGATGGCACTGCCCTGGTACTGCTCGGCGAGCATGTGGGCGCGCTCGATCGAGCGGTTGGCGACGATCACCTTGGTCAGGCCGGCCGACTGCAGGTGACGCGCGCACAACTCGATGGTCTCGCCGGCGCCGATCAGGAGCGCCGTCTTCTCCTCGAGCGAGCCGAAGATCTGGCGCGCCAGGCTGACCGCGGCAAAGGCCACCGACACCGGCGAGGCACCGATCTGCGTGTCGGTGCGCACCTGCTTGGCAACGGCGAAGGTGTTCTGGAACAACCGACCGAGGATCGGACCCAGCGCGTTGGCGTCCTGCGCGAGCGTGAAGGCGTCCTTGATCTGCCCGAGGATCTGCGGCTCGCCGAGGACCATCGAGTCCAGCCCGCAGGCGACCCGCATCAGGTGGCGAATGGCCGATTCGTCGGTGTGGGAATAGACGTAGGGCTCCAGTGCCTCGGGCGACATCTGGTGGAAGGTCGCCAGCCACTCGACCAGCTGGTCGGTGAGGCACTCGGCGTGGGTGTAGATCTCGGTGCGGTTGCAGGTCGAGACGATCGCCGCCTCGCGCGCGCCGCCATCGTCGAGCAATTCCTTGAGGGCGTTGTGCACGCGATCGGGGCCGAACGCGATCCGCTCGCGCACGTCCACCGGTGCGGTCTTGTGGTTTACCCCGAAGGCGATCAGAGACATGGCGGAATTATAGCCTCGCACGGTCCGATTTGACGATCCCCGCGACGCGCATCAACGTTTCCATGAACCGATCCGGCTCGCGCGGCGTTCGAGCGAACGTCCCAACCGGCCCGGCCAGAAGCGCAGGGTGCCGCCGAACAGCGCCGCCACCCCGACCAGGGCGACCAGCCAGTTGGCCCACGCACCCTCCGGGTAGCCGACATCCATCCAGGGGGCGCCCAGGGCGCAGGCCGCGCAGAGCAGGACCGCGATCGGCACGGGCCAGCGGGCACGCCACGATGCCGGCCAGCGGTCCAGCAGCCACGCGGCGGCCGCCGCCGCGAGCAGCCCCACGATCGCCCCGGCCAGCACGTCGGTCGGCCAGTGCACCCCGGCGACCATGCGCGAGACAGCCACGACCGAGGCCACCGCCAGCAGCAGTGCCGCCCAGGGCCAACGTGGACGCAAGCCGACGATCAGAACGCCGGCGAAGGTGAACGCGGTCACGGCGCGCCCGGAGGGAAAGGCCTCGGACCGGACCGCCTCCCCGATAAGATGGAAGGCACCCGCCTCGAGCACGCCCGGCGGGCGCGGTATGTCGAGCCCGGGTTTGAGCGTATGGGTGACTGCCGCGGCGATCGTCACCGCGAACAGCAACAGGATCGCCAGCCGCGGTCGCCAGAGGACAAACGGCAACGCCAGCCCGAGGGCCAGCACGGGATCGCCGAGGGCGTTGAGTCCGGCCCAGAACGACCGGGTCGCCTCGATACCGCCGAGGGCGTTGAACGCGTGGAACAGGGCTTCGCGCGCCCCCGGCCAGGCGAGGACAGCCACCAACATGATCGACGTGGTGAACACGAACGCCCAGAACAGTTGGGCTGTCGCATCGGGGTCACGGGCAAACGCGGGTTGAGTGGTCATGCCGGCTCCTTCAAGGTGGCCGTTGCGTGGATATCGCCTCGGCGTCCCGTCGGGGGACACGTCGTCAGGCATTGTTCCCACCGGCGACGTCGAGGCGCGCCGGCATCCGGGCGGTCAGGCCGGAATCGCGTATCGGCGGCATCCGGGCCACCGTGGCCGCGGCAGAATCATGGTCGACCGGCAACGCATCCCGGGCTCCGTTATACTCGGCCTGTGATAGGCGCGGCCGCGCGATCGCCGGGAAGACGTCACCTTTCACCGTCGCGCACCGGCACGTCCGAGATGGGCGTGGCGTGCCGGGTCGGCATGGCGCCCCGGCGAGGGTCGCGGCCCGGCCCGGGACACGAGCGGTTGAGCCGATACCCGGGGAAGCCGTCGGCGCGGTCATCGAACCGACACGACATTCCGGAAAATAGATGATCGCGGGCAGTGTAAGGCAGGAGCATGCCTACCGCCACCACTTGACATCCCCTACCCGGGGGGCGGGATGGCCCGTGGCCCAGGAAGGAGCCGGGCCATCCATCCAATCCTACCCAGGACCGACTTGACCCCGACCCGTGACGACCGGATCCTCTTGACCCGAATGAGCCATTACCTGCCCAGCCCCGCCCGCGTCCGGCCGACCGCAGCGCCCCCGGCGCGATGCGGTCGGCCGTCGCCGGCGGAATCACGTCGCGAATGACGTCCCCGGCCACCAACCGGCTCGACGCCCTCGCCCGGTACCTTGGCACACGGCTGCCGCGCGACGAGGCGCTCACGGCCTGGCTGGCGGCCGTCGCCGCCTGCTATCCCGGCCTGTCGCGCAGCGCGGTCTTCCTCGCCGAGGACGGCCGGGCGATCGCCGCGAGCGAGGATTTCGACCGCAGTCTCCTGCCGGACCCGGACGCCGCCTCCGACCCGGCCGATTCGATCGAGGACGCCGAGGAACGCCTGCTGTTGCAGGCGCTTGGCAGCGAGAGTGACGCCCCGGGGTACTGGGCCATCGAAACCATCGGCACACCCGAACCCCTGCCCGAGACGGCCACGCTCGAGGCACTGCGGACCAGCGCCGATCGACTGTTCGCCAACGATCGCCAGGACGCCGCCGAACTCGATCGGCAGCGACGCCGGCGAATCGAGCGACTGGAGCGCGACCAGGCCCTGATGCAGTCGCTCCTGGCCCAGATCGACACGCTGATCCTCGCCGACGACGAGCAGCGCATGCTCGAGGTGGTCTGCACCCAGCTGGTGGAGACGGGACTGTTCCTCGGCGCCTGGGTGGCCCCGGCCGAACACGACATCGCACCGATCGCCACGGGCGGTGACAGCGAAATCGTCGACAACCCGAACGCCGAAGTCAGGCGCACGCTCGAAGACGGCATCCAGCGCGCACACGCCCTGATCGACTCGGGCCGGCGACTGGTGATCGACGAGCGCATCGCCGCACCCTTCGCCGCGCTGAACTGGTTCGACACCCCGCCGCTCGCCGCGCTGGTGCCCTTGTCCCGCGGCGGACGCCTGTGGGCCTTCCTCGTGGTGGTCGCCGCCGCCGAATCCGATCTCGACCAGCAGGTCAGCGACGTGCTCGTGCACCTGGGCGAACTGCTCAATCGCAGCCTCGAACAGCTCGACCTGCGCGACCGGCTCGACGAGGAGCAACAGCGCAACACCTACCTCGCCTACCACGATCCGCTCACCAACCTGGCCAATCGGCGGGCGGTCGACGTCGAGCTGCCCAAGGCGCTCGCCCGGGCCGACCGTCACCACCAGATGCTGGCCGTCGTCCTGCTCGATCTCGACGACTTCAAGCCCATCAACGACCGCTTCGGACACGCCGCCGGGGACGAGATACTCATGACCCTCGCCGCCCGCCTGAAGGACGCGATCCGCGACACCGACACCGCGGCCCGGCTGGGGGGCGACGAGTTCCTGCTGATCCTCGAGGACATCGAGAACGACACTGCCCTGACACGTGTGCTCGAACGGCTGATCAGCACCATCCGGCGACCCATCTCGCTGGAGGACGGAGTCGAGATCCATGCCAACGGCTCGATCGGAGTGACCCGCTACCCGCTCGACGACAGCGCCCCCGAACAACTGATCCGCAACGCAGATGCCGCGCTGTACGCCGCCAAGAACAGCAAGGCCGTCCGCCGGCACGACTGGGTGATCTGGGAGCGCGAGAGCGCGCGGGAACCCGACGAGACCCCGGACATGACCGAATCGGTGTCGGCCTATGGGCCGGCCGCCCGAATGCTGCTCGAGCGGATACGACCGGAAGTCGACCGGCTCAGCGAGGATTTCATCGATCGATTCTACGACGAGCTTTCCGCGCGGGAGTCGATCCGAAACGTGCTCGCACACCAGTCCGAAACACAGTACGAAGCGCTCAAGACCCAACAGGCCGAGCATCTCGGCTTTCTGCTCGACCCGGATCTCGACGAGCAGCGACACGTCGACCGCGCCCGACGAATCGGCCATGTGCACGCCCTGGCAGGGGTCTCCCCGAGCGACCTGGTGCGGGCAATCACCGTGTACTTGCACGAATTCAACGAGAACTTCAGTCGCGCCCACCTCAACCAGCGACACCAGAACCGGCTCGAACGGGTGTTCACCGAGCGACTCAGCCTGGAGCTTTCCCACCAGCTGGCCGCCGGTCAGGCCGTCGACGACGAGTTTCACGATGCCCTGGTGGAGATCGACCGGCGTCGCCGCAATGAACACAGCTGGTCGGATTTCAACGAACACCTGCTCGATACCCTCACCAGCCTGCCCGGGATCAAGGGAGTCGCGATCCTTTCCCCCAACGCCGACGGCCGGTTCGTCGCCAACTACGCCGAGGGCGCCGACCTGTTCTCCCCGGCGCCGGGCGCGGTCGACGCCCATCCCACGCTGGACCTCAAGCGGCCCGAATCGGCCCACCCGGTCTCGCTCGCCTATCGGCAGGCCCGCGTGAACCGGATGGACAACACCCTCGTGGACCCCGACGGCACCCCCTGGGCGGCACGGGCCAAGGCTGAGGGCGTTCACAGCTCGGTCGCCCTGCCGATCCTCGACCACCGCGACCAGCCCATCGCCATAATCTGCCTGCACGGGAGCATCCCGGGCATGTTCGCCAACGCGAAGCTGCAGGGCTTTGCCGGCCAGCTGATGGCACTGGTCAGCCAGGCCTGGCGCCAGATCCGCAGTCCGACGGCCCTGCTGTATGGCAAGGACGATTTCGACCGCTGGCGACAGGCCTTCTACCACGGCGGACTGGAGATGATCTTCCAGCCAGTGATCGACGTGCAGACGGGAAACCTGACCACGCTCGAGGCGCTGGCACGGCTGTACCTGCCCGACGGCGAGGTCATCATGCCGAACATGTTCATTCCCTGGCTCAACGACGGTCAGGTCATGCGCCTGTTCGAAATGGGCCTGGAGCAGTCGCTGACCTGCCTGCGCGAGATCGAGGCACGCCTTGGCCCCTCGTTGTCGGTCGCCGTCAACCTGCCGGTCGGCGTCCTCGTGGATCCCGCCGCCGTGGGGCACGTGCGCACGGTCCTCGACCGCCACGGGATCAGTCCCCACCGCGTGACCCTCGAACTGCTCGAACAGGGCGACACCGGCTTTGAACCCCGCGAGCTGGCCGGGCCGATGCGGCGGCTCGGGGATCTGGGTGTCAACCTGGCGATGGATGACCTCGGCTCGGGCTACAACAACCTCCTCCGCCTGCGGAGCCTGCCGTTCAACACGGTCAAGGTGGATCAGGGCATGGTGCGCTCGGCGCACCGCGAACCCGGCCGGGTCCTGACCTTCATCGCCTCGATGATCCAGATGGCCGAGGCACTGGAGCTGCGCACCGTGGTCGAGGGCCTGGAAACCCCGGACCTGATCGAGGCCACTGCCCTGCTGGGCGGTCAGCTCGGTCAGGGCTACGCGATCGCCCGCCCCATGCGCCGACGGGATCTGACCGGCTGGATGACACGCTTCGATTTCGCGACCAACCCCGCCCGGCCGCGCACGGCGCTCGGTGCGATGGCCGCCCTGTGGGGGCTTCGCTCTCTGGGGCGCGCCCACCTGGAGAATTCCGAGCGTCATCACCAGCTGCGTGCCGCGGCCTCCTGGTGGGCGACCGAGAACCTCGACCGGCACCGCCCGCTGGCCACCGGCATCCTGTCCTTGCTGCAGGAGTTTCACGACGGGAGCATGCCGGGGGCGACCTTCGAGGCCCGTCTGCAGGAATTCATGAACACGCTCGATCGACTGATCCGCGAGGTGGGGCCCGGCGACGACAGCAAGGCGGTCGAGGACGGCACCCGCGCCTGAAACCGGCCCGGACAGGAACAGGTCGACCACCGCGGCCGGCACGGCACACGACGAGCCGGTTGCCGCAGGCGCGCTCGTCCTCCTTCCGGGGCGCCTGCGCCTTGGGCCGCATGGGGTAATTGGGCATAATGCTCGTCTGCCTCACGGCGCGGCCGTCGGCGCTTCCCGGTTACCGCTGTTCGTCGGCGGCATCCCGGGTGACCGCCCGCGCCGCAGTACCCATGAACCGGACCACGAGCAGGCCCGACGACCCTGATGAGCGAGATCGTATTCCACCTGATCGACGACCCGGCAGAAGACGCCTTCTGGTACTTCGCCGCCGAACTCTGCGCCGAGCAGGCCGAAGCCGGGCAACCCACCTACGTGGTCTGCGCCAACCTCGCCCACGTCGAGGGCTTCGACGACTACCTCTGGGCCTACCGCGACGACCGCTTCGTGCCGCACACCTCCGATCCCGAGGACGCCGACCACGCGCCGATCTTCATCGGCTGCGACCCCGAGGCCGGCGGCTTCGCCCGGGTGATCAATCTCGCCGGGGCGCCGATCCCGCGCCCGGCCGACCGCGAGCGCATCGACGAGGTGGTCCCCGCCGGCGATCAGCCCCGCGCGGATGCCCGCGAACGCTGGCGGCAGTACAAGGCCGCTGGCGTGACGGTCGACCATCACCGCGTCGACTCCGTCCGCCGCGGCGACGCCTGACCCCCGGTGGTGCCGGAAATCCCGCGCACCGCCCCGCCCTTCCCGACGACAAGCCAACCGGATAGACGGCATGGAAAAGACCTACGACCCCCGACAGATCGAACAGGACTGCTACGCCCGCTGGATGGACGGTGACCAGTTCCGGCCGGACATGCAGGCCGAGGGCGCCTACTGCATCATGCTGCCGCCGCCGAACGTCACCGGGCGGTTGCACATGGGCCATGCCTTCCAGGACACCCTGATGGACGTGCTGACCCGCTGGCACCGCATGCGCGGCGAGGCGACCCTGTGGCAACCCGGCACCGACCACGCGGGCATCGCCACCCAGATGGTGGTCGAGCGCCAGCTCGAGGGCCAGGGCGTCTCGCGGCACGACATCGGCCGGACGAAGTTCCTGGAGAAGGTCTGGGAATGGAAGGAACAGTCCGGCGGCTTCATCACCGAGCAGATGAAGCGTCTGGGGGCCTCCTGCGACTGGTCGCGCGAGCGCTTCACCATGGACGACGGCCTCTCCGAGGCCGTGCGCGAGGTCTTCGTCCGCCTCTACGAGGACGGCCTGATCTACCGCGGCAAGCGCCTGACCAACTGGGACCCGGTGCTGCGCACCGCCGTCTCCGACCTCGAGGTGATCAGCGAGGAGGAAGACGGCCACCTCTGGCACATGCGCTACCCGCTGTCCGACGGCAGCGGTCACCTGACGGTGGCCACCACCCGCCCGGAGACGATGCTCGGCGACACCGCCGTGGCCGTTCACCCGGAGGACGAGCGTTACAACGGGCTGATCGGCCAGACCATCACCCTGCCGCTGGTCGGCCGCCGGATCCCGATCATCGCCGACGACTACGTCGACCCCGAGTTCGGCTCGGGCTGCGTGAAGATCACCCCGGCGCACGACTTCAACGACTACGCCATCGGCCAGCGCCACGATCTGCCGATGCTCAACGTGCTCACCGAGACCGCGGCGATCCGCGAGTCCGCCGAGTGCATCGGGACGGCCGCCGAGAATGCCGACCCGCACATTCCGGAGCGCTACCGCGGGCTGGACCGCTACGAGGCCCGCCGCCAGATCGTGGCGGACCTCGAGGCCGAGGGCCTGCTGGTGCAGATCGACAAGCACAAGCTGATGGTCCCGCGCGGGGATCGCAGCGGCACGGTCATCGAGCCGCTGCTCACCGACCAGTGGTTCGTCGATCTCACCCGTGACGAGACGCCCAAGGGCACCCCGGGCGGGAAAAAGGCGATCACCGAGCCCGCGATCGAGGCGGTGCGCTCCGGCGACATCCGCTTCGTGCCCGGCAACTGGGAGAACACCTACTTCCAGTGGCTGGAGAACATCCAGGACTGGTGCATCAGCCGCCAGTTGTGGTGGGGCCATCGCATCCCGGCCTGGTACGACGCGGACGGCAACATCTTCGTCGGCCGCGACGAGGACGAGGTGCGCGCCAAGTACGACGTCCCCGCGGGCACCGAGCTGACCCAGGACGAGGACGTGCTCGACACCTGGTTCTCCTCGGCGCTGTGGCCGTTCTCCACGCTGGGCTGGCCGGAGCAGACGCCAGAGCTGGAACGCTTCTATCCCACCAGCGTGCTGGTCACCGGCTTCGACATCATCTTCTTCTGGGTCGCGCGGATGGTGATGATGGGCAAGTACTTCGGCGGCGACGTGCCCTTCCGCGAGGTCTACGTGCACGGGCTGGTACGTGACGCCCACGGGCAGAAGATGTCCAAGTCCAAGGGCAATGTCCTCGACCCGATCGACATCATCGACGGCATCGACCTCGAGCCGCTGGTGGAAAAGCGCACCACCGGCCTGATGCAGCCGAAGAAGGCGAAACAGATCGAGAAGCACACCCGCGAGGAATTCCCCGACGGCATCGAGGGCTTCGGCACCGACGCGTTGCGCTTCACCTTCGCGGCGCTGGCGACCACCGGCCGTGACATCAGCTTCGATCTCGAGCGCGTCAACGGCTACCGCAATTTCTGCAACAAGCTCTGGAATGCCAGCCGCTTCGTCCTGATGCAGTGCGAGGGCGAGGACACGGGACTCGATGATGCGCCGGTCACGCTGGGCACCGCGGACCGCTGGATCATCGGCGAGCTCCAGGAATGCGAGGCGACCGTCATCCGCCACCTCGAGGACTACCGTTTCGACCTGGCGGCGCACACGCTCTACGACTTCACCTGGTCGACCTACTGCGACTGGTACCTCGAGCTGACCAAGCCGGCGCTCCGCCACGGCGACGAGGCCGCCCAGCGAGGCACCCGCCGCACGCTGGTCCGGGTGCTGGAGACGCTGCTGCGGCTGCTCCACCCGTTCATTCCCTACATCACCGAGACCATCTGGCAGCGCGTCGCCCCGCTGGCCGGGCGCAAGCCGGCCGACGATGCCAGCATCATGACCGCGCCCTTCCCGGTGCCCGACGAGAGCCGGCGCGATCCCGAGGCACGCGAGGCGATCGAGTGGCTGCAGGCCTTCGCCCTGGGCGTGCGCCGGATCCGGGCGGAGATGGACATCGCACCGGGCAAGCCGCTGCCGGTGATGGTCACCGAGGCAAACGACCGCGACCGGGAGCTGATCGCCGAGCTCTCCCCCCTGCTCCAGTCGCTGGCGCGGATCGAGTCGGTCGAGGAGATCGAGGGCGACCCCCCCGAGTCCGCCATGGCGCTGGTCGGTCGCATGCAGGTGCACATCCCGCTCGCCGGACTGATCGACGTGGACGCCGAGCTCGAGCGTCTGGACAAGGCCATCGACGGGATCAGGCAACAGATCGGGAAGGCCCGAGGGAAGCTGGCCAACGCCAACTTCGTCGAGCGCGCGCCCGAGGCCGTGGTCAACCAGGAGCGCGAGCGCCTGGCGAAGTTCGAGGCGGAACTCGGCGAACTCGAGGCCCAGCGCGGGCGCATCGCCAAGCTGGCGGACTGACGCTCGCCCGATCCGGCAACAACGGGGCCCGGCCACGCCCTCGGCGACGAGCGGCATGGCCGGGCCGGCTTGTCTTGGATTCGGCAAGTCGGCCTGACGGCCGACGTTGGACTGAAAGTCCAACCCACCCCCCCGGGGTGCCCACAGGCCCGTAGTGATAACCGGCCTCTCGACGT
>CAYUAO010000048.1:0-13049 GCA_964442775.1 uncultured Halothiobacillus sp. | reverse complement strand
CCGGCTCGCACGGTGGGGCGTATCGCCAGCGTGTAGGAGCGGCTTTAGCCGCGAAGTCGATCAGGTGCGACGTCGGCGGATCGCGCCTGAAGGCGCTCCTACGGTGTCAGGTGCGCTTGTCCGAGCTTGCCTCGCAAGCGAAACGCGCCGGTGGCGTGTGTCCCGGCATCGGTCCCGCGCCCCGTCCGCTTGTACAGGGGATGAGCTGACCCCATGCGCCTGACCCGCCTCTATCTCGCCGGCTTCAAGTCCTTCGCCGCGCCCACCGAGATCCGTCTGCCGGCCAACACGCTGGCGATCGTCGGTCCCAACGGCTGCGGAAAGTCCAACCTGATCGACGCCCTGCGCTGGGTGATGGGCGAGTCGTCGGCCCGCCACCTGCGCGGCCAGGCCCTCGACGACCTGATCTTCGCCGGCAGCGGTGAGCGGGCCGCGGCCAGTCGGGCCGTGGTCGAGCTGACGCTGGACAACCGCGAGCGGCGCATCCACGGCCCCTTCGCCGCCTACAACGAGATCACCGTGCGGCGCAGCCTCGACCGCGACGGCCAGTCGCGCTACGAGATCAACAACACCCGCGTGCGCCGCCGCGACGTGGTCGACCTGTTTCTCGGCACCGGCGTGGGCGCGCGCTCCTACTCGGTGATCGAGCAGGGCCAGGTCAATCGCATCGTCGATGCCAAGCCCGACGAGCTGCGCGGCTACCTCGAGGAGGCCGCCGGCATCTCGGTCTACCGCGAGCGCCGCCGCGAGACGGCCAACCGCATCGCTCACACCGAGGAGAACCTCTCCCGGCTCAACGACATCGCCGCCGAGCTCGAGCGCCAGGAGGCGACGCTCGCCCGTCAGGCGCGTGCCGCCCGGCAGTACCGCGAGCTCGCTGCGGTGCGCCGTCGTCGCCAGGTCGAGGCGGCCGCCGTCGCCCTGGTCCACGCCCGCGACGAGCGAACCCGCCTCGACCGGATCGTCGCCCGGACCGGCGAGGTCGAGACGGACTGCCAGCAGCGGCTGGCGGCCGCGGAGACCGCCCAGGACGTGGCCGAGCGCGCCGTGCAGGCCGCCGGCGACCGGCTGGCCGAACTCTCGGCGGAGAAGTATCGGCTCGCCAATGACCTCAACGCCGTCACTACTCGCCAGGCCGAGCTCGACGCGCGTCTCGAGGGGCTCGAACGCCAGGCTCACCACGACCGGGAGACGGCCGAGCGCCGCGAGACCGAACGCCACGAGGCCGAGGCCCGCCGGGACGACCTGATCGCCGAGCAGCACGACACCCGTGCCTCGCTCGACGAACTCGCCGCCGCCCACGAGCGGGCCCGCGACCGGCGCTCGGCCGCCGAGGCCGAACTCGATGCGTTGCGCCGCGAGGCGATGGCCGCCGCGGAGGCGCGCATCGACCCGCAGCGCGAGCAGGCCCGCCTGGCCGAGCGCCTCGAGGCCGTCTCGCGCGAATGCCGCCGACTCGAGTCGGCCCCGGCCGCCGCCGAACTCGCCCGGGCGCGCGACGAGCTGGACGAACTCGAACGCGAGCGCCGAGAGCGGGCCGGCGAGGTCGAGTCGGCCGAGGCGGCCGTCGCGAGCCGGCAGCGCGAGCACGACGAGGCGGTGGTGGCCGCCGAGGCCAGCGAGGCCGCCCGCCAGGAACACGAGGAAGCCCGCCGCCGGGCACGCCACGCCCTCGACGGGCTGACCGCCGAACGCCAGGCCCTCGACCGGCTGATCGCCGCGCACGCCCCGCGAGCGTCCGGGGAGTCGGCGGGGCCGCGGCTGGCCGACCGGCTGGTCGAGGTGGACATCCACGCGTCATGGGTCGGTCACGCGCTGGGCGAGGCGATCGAGGCCGAGCTGGTCGAGGACCTGGATGCCGTGGTGGCCGCCGAGATCGAGCGCTTCACCGAGTCGGAAGGCGCCGGCGGCTGGTGGCTCGAGGCGCAGGCCGGCCGGGATGCCGACTGGCTCGCCGAGCGCGTGGGCGACTTCCCGGGCCGGCCGGTCGAGGACCTGGAGGCGGCTCTGGCGCGCCGCGCCGGGCTGGCGGCAGGCGAGTTCCTGATCACACCGGCCGGCTGGTGGGTGGGGCGTCACTGGCTGGGTCGCAGCGACAATGCCGGGGCGGCGGCGCACCTGGCGCATCTCGCGCGTCGCCGCGAACTGGATGCCGCGATCGACGAGGCGGAAACCGGCCTCGGGCGGGCCGAGGCCGCGTTCGCCGAGAGCCGGGCGGTGGCCGAAGCGGATCGCGAGGCGGTCGACGTGAGCCGGCGCGAACTCGACCGCCAGCGGCGCGCGCTCGAGTCGTCCCGCCTGGCCGATCGACATCTCGGCGAACGGCTGGAGCAGCTGCACGAGAGGGTGGCGACGCTCGAGGGCCGCGCGGCCACCGAGGCCGAGGAGCTGCAGGCGGTTCGCGACGAGCGGACGCGTCTCGAGGCCGAACGTGACAACGCCGCCGAGGCGGTGACCGAGGCGGACCGACGGCGAAACGAGGTCGTCGAACGGCAGGAGGCGGCGCGCGAGGCGCTCGAGGCGGCCCGCGAGAACGCGCGGGTCGCGGCCGACCGTTTTCACCGCGCGCGCCGCGAGATCGAGCAGCGCGACGAGACCATCGCGCGGCTGGGCGACGAGATTCGGCGACTCGATCACGAACGCGAGGCGATTGCCCGGCGTCTGGCCGAGCAGGACCGCGAGCGCGACCGGATTCGCACCGATCGCGACGGACTGGCGGCCGAGCGTCAGCGACACCAGGCGCGGTTGGCCGAGGCGGAGGCCGCCGAGACCCGGGCGCGCGACGAGCAGCGCGCCGTCAGCGAGACCCAGGCCTCGGCTCGCCAGGCGGTGGCCGAGGCCCGAGCCGAGCGCGATGCCGCACGGGCGAACAGTGAGCAGGCCCGCATCGACCGTGCCCAGGGCGAGACCCGCGAGCAGCACGCCCGCGCCCGCCTCGAGGAGGCCCGCGAGCAGTTGGCCGAGGACGAGGAAGAGCCCGAGGCCGAGGCGATCGAGCAACTGGCCGCCGAGCCGGGCGTGGCCGAACGCCTGACCGGGGAACTGGCCGACCTGGAGGCCCGGATCCGTCGGCTGGGCGCGGTCAATCTCTCGGCGATCGAGGACCACCGCGAGGTCGAGCAGCGCCGCGAGGAGCTGGCCGGCCAGCTCGCGGACGTCGAGTCGGCGCTGGCGCAGCTGGCCGAGGCGATCGAGACCATGGATCGCCAGACCCGCGAGCGATTCCGCGAGACCTTCCACGCCGTCAACCAGCGCCTCGGGCCGCGCTTCGAGTCGTTGTTCGGCGGCGGCGAGGCGCGCCTCGAGCTGACCGGCGACGATCCGCTGGATGCCGGGGTCGCGTTGATGGCCCGCCCGCCGGGCAAGCGCATCAGCCACCTGTCGCTGCTCTCGGGCGGCGAACGGGCCCTGACGGCCACCGCGCTGATCTTCGCCATATTCGAACTCAACCCCGCGCCGTTCTGCATTCTCGACGAGGTCGACGCCCCGCTGGACGAGGCTAACGTGGGGCGCTTCTGTGCTATGGTTTCGGCCATGTCCGACCGGGTGCAGTTCATGTACATCACCCATAACAAGACCACCATGGCGAGCGCCTCGGCGCTGGTCGGCGTGACCATGCGCGAGGCCGGCGTGTCGCGGATCGTGTCCGTCGACATCGATGCCGCGGTGGACCTGATCGAGACCTGAAGCGGATGTTCCCAGCAATTGGCGCGAGCGGCCCTGTGAGCCACCTGACCTGTCGAACCGACAAGCGAAGTCTTTGCGTGAATGGGTGCGTGGCACCGGGTTTCGGGGAGTAGTAGACGGTATGGAATGGTTGCGCTGGATTGTCCTGCTGGTGGGGCTGGTGGTGATCGGCGGCATCGTCTGGATGTACCGCCGGCACCGCAGCGAGCAGGCCGTCGACCTCGGTGGCGGCCACCCGCAGCGCGGTGACTACCACGACCCGATCGACGCCAGCGTTGGCGCGAGCGAGGATGCCGAAGGCGGTCGCGGCGAGCGGCGCGAACCACGGATCGAGTCCGAGGATCGAGCCGATGACGGTAACGGCTGGCCGCGGCCGGACGCGGACGGTTTCATTGACGGTGCATCCGCCGGCCGGGTGGTCCGACGCGAGCCCGCCGACGACCACGGGCCCCGCAGCTCCGCCGAGGCCCCTGCCAGTCCGTTCCGCGACGAACCGACGCTCGAGTCCGCCGCCGGGCGCGACGAGCCCCGAGTCGAGCCATCGCTTGGCGAGGCGGAACCTCCCGCCGAGGAACCGCCGGCCCCCGACACCCCCCCGGCCCGTTCGCAGCCCGGCTTCTCCCGCCTGTTCACCCGTCAGGGTCAGGCGGTCGGGCCGCAAGGCGTTGCCGACGAACCGCCCGCCGCTTCGGCGTCGGCCGATGAGCCGGTCGAGACCGAGGCCGGCGCGCAAAGGGCGGACAGCCACGCGGATAGCCTGGGGGGCGAACCCGGCGAAGACGCCGGCCCGGCGTCGACCGGTGCGGTGATCTCGATGATGATCGTCGACCGGGAGCAGAAGGCGATGCCGTCCGAGCGGGTCCGTCGCGCGATCGAGGAATCGGGCTTCGAATTCGGTGAATACTCGATCTACCACTTCCAGGACCTCGACGGGACCGACTGGTTCTCGCTGATGAACGCGGTCTCGCCGGGGTATTTCGACCCGGACGACCTGTCGTCCTTCGAGACCCCCGCACTGGCGCTGTTCATGCAGTTGCCCGTGCGCGGCGGCGCCGACCCGTCGCTGGTCTTCGAGCGCATGCACCAGGTGGCTACCTCGCTGGCCGATTCGCTCGACGCGATGCTGATCGACGATCGCCGCCAGCCGCTCGACAGCGAGTCGATCGACCGGTACCGCGAGCTCATCGACATCCACGGTTGAGCCGTTGCGCATGAGTGAAAGCGACGACCGCAAGCGTCTCGCGGCCCTGCGCGCCGAGATCCGCCAGCACGACTTCCGCTACTACGTGCTCGACCGCCCCGCCATCCCCGACGCCGAGTACGACGCGCTGATGCGCGAACTCCAGGCGCTGGAGGAAAGGCACCCCGACTGGATCACCCCCGATTCGCCCACGCAGACCGTCGGCGCCCCGCCCAGCCACGCCTTCGAGACGGTCGAGCACCGCGTGCCGATGCTCTCGCTGGACAACGCCTTCGACGCGGAGGAATTCTCCGCCTTCGATCGCCGCGTGCGCGAGCGCCTCGGCGACGATGCGCCGGTCACCTACCAGGCCGAGCCCAAGTTCGACGGCCTGGCGCTCAGCCTCACCTACGTCGGCGGCACGCTGGCCCGCGCGGCGACCCGCGGCGACGGCCGCCGCGGCGAGGACGTCACCGACAACGTGCGCACCATCGACAGCGTGCCCGTGCACCTCGACCTGCCCGGGGACAGCGAGATCGAGATCCGCGGCGAGGTGGTGATGACCCACGAGGCGTTCGCCGAGATCAACCGCCGCGCGGAGCGGCGCGGCGAGAAGGTGTTCGCCAATCCGCGCAACGCCGCGGCCGGCTCGCTGCGGCAGAAGGACCCGCGCGTCACCGCCGAGCGGCCGCTGCACTTCTTCGCCTACGGGGTGGGTCTCGCCGAGGGCGTCGAGGCGCCCGCGACCCAGTCCGGCTGGCTCGACCGGATGGAGGAACTGGGCTTTGCCGTGGCCGAGAACCGGGCCACGGTCACCGGCCTGGACGAGGCGCGGGACTTCTTCCGCGAGATCGGCGAGAAGCGCGAGAAGCTGGCCTTCGACATCGACGGGGTGGTCTACAAGGTCGACTCGATCGCCGAGCAGGAGCGGCTGGGGTTCGTCGCTCGCGCACCGCGCTGGGCGATCGCCTGGAAGTTCCCTGCCGAGGAGAAGCTTACCCGCGTGCGCGAGGTGGAGTTCCAGGTCGGGCGCACCGGCGCGCTCACCCCGGTCGCGCGGGTCGAGCCGGTCGCGGTGGGTGGTGTGACCGTCGCCAACGTCACCCTGCACAACATGGACGAGATCGAGCGCAAGGACGTGCGCATCGGCGACTGGGTGCGCATCCGCCGCGCCGGCGACGTGATCCCCGAGATCATCGAGGTGTTGCCCGACAAGCGCCCCGACGACGCCAAGAAGATCGAGCTCCCCGCGACCTGCCCCGAGTGCGGCTCCGAGGTGCTGCGCGACGAGGACCAGGCCGTGGCGCGCTGCACCGGCGGGCTGTTCTGCCCCGCGCAGCGGCGCGAGGCGATCCGCCACTTCGCCAGCCGCAAGGCCATGGACATCGACGGGCTGGGCGAGAAGTGGGTCACGCTGTTCCTCGATCGCGGGCTGGTCGAGCACGTCGACGACCTGTTCCGGCTGAATCGCGACGACCTGATCGCGCTGCCGCGCATGGGGGCGAAGTCCGCCGACAACCTGCTCGATTCGCTGGAAAAGGCCAGGGAGACCACGCTCGGCCGCTTCCTCTACGCACTGGGCATCCGCGAGGTGGGCGAGGTCACCGCCGAATCGCTGGCGCGTCACTTCCGGGGTCTCGACGCCCTGATGGAGGCCTCCGAAGAGGAGCTGCAGGCGGTCGAGGACGTCGGCCCGGTGGTCGCCCGCCACGTGCACGCCTTTTTCCAGCAGCCGCACAACCGCGAGGTCATCGAGGGATTGCTCGCCGCCGGCATTCACTGGCCGACGCCGGAGGCGCCGGCCGACAATGCCCCGCTGGATGGCAAGACCTTCGTCATCACCGGCACCCTGCCGGACATGACCCGCGACGAAGCCTCGGATCGATTGACCGCGCTCGGGGCCAAGGTCACCAGCTCGGTCTCGAAGAAGACCACTGCCCTGATCGCCGGCGAGGCGGGGGGCAGCAAGCTCGACAAGGCGGAGAAGCTCGGCGTGCCGATCCTCGACGCCGACGCCTTCGCCCGCCTGCTGGAGGACCCGTCCAGAATCGACACTGACCTCTGACCTCTGACCTCTGACCTCTGACCTCTGACCTCTGACCTCTGACCCCTTTCCTTCCTGTCGCCAAATCGTCAACGTCGCGACACGCCGCTGTCATCGAATCGGCCTAGCGTTCGGAATCAAGGGGCAATTTCGCCCCCGGAGTCAGACCGAGGTGCCGTTTGGATATCCGACTGGTGACGGAAACCTTCCCGCCCGACATCAACGGGGTGGCGACGACGCTGGGCTGTCTGGTCGGCGGCCTGCGCGATCGGGGGCATCGCGTGGTGGTGACCTGCCCGAGGGCCCCGGTGGCCCGGGACCTGGGCGAGGGGGAGGAGGTGCCCGGCATCGCCCTGCCGTTCTACCGCGAGGTCCGCTTCGGCCTGCCGCGGCGGCGCGCCTTTCTCGCCGACTGGCGCGACGACCCGCCGGACGTGGTGCACATCGCCACCGAGGGGCCACTGGGCGCCTCGGCGCTGGCGGCGGCCCGCGCCCTGGGCCTGCCGGTCACCACCTCGCTGCACACCAACTTCCATTCCTACGCGCGGGCCTACCGGCTGGGCTGGCTGGCCAGCCCGGTGATGCGCTACCTGCGCCGGTTTCACAACCGCTCGGCCAACACCTTCATTCCCACGGAGAAGCAGGCCGCCGACCTCGAGGCCTGCGGCTTCGAGCGCCTGTTGGTGTTGGGTCGGGGGGTGGACACCGGTCTCTTCACCCCGGCCCGGCGCGACCCGGAACTGCGCTCCTCCTGGGGCGCGAGCGAGGATACGCCGGTGCTCCTCCACGTCGGCCGGCTGGCCGCCGAGAAGAACCTCGACCTGCTGGCGCGGAGCTGGTCGCGTGCCCGCGAGGTCGACCCGGAGACGCGCCTGGTGGTCGTCGGCGACGGCCCCGAGCGGGGGCGGCTCGAGCGGGCGCTGCCCGGGGCGATCTTCGCCGGGGCTCTGCGCGGCGAGGCCCTGGCCCGCTACTACGCCTCGGCGGACGCGTTCCTGTTCCCCAGCCTTACCGAGACCTTCGGCATCGTGGTGCTCGAGGCCATGGCCAGCGGCCTGGATTGCCTGAGCTTCGATTACGCCGCCGGTCGCCAGTTGATCGAGCCGGAGGCGAGCGGGCTGCTGGTGCCGTTCGGCGACGCGGAGGCCTTTCTCGACCGGGTGCCTGACCTCCTGGCCGATGAATCGAGTCGTCGTCGCGAGCGCGCCGTCGAGACCGCGCGGGGCTACAGCTGGACCGCGGTGATCGACGGCTTCGAGCGGAACCTGGTCGAAGTGGCCGAGGGCGCGGTACGGCAGGCGTCGTCGCGGGAGGGCTGGGCGTGACCCCGTTGCGCGCCGACTCCGCGATGGGCGCGCGATGCCAGCGTGCCCTGCAGGCTTACCTGGGCTGGGAGGCACTGGTGACCGAGCGTTGCAACCGCGCCCATCGCGTGCTCGCGTTGCGCACCGTGTTCGCGACCGCCTCGCGGCTGGGTGACGGGATCGGCTGGTACGTCCTGGCATTGCTGATGCTCGTCCTGCACGGCGCGCCCGCCGTGCTGCCGATGGGATCGATGCTCGCCTCCGGCGGGCTGGGCGTGCTGATCTATCTGACGATCAAGCGCAGAACGGCTCGCCTGCGCCCCCTGAATCGCAACCAGCGCCTGCAGACCAGCGTCGCGCCGCTCGACCAGTACAGTTTCCCCTCCGGACACACCCTGCACGCGGTCAACTTCGGCATACAGCTGGTGGCGTTCCAGCCGGCGCTGTTGTGGATCGTGCTGCCCTTCGCCCTGCTGGTGGCCAGCTCGCGCATGGTGCTCGGGCTGCACTATCTTTCCGACGTGCTGGTGGGCGCGGCCATCGGCGCGGCGCTCGCTACCCTGACGCTCCTGATCCTCTAAGCCTTCCCCCGGTTTCCGGACGCGGCGGTGCTGGCGAATCGCGCCGCATGCCGAATATCTAGAAAACAATAACCGACCCATCCGGTGGGTCGGCCTTCCCCATTTGCGCCCTGATTGTGGCATAAAAAGATGCAATGAGAAGGCAAGTCACTGACAGTAAAGAGGAATGACCCAATGCGTCGTCCCCGGGTTCAATGTGCCCAGAAAAACCGCCTATATAAGCATTGCAAAGGGAGAAAGGGCGGGGGTATGGTTGCAGCGCTTGGGCAGGGACAGCTCGTGCTTGTCCGGGCGGCAAGACACATTTAGGAGGATTGGGGATGTCAAACAATCGAGAAGCGGCCGCGAGCCGCCGACTACCCGCCAGGACCCTCGCTGCGGTCGGGCTCGGCCTGACGCTGTTCGCTGGCGTCACGTTCGCCGACGATCACGGCGGGGCGATGGAAATGAGCAACGGGTCGATCATCGGTTCCACCTGCATGGGTTGTCACGGCTTCGAGGGCAAGGGCTCGGGCGGTATTCCGCGCCTGGCCGGCCTGCCGAAGGACGTGATCGCCGGCAAGATGCTGGCGTACAAGTCGGACGGTCAGGAGGGTACGGTCATGAACCGTATCGCCAAGGGGTATTCCGACGAGGAAATTCAGGCCGTGTCCGAATTCTTCGCCAACCAGTAACGCCCCGCAGGCACAAGGAACACGAGAGGTAACCGCAATGAGTCTTTCCCGACGCGGATTTCTGAAAATGAGCATGGCCATGGCCGGTGTCGGCGCAGCGACCGGCCTGGCCGGCTGCCAGACCACCGGCGGCATGAGCGGCGGCAAGCGCGTGGTCGTCATCGGCGGCGGCTTCGGCGGCGCCACCGCGGCCAAGTACGTCAAGCTGTTCGACCCGTCCGTCGACGTCACCATGATCGACGGCAAGTCCAGCCACACCACCTGCCCGTTCTCCAACCTGGTCATCGGTGGTCTCAAGGACATCGACGAGATCACCCACGACTTCAAGGCGCTGGAGAAGCGCGGCGTGAACGTGATCAAGGGCTGGGTCACCGGCGTCGATGCCGACTCCCGCGTGGTCACGCTCAAGGATGGCCGGACCTTCGAGTACGACCGGCTGGTCGTCTCCCCGGGCATCGACATCAATTACGACGCCATCGAGGGCTACACCGAGGAAGTCGCCAACACGAAGATGCCTCACGCCTGGCAGGCCGGCGAGCAGACGCTCCTGCTGCGCCGCCAGCTCGAGGAGATGCAGGACGGCGGCACGTTCATCCTGGGCGCGCCGCCCAACCCGTTCCGCTGCCCGCCGGGACCGTACGAGCGCGTTTCCCTGATCGCCAACTACTTCAAGGAAAACAAGCCCAACTCGAAGATCCTGGTGCTCGATCCCAAGTCCAAGTTCTCCAAGGAATCGCTGTTCCGCGAGGGCTGGACGTCCGAGTACGGCAACATGATCGAGTGGATCGGCGGCGACTTCGGTGGCGGCGTCGAGAAGGTCGACCCGGACACCATGACCGTCGTGGCAGGTGGCACCGAGTACAAGGGCGATGTCATCAACGTCATTCCGCCGCAGAAGGCAGGCAAGATCGCCCACGAGGCGGGCCTGACCGACGATTCCGGCTGGTGCCCGATCAACACCGGCACCTACGAGTCGACCAAGAAGGCGGGTATCCATGTGGTGGGCGATGCCTGCATCGGCTCGCCGATGCCCAAGTCCGGTTTCGCGGCCAACTCGCAGGCGAAGAACTGCGCGGCGGCCATCGTGGCGACGTTCCACAACGAGAACCCGCCGGAGCCGAGCTGGGTGAACACCTGCTACAGCCTCGTCGGTCCGGACTACGGGATTTCCGTCGCTGCCGTCTACGAGGTCAAGGACGGCAAGACCGTCGCGGTCGAAGGCGCCGGCGGCGTCTCGCCGCTCGGTGGCAAGAACGCCGAGAAGGAAGCCGGCTATGCCCGCGACTGGTACGCCTCGATCACCAAGGAAATCTGGGGTAGCTGATCCCGGACCGCCGCCCGTCCCGGGCGGCCGAACCCGGAAGGCCCGTCATCGCGAGATGGCGGGCCTTTAATCGTTTCAGGGCGTCATCATGACGCCCGATCCCTGGTGCGAGCGGGCCTTGCCCGCGAAGGCGGCGTCAGCCGGCGTCCCCGTCGGGGCGTGGCAACAGGCTCAGGCCGGAACACGCGCCTGACGGCGCGTTTCGCTTGCAAGGCAAGCTCGCACAAGGAAACGCCTTTGCCGTAGGAGCGCCTTCAGGCGCGATACGCCAAGGTGGCGCCTTTCGGGCATCAGCGGCCAAAACCGTTCCTACGGGATGGCGGCACGCCCCGCCGTGCGAGCGGGCCTTGCAAGCGAAACGCGTCGTCGGTGGCTTTTCCGGATTGATGACAGGACAGGCACGCATATTCTCTTCGAGCGCTCAGCGCTCAGCTCTCAACTCTTCGAGCCAATCCTCCAGCAACTCGACGTGCGTCGCCGCCACCGCCGAGCGCGGCAGCGGTTCGAGCGGCCGGTCGAGGTAATCGATCTCACCAATCAGATCGGCCGACGCCCCGCCCGCCTCGTGCAGGATCAACTGTCCGGCGGCGTAATCCCACAGCTTCTGCTTGCCGTGCACGTAGACCTGCACGCGATGCGCGGCGACCCAGCACCAGTCCAGCGCCACCGAACCGATCGATCGCTGCGAGGCGTAGGGCGGATCGCAGGCGAGATGCGTCGCGACTTCGCGGGGCAGGCGCTTGAAGTCCACCATGGCGAGGCAGCTATGCAATTCCTGCTTCGCTTCCCCGGCGAGCGATAGCCGCTTTCCGTTCAGCCACGCCCCTTCGCCGGAAGCGGCGTGGAAGCACTCGTCCCGGCAGGGATCGAACACCGCGCCGAAGACCGTCTTCCCGCCCACCAGCAGGGCCACGGTCACCGAGAAGACGGGGAAGCCCACGCGGAAGTTGCTGGTGCCGTCGAGCGGGTCGACCACCCAGGTGGGCCGTCCGTCCAGGCACTCCCGCCAGGCCTCTTCCTGCTCGGCGATCGGCATTTCCTCGCCGAGGAAGCCATGTTCCGGGAATCGTTCGGCGAACCCCGCCCGGAGGGCTTCCTGCATCGCATGATCGGTTGCGGTGATCCAGCTGCCGTCGGTCTTGCGGTCGGCCGCCTGCATGCCTCGGTCCAGCAGGTGCCGGCGCCCGGTGTCCCGGATCAGGTGGATGATCGGCGCGCGGTCGTCAGGGGCAAGCGAGTGCATTGTCATGGTCTCTCGTCGATTGGGAGTGGCGTCGGCGCACAGGACGGGCCTGTCACGCATTCCACGATGAGCCGTTGGCCGGCCCCTCATGGTGAGATGATCCCGGATTCTACGTGACCCGGGCCGGAGGCCGACCGTTTGTCGGTCGTGACTGACCACTCGTCCTTCCGGGGCTGGAGGTTGCAACGGTGCCGTGGTTTGATTCAACGGTGAAAAAGGAAACGAACGGCATGACTCGAATACGCCTCCAGCAATCGTCGCCAGACCGCTCGTCGGGCTTCAGCCTGATCGAGCTGATGGTCACCATTGTCGTCGCCGCCGTGTTGCTGGCTATTGCCATTCCGAATTTCCGCAATCTGATTCTTTCCAACCAGCTCACCACGATCAGCAACGAATGGGTCACGGCCGTCAACTACGCGCGTTCCGAGGCGATCAAACGCGGATCGGCCGCCGTCATCTGCGGCGAAGGGGGCAACCAGGGCGGCACGGCGCTCAGCGCGGGTTGTGCCGACAACCTGGCCGAGGTGCGGGCGCGTCCGGCGGGCGACCCGGACGGCACGACGGTAGTGCGTGACGGCCTCGACCTGGAGATTCCCGACAGCGTGACATTGCAGGATACGGAATCCGTTCGTTTCGGCGGTGATGGAGTCGGCAGGCAGCCGGGTTCGGACCAGTTGTTCAACGGGCTCATCGCCGAGGTCAACACCGACCAGATGGACAACAACAACCTGCGTTGCGTCTACCTCGAGACCGGAACGACCGTGACTACCTGCACCATGAGCGAAGACGAAGGCTCGGGAGACTGCCCAAGTGACAAACCGCCAACCCCCTGTAATCCCTGATTCGCCCAATAGGCAGAAGGGCGTCGGCCTGATCGAGATCCTGATCGCGGTCCTGGTGCTGTCGATCGGCTTTCTCGGCATGGCGGCCCTGCAATCGAAGGCGCTGAGCAACAACAACAGCGCCATGGCGAGAAGCATGGGCACGATCGCGAGCTATTCGATTCTCGACG